>CALKVG010000677.1 GCA_937998045.1 uncultured Myxococcales bacterium
GGATGGAGGCGGTCCCTCCCGTCGGTTCGAAGCCCGGCGCGAACGGCTCGGCCGGCACATCGTTCTGAACGGGATCGACGGCGGCCGAGGGAGCGGCAGGTGACGGAGCAACGAAACTCGACGCGGCGAAGGGAGTGGAGGGCGCGGAAGGCGCAGCGCTCGTTACGGCGCGGGCGGGCGCCGGCTCGTGCACCCGCGTAACCAGGGCGACGACGACCGTGCCACCGACAAGGACTCCGCCCGCAACCAGGGACAGCCATAGACGAAGCCGCGGGCGGACCGGCGGTGCGGAGCCCGAACGCAACCACGCGCGGTCCGTTGGCCACCCTGCGGGCGCCGGGGTCTGGCCTTGGCCGGGTTCGAAGGGCGCCTCCGCGAGGGTCCCGGAGCCTGGGATCCCGGACAGCCGCTGGACGCGCTGCGCCGAGAGCACGGCCTCGCCCTGGGCAAAAGGCACAAGCTTGGCTGCCAGGTCTCCTACGCTCTGGACGCGCGCTCGAACATCGCGCGCGAGGCACTGCGCAATCGCCGCGACGAGCTCCGGTGGAAGGTCTGGTCGCCGTTGGCGAAGGGGGGGCGGGTCTTCCGACACGATCTTGGCCAGCGTATCGCCCAGAGTCTCGCCCTCGAACGGTGCGACGCCGGAGAGGAGCTCGTAGAGGATCACGCCAAGAGCCCAAACATCGCTGCGTGCGTCGACGCCTTTCGCGCTGCGAACCTGTTCCGGCGACATGTAGCCGGGCGAGCCCATCACCGCGCCGGTCGCGGTGAGCGTATGGGTCTCGGCTCCCAATCCGCCTCCGTCCGCCTTCGAGATGCCGAAGTCGAGCACCTTGATGAGACGCGAGCCGTCCGGGCGCGTCGTCGCGAACAGGTTGGGGGGCTTCAGGTCCCGATGAACGATCCCGCGCGCGTGCGCTTCGGCAATGGCCTCACAGGCCTGGAGCACGACATCGACGGCCAGGGACACGCTCAGCGGGCCATCTCTTCGGAGAAGCTCCGCGAGATCGACTCCGGCCAGGTACTCCATCACCATGTATGGAGCCCCGTTGTCGAGCGTGCCCACGTCGAGCACGCGAGCCACGTGTTCGTTGGACAACGCGACAACTGCGCGCGCCTCGCGCAAGAACCGGCCTACCGCGTTCTCGTCGAGGGCCGCCTGCCCGTACATGAACTTGATCGCGACCCGTTGGCCCAGCTGCTCGTGCTGAGCGGCGACGACGACCCCCATCCCGCCGGCGCCCAGGACCCTCTCGACCCGATACTTGCCGGCAATGATCGTGCCCGAAGCCGGAACTTCGGACGACCAGGGTTGCCCCTCGCGATGGGACGGACGGTGCTCGCCCCCCGAGCTGTCGCCCGCGCCGTAGTTCCCGCGATTAGTCCCCATATGCGGCCAGCGGCCTCTCCAAGCGCCCGGCGACGAGTCACTCCGGGCGCCTCAGCCTACTCTCGGCGAGTCCCGGCGGCAACGCCAGGCGAAGCCCTGATGGTGAGGGCTAGAAGTGTCGACTCGTTTTGGCGGTCAAGATGCTCAGTCGAACGAAAACGCGAACTCCGCGTCGCGCGCGGTGATCTCCGCCTTCTTCGCGGGCGCTCCATCCAGGTGTCGCCGCAGGAGCTCGCGGCTCATCTGCGGCAAAAGCGCGTTCGTGAGCACCGCGTCGATCATCCGGCCGCCACTCTCCACTTCGGTGCAGCGGCTCGAGATGAGGTTAACGACCGCCTGGTCGTACGTGAAGGGCACTCCGTACTGCTCGCGCACGCGCCGGCCGACGCGATCGAGCTGCAGGCGCACGATGCCGCCGAGGACCTCGTCGCTCAGCGGGTAGTACGGGATGGTGACCATGCGGCCGAGGAGCGCCGCCGGGAACACTTGCAAGAGCGCAGGACGCAGCGCCTGCTGAAGCTCCGCGTCCGCCGGGCGTTTCCGGCCGTCCTCGCACAGATGCATGAGCACGTCGCTGCCGGCGTTCGACGTGAGCAGGATGATCGTGTTCTTGAAGTCGACGCGCGTGCCTTGCCCGTCCTCCATCCAGCCCTTGTCGAACACCTGGAAGAAGAGCTCGTGCACGTCCGGGTGGGCCTTCTCCACTTCGTCGAGGAGAACGACGCTGTAGGGTCGGCGGCGGACGGCCTCGGTCAGGACCCCGCCCTCGCCGTAGCCGACATAGCCGGGAGGCGAGCCCTTGAGCGTCGACACGCTGTGCGCCTCCTGGAACTCGCTCATGTTGATCGTGATGACGTTCTGCTCGCCGCCGTAGAGGGCCTCGGCCAGCGCCAGCGCCGTCTCCGTCTTGCCGACGCCGGAGGGACCCACGAGCAGGAACACACCGATCGGTTTGTTCGGGTTCTCGAGCCTTGCGCGAGCGGTCTGGATCCGCTTCGCGACCAGCTCCAGCGCGTGGGACTGGCCGACGACGCGCTTGCCGAGGAGGTCCGCGAGGCCAAGGACCGTCTCGATCTCGTTTTTGACCATGCGTCCGACGGGAATCCCCGTCCAGTCCGAGACGACGGCGGCGACCGCCTGCTCGTCGACCGCGGGTAGGATGAGAGGGTTTTCACCCTGCAGAGACTGCAGCTCGCGCTCGAGCGCGGTCAGCTTTGCGATCGGTTCCGCGCCGTCGCCGGGCGGAGCGTCCTTGGCGTCGGCGGCGGCGCGGCGGAGCTCGTCGCGTTTCGAGAGGATCTGCTCGACGAGCGCCTTCTCTGCGTTCCAGCGCTGCTCGAGCTCGGCGAGCCTGGCTCGAACCTCGGTCAGCGCCTTCTCGGCGTCGAGCTTGCGGTCGCCGGTGTCGATGCCCACCGCCTGCTCGCGCACGATGAGGGAGAGCTCCGCCTCCAGCGATTCGATCCGGCGCCGGGCGTCTTCGAGGGGAGGCGGCACGCCATGCTGGCTGATGGCAACGCGCGCGCACGCCGTGTCGAGCAGGCTGACCGCCTTGTCGGGGAGCTGCCGGTCGGGAATGTACCGGTGCGAGAGGCTGACCGCGGAGCGAATCGCTTCGTCCAGGAGCTGCACGCGGTGGTGCTTCTCGAGCGGGCCGGCGATGCCTCGCATCATGAGCGTCGCCTTCTCCTCGGAGGGCTCGTCGACGGCGACGACCTGGAAGCGCCTCGTCAACGCGGGATCCTTCTCGATGTGCTTCTTGTATTCGGCCCAGGTGGTCGCGGCGATCGTGCGCAGCGTTCCGCGAGCGAGCGCGGGCTTGAGAAGGTTGGCGGCGTCGCCGGTCCCTGCAGCACCTCCGGCGCCGATCAGCGTATGCGCCTCGTCGATGAAGAGGATGATCGGCTTGGGCGAAGCCTGCACCTCCTCGATCACCTGGCGCAACCGGTTCTCGAATTCGCCCTTCATGCTGGCCCCCGCCTGCAGCAGGCCGATGTCGAGCGCCCGGAGCGACACGTCCTTCAGCGCGGGCGGCACGTCGCCGTTCGCGATGCGCAAGGCAAAGCCCTCGACCACTGCGGTCTTCCCGACGCCGGCCTCCCCCGTGAGGATGGGGTTGTTCTGGCGACGCCGCATGAGCACGTGGACGAGCTGCCGAATTTCCTCGTCCCGACCGACGATCGAGTCGATTTCCTTCTTGCGAGCCCGCTCGGTGAGATCGACGGCGTACTTGTTGAGGGCCTCCTGCCGACCGAGCGCTGCGGGCGCGGCGGCGCCGTCGCCTGCGGGAGCCGGCGCTTGAGCGTCTGCAGCTCCCGCCGCCATCCGGTCCTCCGGTGATCCCGCGACAATCGCCGGCAGGCGTTCGATAAGCTCGTCGCCCGAGACCTTCGTGAACTCGCGGGATATGGCGTGGAGCGCGTTCCGGAGGCCGGCCGTCTTGGTGATGCCGACGACCAGATGACCCACACGCACGCGCGCCTGACCGAATTTCAGGCTGCCATAGAGCCAGCCTCGCTCCGCGGCCTCCTCGACATGGACCGAGAGGTCGCTCACCGACGTCGACCCGCGCGGGAGTCGATCGAGGGCCTCGAGGAGATCGCGCGAGAGCTTCGCCGCGTCCACGTTGGAGTGGCGAACGATGCGATGCAGGTCCGAGTCGGGCTGCTGCAGGATCTGATGCACCCAGTGGATGAGCTCCACGTAGGGATTTCCCCGCATCTTGCAGAAGACCGTCGCGCTCTCGAGGGAGCGGTACGCGAGCTCGTCGAGCTTCCCAAACAGCGCCACGCGGCTGATGTCGGCCATGGTTGTTCGTTCCTTTTATCCGAGAACGGTTACGCTGGGGAGCTACGGGCCTTCACCCGTCGCGTGTATCGGAGCTCGGGGTCGACGATCAGATCCTCGGGCCCGCCCAGGTCCTGTCCAAGGCGCGTGGTCCAGCCAAGGCGCGCCCCGCCCTGGAGCCGCATGCCCGTCGTCGCATCCGGGCGGAGGACGAGACGGACATCCCAGGCCCACTCGTCGTTTGTGTAGAGACGCACGAGCGCCGACAGCGCTCCAATGGTCCTGGAGTCCGGCGAGATTCGCTCGAAGTCGTGTCGCGAGAGTGGCCCGAGAACGATGCGGAACTTATGGCTTCGCGTCCAGACGCGCGCGCCCAGCACGGCCGTGCGTCCGAAGACGCCCGTCTCGCGCGACGGCCCGAGCTCCCAGCGCGCATCCGCCGGCAATTCGACCCAGTCGCCGACGAACTCCTCGATGGCCGCAGGAACGCCGAAATGATCCGCGATGATCTCTCGCAGCCCCTCCGCGTTCCGCGTCCTGGCCGAGAGCCGCCCCGCATAGAAAAGCTTGGCGCGATCCGGAATCGGATCCCGGTTGCGCGTCGCGGGCAGCCCGAGTCCGAGGAAGGCCCCCACGTAGGTCGCGAAGGCGTCCGCGAGCGGGCGATCCATGGCCACCGTGGGCCGTGCCTTCGCCCACGCGCGGTGAAAGAGGAGCAATATTCGATGGTGAAAGATGTCCGCGAAGCGAGCGAGCGTCCGGTCATTCGTGTGCCGGATGCGATCGCGCGCGTATTCCGTGAGATGCACGGGGAGCGGTCCCTGCGGCCCCCAGAGGCCGAGAAAGTTCACGCCAAGGCGCGCCGGGCCTTGCTCGTCCGCCGGGGCGAACTTGGCTACCGCGCTCGGCTCGAAGGCCAGCGAAGGCTCCTGCCCGAGGCGCAGCGGTTCGTCGCCCGGACGCACCGCTTCACCGGAGCGCGGGCTGTCCGGGAACGACGCCTCCACACGGCGCATCACGACGTGGAAGTCGAACGTCTCCGGCTCGCGCGCGAGTCGCTCGAGCCAGCTCAAACGATCGCTTGTCGGCCGATCTTCACTGGCCATCGCACGACCTCCCCGCGCTGCACGCTGCGGAGCACAGTCTCGGTGAACGAGTTGATGGACACGTATTTTGCGAAGAAGCGATCCAACACGAGACCCAGCAGGACGACGCTCGTTCCCTCGAAAGCGGCTTCGTCGCATTCGAGCGTAAGCTCCACGCCGCGCGCGAAGCTCGCCGGGCCGTCCAGCGGCAACCGACGGACCACGGGTCGACCAACCGCCGAGCGCACTCCCTCGATCTGACGGCGCACGCTGGGGTCGGAGAGGTCACCGTAGAGGTTCAAAAGCTCGCGCAGGGCTGCGGCGCCGCGCCCATCTTCCCCGTCGACGAGTGAGAGGTGATTGAGGGACAGATGGCTGATGAGCCGCCAGCACGTCTCGCCCCACGCGTGCGAGGCGCGCGGCGGAGAAGGCCCGGCCACGCAGCGGATGGAATCCACCGGGGCACCCGACTCGAGGAAGAAGTCGGTCCGCCCTTCACCGACGGGCATTCGCAGCGGCAGATCGCGATTGGTGCACAGCGTGTCCACCGCGAGCTGCCGAAGATCCGAGCGAAACGGTCCTTCGTTGCCGTCGACCAGCGAGACGAAGACCTCGCCTCCGAGATAGCTCGACCGGGGTCCGTGCGCGGCCTGGCGCGAGGATGTCATGCGCGGCCGTCGCTGGACGGTGTAAAACGCGGAGTCCTCGGGTGGTTCGGGCGCTGCGCGCGCCGCGTAAAACGGAGCAAACTTGCGCCGGACGTCGCCCTTGGTACCGAAGCCGGTCACTTCCTCGACCGAGTGAACTTCGAAGTCCAGGGGGCGAGATCGATCGGGGACCACGTGGTACTCGTGATCGGTGTCCGTGAGGTGGATCCGGTCGGCCTTCTTCGCGAAGAGGTTGATCGCGGGCGTGCAAAAAAGGCACAGTTGATCCGCCCGTACCGCCGATTCGATCGCCGCCTCGTGCCGGTCGAGCGCAACCACGACCTCGATCTCCTGCCCAGAGCATCTCCGCGTGCACTCGCGGAGGCCGGTCAGCTCGACGAACAAGAACCGGCTGGGAAAGGCAAAGTACTCGTGCAGGAGACGGTACCCCTGGAACGAGCGAGGCCCCGACGGCAATAGGCCCTGATCGTCCTCCAGGCCCACCGGACGCACGGCGCCTCGCGCCTTGATGCTCGCCGTCTCGCCCGGCTGACGAACGGCGATGCCGACGCTCGCGCACAGCAGCAACTCGAACAGGCGCAACGCGACGGCATCGCCGCCGCGCACGAAGAGCGTAAGCGCATCCAGGCTGAGCGCCGAAAAAGGCAGCCCGTTGGTCGTACGCAGCCCGATGCGGAAGGAGCCGCGCACGGGGCGACGGCTGCCGGAGACGACGCCGTCCAGGTCGCCTACGTAGCTCGTGTGCGCCGCCCGGGTCAGCTCGAGCGGCCAAAGGGTCACGTCCTGGCCTGTTCGGTACTGGCAAGCCGTCGTCTCGCCGCGACGCAAATTGCTGGCGAGAACGCTTCCGCGCGGGACCACGAATCCGTCGGCAGGAGCGCCCTGCTTCGGGTCGGGGCGCAGCTGGACGACGGCCATCGACGGCGTCGGCCCGAGGTAATGGGGACACAAGATCTCCAGCAGGTGCTCCGTGAAGCCCGGGAATTCCGCGTCGATCTTCAGCTGGACGCGCGCAGCCAGGAAGGCGAACCCTTCGAGCAAGCGCTCCACATAGGGGTCGGCGCATTCGAATGCGTCGAGCCCCAGTCGCCCGGCCACCTTCGGGAACTCTCTCGCGAACTCGCCGCCAAGGTCCCTCAGGTAGCGGAGCTCGCGGTTGTAATACTCGAGCAGGCGCTTGTTCACCGCCCTACTCCATCGCCACTTCGGTCACGCGAGCCTCCCCGTCTTCGAGATTCAGCTCGGTCCGTAGATACAGGCGCAGTGGGAGCGGTTGGGACCAGAGATCGGCCTCGATCGTGAAGCACAGCGCGTTCACGTTGTGCTGCTCCGGATCGGTGATGGCCCTTACTTTGACGCTATTTCTCAGCAGGCGCGGCTCGAAATCCCATATCGCCCGGCGGATGAGCCGGACGATCGTCGCCGTATCGACGTTGGAAGCAGGCTTGCCCGCGAGATCGGGAATTCCAAAGTTCACCGTCGACCGCTCGATCTCGGCATAAGCGGACAGATCCTGGAGGGAGGCGAGGTTCGGGGTGTTGAAGAGCCACGTCAGGTCTCGTCGCACGCCCTCTCGAAGGCGCTGCGGGGAGAGGACGCGCTTCTCCATGGTCTCCTGCGTCCGATCGGGCTCTTCGTCCGTGAGCCTGTCGAGGAGCGAGGGCTGCAGGCGCTCTTTCGGAGTCAGCTCCGCCATGTGACGCACCCATGCCCCGTTCCGGCGGCGGACTCGGGCGAGCCCGCCGCCGTCAACGGCCGCTATCCTCCGCCCTTGGCCGACGGCAGTTTGGATACCAGCCGCAGCGAAACGGTGAGCCCCTCGAGCTGATAGTGCGGCCGAAGAAAGAAGCTCGACGAGTAGTAGCCGGGATCGCCTTCGATCGGCTCCACGGTCACCTCGGCCGCCGCGAGCGGCTTCCTGGCTTTCGTTTCCTCGCTCGAGTGGGCGGGATCGCCGTCGACGTACTGCGTGATCCAGTCTTGCAGCCATTGCTGCATGTCGTCACGTTCCTTGAAGGAGCCGACCTTGTCGCGCACGATGCACTTCAGGTAGTGCGCGAAGCGGCACGTCGCGAAGAGGTACGGGAGGCGCGCGGCGAGCGCGGCGTTGGCCGTGGCGTCCGGATCGTCGTAAATGGCCGGCTTGTGCAGCGACTGAGCGCCGATGAAGGCGGCGAAATCCGAGTTCTTTCGGTGGATGAGCGGCATGAAGCCGACCTTGGCCAGCTCCGCCTCACGTCGATCGCTGATGGCGATCTCGGTCGGGCAGGTCATGTCCACGCCACCGTCGTCGGTCGGGAACGTGTGCGTGGGCAGTCCGGTCACGGCGCCGCCCGATTCGATCCCTCGGATGCGAGAGCACCAGCCGTACATCTTGAACGACCGGTTGATGTTGGCCGCCATGGCGTAAGCTGAGTTGGCCCAGCTGAACTTGTTCGTCCCGGTGCCGCTCGTATCTTCCTCGAAGTCGAACTCCTCGACCGGGTCGGACTTGGCGCCGTACGGGCGCCGCGCCAAGAAGCGGGGTAGCGCGATGCCGACGTACCGGGCGTCGTCCGACTCGCGCAACGAGCGCCACGCCGCGTAGTCCGGCGTGGTGAAGATCTTGGCCAGATCGCGCGGGTTGCTCAGCTCTTGCCAGGATTGCATCTGAAACAGACTCGGCGCCGCGGCGGTGATGAACGGAGCGTGGGCCGCCGCGCAGACCTTCGAGATCTCCCCGAGCAGCTCGACGTCCGGAGCGGTCTGGTCGAAGTAGTAGTCGCCGACCAGGCACCCGAAGGGTTCGCCGCCGAGCTGGCCGTACTCCTCCTCGTAGAGCTTCTTGAAGATGGGGCTCTGGTCCCAGGCGGCTCCCTTGAATCGCTTCAGCGTCTTGCCGAGGTCCTTCTTGGAGATGTTCAGGACCCGGATCTTCAGCATCTGATCCGTTTCGCTGTTGTTGACGAGGTAGTGCAGACCGCGCCAGCTACCCTCGAGCTGTTGAAAGTCCGCGTGGTGAAGGACCTGATTGACCTGCTCGCTCAGCTTCCGGTCGATCTCCGCGATGATGTTCTGGATCGTTTGTACGGTGTCGCCGGAGACGACCGTCGTGCCCGCGAGCGCCTGGGTCGCGAGCGTTTGTACGGCGGACTGGACCTCGTCACGAACCCGGTCCGTCTGCGGCTTGAATTCTTTGGTGAGGAGCGAAGCGAATTCTCCCGTTTCGGCGGTGGAGGTCTGCGCTGCGGTCTGGGACTCCTGTTGCTTTTCGGCCATGGTCCTTACTCGCTCTTTTGCGGTTCCGGATCGGCGGGCTTCGGCGCGGCGGCCAGGGATTGGAGCAGCGCGGGATCCTTCAGGAGGCGTGCGATCAGCTCCTCGGCGCCCGATTTGCCATCCATATACGTGATGAGATTCGCCAGCTGCGTGCGAGCCTCGAGGAGCTTCGCGAGCGCGGGGACGTTCCGCGCGATCGCGCCGGGAGAGAAATCGGCCATGCTCTCGAACTTCAGCTCGACGTTGAGGTTGCCCTCGTTGGTGAGCGTGTTCGGCACCTGAAGGGCAAGGCGAGGCTTCATCCCTCGGAGCCGATCGTCGAAGTTGTCTACCGAGATCTCGACGTATTTGCGGTCCGTGACCGGGGGCAGCGGCTCGGCCGGATTGCCCGAGAGGTCGGCCATGACGCCCATTACGAAAGGCAGCTGGACCTTCTTCTCGGCGCCGTAGAGCTCGACGTCGTATTCGATTTGCACCCGCGGGGCGCGGTTTCGTTGAATGAATTTCTGACCACTACTCATGAGCATCCTCGCGATGTATGGGCATCACTCGTTGCGCGTTCCCGCGATCGTTTGAATCGCCGTCAGTCCGTCGGGCATCATGTCCTTCACGATGTCCAGGAAGGACATGGCGACCAGGCGCTTGCAACGTTCGAGAAGCAGCGGCACCGGGCTGGACGGCTCATTGCGGGCATAATAGGCGCAAATGGCCTCCAGTGCGCGCAGGACGTCTTCGCGCGAGCGGACCGCTCCGGTGAGCTCCGCCAGGCCCGTCCCGGCCCCCGATTCGTTGGCGGCCCCGCCATGCGACGTGGCTCCATTCGCGGCGGACGCCTGCCGGTGGTCGATCCGCTCCTTCATGAACCGATTCGCGTGCAGGAGGACCTGCCGGAGCTCGGTGAAATCGTCGACCCTGCGGCCGTCGCCGTTTCCCGCGTTCTCGAGCCCCGTCGACTCGAGCAGCATCTTCCATGCAAGCTCGAGCTCGCGCGCCTCGCGGTCGCACGAGTCGACGGCCTGCGCCGCTGCCGCGAGATCCGACGTGGCCATCGCCTGGAACATGGCATCCCACGACGGAGGTGCACCGCCGGACCCGTCGCGAGGCAATGCGTTCGCGCCTTCCACGTCCCGCAACGTCACCACCCCGAAGGCTTTCGACCGTACCAGGGGCGCTGCACGCACAGCCTGCAGCGTATCCCGGTGGGTCAGCGTCGCCATGATATTGATCCGCGATGTGGGGTCGTTGTCTTCCTCGTCGAGGCGGGGATGAAGGAGGGGCCAGAAGGACTCCAAGAGGCCGCGGATCAGCGCCAGGCCCTGCCAAAGGCCGGGGAAGCCGTCCCTCGTGAGGAGGGCGCGCGCCAGGTGGGCCGCCACGCGCAGGTCTTTGCTCGAACGGAGCAACGTACTCGCCTGCTCGATCACGGAGTTCCAGTCGGGGGGCTCGGCTGGCTCGACGACGTCGCCGATGCGGCGTTCGGGCTTGCCCTTCAGCGCTCGTTCCAGCGCCGTGTACTCGGGGCTGTATTCCAAGTTGCTGCCGCCGGGCGCGTCGTCCGAGACGGGTTGCAGCAGCGATTGAATCTCCAGCATGAGCGTCACCTGGGACGTCACGTCCCGTACACATGGATCCGTGGAGCACTCGGCATTTCGGGCGCCGCGGGCGTGCCACTCCCTCTCGGACGGAGGCTAGTTAGCGACGACTCATCGCGCATTGTCAAGAGGCCCAAGACCCCCTGTGGCCGAGCGAAAAGCCCGCTCGGGGCCATTGCCTCGGCGGGCACGCCGACGAATGATATACACGGCGGATGGATCGCCTGGCTGGTCCCGGCGGCGGCCCGGGGGCGAGAAGCGCGGCGGAGGTCTTCCGCGGCAACGTCCGCGAGACGGCCGCCAACTGGCTGCGGCGCCTTCAGACGAACGCGGGCGAAGCGGCCGCCGTCCGCGCCGAAGCGGGGGAGCTTCGCGCGATCAGTCAGTCCCGCGGCTGGAGAGAGCTGGCGACGCTTCTTCAGAAGATCGAACAGGCGCCGGGTCCCGTCGATGGCCTGATTCGCGCCGTCTCTGTCCTCGAGCACATCCTCTCCCTCCCCGTCCCCCAGGCCAATGCGCCTGGGGGCACGATGCTCCTTTCCCCACCGGGGGCCCAAGCCGCTCCTCCGCCGCCGCCGGCGGCTCGGCCGCCTGACGTGTCCGGGTCCTTCGGCCCCGCCTCGATCCCCCTT
>CALKVG010000678.1 GCA_937998045.1 uncultured Myxococcales bacterium
CGGCCTTCTAAGCGATCGTGACTTCCTTGAGGAGCTCCATGTGATCCAGGGCCTTCCCGCTGCCGAGGACGACCGCGCTGATCGGGTCGTCGCTTACCATGACGGGGAGGCCCGTCTCTTCGCGGAGGAGGACGTCGAGATTGCGGAGCAGCGCGCCGCCGCCGGTGAGGACGATCCCCTTGTCGACGATGTCGGCCGCGAGCTCAGGGGGCGTCTTTTCGAGCGCGGTGAGGACGGCCTCGACGATCGAGTTGATCGGTTCGGTGAGGGCCTCGCGCACTTCGTCGCTGTTGACGATGACCGTCTTGGGGACGCCGGCGACGAGATCTCGGCCTTTTACCTCGGTCGTGAGCTGCTTCTCGACCGGGTAGGCGTTGCCGATCTGGATCTTGATCTTCTCTGCGGTCTGCTCGCCGATGGCGAGGTTGTACTTGCGCTTCAGATACGCTGCGATCGCGTCGTCCATCTTGTCGCCGCCGACGCGCACGCTCTGCGAGTACACGATGCCGGCCAGCGAGATCACCGCGACCTCGGTCGTGCCGCCGCCGATGTCGACGATCATGTTGCCGCTCGGCTCGGTGATGGGGAGGCCGGCGCCGATGGCCGCGGCCATGGGCTCCTCGATGAGGTACACCTCGCGAGCGCCGGCGCTCTCGGCGCTCTCCTTCACGGCGCGCTTCTCGACCTCGGTGATCCCGAAGGGGACGCAGATGATGATGCGCGGCTTGACGAGCGTGCGCCGGCTATGCGCGCGCGCGATGAAGTAGCGCAGCATCGCCTCGGTAATCTCGAAGTCGGCGATGACGCCGTCGCGCAGCGGGCGGACCGCGCGGATGTTCCCCGGCGTGCGCCCGAGCATCTCCTTGGCCTCTCGCCCGACCGCGAGCACCTTGTTTCCGCCGCGCACGTCACGCTGGACGGCGACGACCGAGGGCTCGCACGAGACGATGCCCTTGCCCTTCACGTAAATGAGCGTGTTCGCGGTGCCCAAGTCGATCGCGAGATCGTTCGAGAACAGGCCGTGAAGCCAGTCGAAGACCATGGACCTTCCTGGGGCTGCAAGCTCGAGTTACGCTCGTTTACACCCGCGCGGCCCCAATGCCGTGCAGGGAGCCCGCTTCTACCACAGGCACCGGACGTGTCTACTTGGGCGACTTGGCTGGGCGACTTCCGCGACGGAGGGCGCTGCGCGCATGGCTAGTATCCCGAGCGTCGGGACTTAGCCCTTCGAGATCTTGCCCTCTTTGTGCGGGAAGTGCTTCCGGCACGCGGGGCAGAACTTCTTGATCTCGAACTTCTCGGACATCGTCCGCTTGTTCTTGGTCGTCGTGTAGTTCGCGCGGTTGCAGTTGCCGCACGTCATCTTGATGATGTCACGCATGGGGAAAACCTCACCTCCGCCCGGGACGGCAGGGGGCAGAGACATTTACGCACAGTATGGCCTGAGTCAAGCGCTGGCGCGCTCCGCCCTCGGCGCAACGGGCGCCGCCACGTGGGGCTTTCAGGCCCCTCGGTGGTAGAAGAACCGCCCCAGCCCGACCGTGAACATCAGCTGACCGAGGAGCGCGTGCTCGACCGACGCGAGCAAGAGCGACCCGCTCACCGCGTAGTGGTACCCGAAGAGCAAGCCGCCGACGAACGTCATGCCGACGGCGACCCACGGTCGCGGGAAGAAGACGTGCCCGAAGGCGAACGCCGCCGAGCTCGCGGCGACGATCGCGAGCGGGGTGGGAAAGAGCGGCGCGTACCTCTGGAAGAGGAAGGCGCGGTAGATGATCTCCTGCGGGTACACCGAGACCAGCGGGTAAAAGACCATCACCAGCAGCCACAGGCCGGGGCGCTTTCGGACCAGGTCGAACAGCGCTTCGGGCGTGAGCCAGGCCACGAGGAGGGTGACCGCCACCGCGAGCGCCACGAAGAGCAGGACCACTCCGCGTGCGTGCGCCAGGGCGCCCGCGACGTTCCACAGACGACGGCGGTCGAACGTCGGGTCGCGAAGGAGCGCGGTGGAAGTGATGGCCGCCGCGACGACGAGCACGGGGATGGGCGCGCGCGGCACGATCCGGACGGCCATTGCGGCCGGGATCGCGACGAAGAGAAGCGCGAACTCGCAGGCGAGATACGCCTTCATCGGCCGCCGCGCCGTCCGGTCGCAGAGCGACCGCCGGAGCTCAGTCGTCGTCGTCGCCGTAGTCGAAGCGGTTCCCGCGCGGCCCTTCGCGCTCCTGGCGCGACGCCTTCTTTTTCGGACCGCCGCCGTCTTCGAAGGAGCGCTTGCGCTTCTCCTCGAACGCCTTCTTGTGCGGAGGTCCCCCGCTGGGTCCACCGGCGAACTGGGGCGGGAACGGAGCCGGCCCGCCGAAGCCGCCGCCGCCGCCCCCTTCGGGACGAGGCGGGCGCTCGCCCTTGGGATGCGCGAGGTTCACCACGAGGCGGCGCCCGCGGAGGTCGGCCGATCGCAACGCGTCCGCGGCGGTCTTCGCGACCTCCGCCGAAGCCATCGTGACGAAGCCGAACCCGCGCTTGCGCCCGTCTGCGTCCATCGGCAGGTGGACGCGCACCACGCTGTCCGCCGCGACCCCATTTACGAGCGTCTGCACCTCTTCCTGCGTGGCGTCGTACGGCAGGTTGCCGACGTAAAGCGTGCGGTCGGGCGCCTGTGGACCGCCGCCCGGGCCACGAGCCCCCAACGGGGGCCCGCCACCGCCGCCCATGCGCCCTCCCGGACCGCCGCCCGCCTCACGGCGCGGCGGCTCGGCCTGGAAAGGCCGCACCGAGATCGACTTTCCCGCCTGGATCGAGCCGTCGAGCGCGTCGCGTGCGGCCTGGGCCTCCTGCGGTGTGGCGAGCGTCACGAAACCGAACCCACGCGGCCGGCCCGTCATGCGGTCCTTGGGCAAGCTGACGCTCAAGACCTTGCCGCCGGTGGCCTCGAAGAGCTGCTTCAGGACATCTTCCGAGATGCTGTCAGGCAAACCCGCCACGAACAGCTTCGCTTCCTCATTCGACATGCGAAAACTCACGACCCTGTCATTTGCGATGTGCGTCATTCCAAGAGAGGCCGCCGAAAGCGAGCGTGGGAAGCGTCGCAGCGAGGCAGCGGATTGGGACTCCGTCCACGATATCTAGCACGCTTTTCCCGTCAACTCTGGTCCGCCGGTCGGAAGGCCCCCCGCCCGGGCATGGGCGAGCGCGTGGGGCGTTCGGGCGCGTCACCCCCCAGCGCGGGCAGGGCAGGGGACGGATATCGCAAAGCTCGCGCCGCGTCCGGTCCATTCGGAAGGCTCGACCCATGCACGACCGCCGTGGCTTTCGGCGATGTGCTTCACGAGAGCCAGACCGATGCCGCTCCCGCGGATGGGCCGCCCCGTCTCCGGCTCGCGCGCGGTCCGGCCGCGGGTGAACCGCTCGAAGATCCGCTCGCGCTCTTCCGGGGCGACCCCGGGGCCGCGGTCGACGACGCGAATCACGATGGACCGACCGCGCGCGGGCCCTTCCCGGCGTGCGCGCACGGTCACCACGTCTGTGCCCGAAGCGTACTTGAGCGCGTTGTCGATGAGGTTGATCACCGCCAGCTGGATGGCGCGCTCGTCGATCTGAACGTGCGGCAGGTTCTCCTCGACCTCCACCGCGAGGTCGACCCCCTCCCGCTCGGCTCGGTAGCGGTAGACGCTGGCGGCCTTGCTGACGGCCTCACCCACGTCGCCTTCGGCGAACTCGTACGGCTGACGGCCGCGCTCGACCCGCGCGAAGTCGAGCAGGTTGTCGATGAGCGCCGAGAGCCGTTCGCTCTCGCTCACGATGATGTCCAGGTACTGCTGGCGCTTCTCGTCGTCTCGCACGCGCCCCGACTGGAGCATCTCGCCGAACATTCGCACGAGCGAGAGCGGCGTCTTCAGCTCGTGGCTCACGTTCGCGACGAAGTCGCTCTTCAGCGCGGAGATGCGCCTCTGCCTCTCGGCCGCGAGCAGGATGGTCGCCACCCCGAGGACGATGACCGCGCACGACAGGACGACCATGACGAGCTCGAGCATCGCCCGGTTCCGCACGCGCGCCGTGAGCTCGTCGCTCGCGCTCGGCGACACCTGCACCCGCCACCCGTACAGCGTCGTCGGGAACGGGACCGCCACGGTGAAAACGCCGCTGCGGAGCGGGGGACCGCTCGTCGGGTAGATGATCCGCCCGCTCTCGTCGAGGACGTTCACGCGGCTGGGCGCCGACGACTCCGAGAAGAGCGCCGGCATCGTGTCCTTGATGATGCGCCCGACATCGTGCCATGCAACGACCAGGTACCGCCGCCCTTCGACCGCGCGCTGCCAGTAGCTCACCAGGTACGGCTGCCCGTGGTACTCGTGATGCAGGTGCCGGAGCTCGTCGGGCGCCTGCTTGCCGAGCTCCATGTCGCCGCACATCCGCGTGACGAGGAGTCGCCGGAAGCCCTCTTCCTCGGCGAACGCGCCGCTGGCTCGCGACGCGAACGCAACCACGGTGCGTGCGTCGTCGAGCACCAGGATGGCGCGCACGGTCGGCGTCTCGCGCTGCGCGGTCGGCAGCCAGCGCTGCGTCAGCTCGCTCGTCCGCTGCGGGTCGGCGATGGCGAAGACGACGCTGTCTTGCTCGATGATCCGCTTGTCGAGGCGGTCCGCCTTCTCGCTCGCGAGCGCCAGGGTCGCCTCGAGGACCGACTGCTGGCGCAGGCGCTCCACCTGGAGCGTCGTGCGAAAGGTGAAGTACGCGAGGATCCCGACCGCGGCCAGAACGGCGGGCAGCAGAACAAAGCTCGCGAGCCGCTCGGGCCGGTACTGGGCCATTCGGACCCTCCCAGCATAGTCAGGCAAGAGCTCTCCGGCTTTTCCGGCTCTCGCGGTTCACGCCTCCGGCAGCCGGCGAGCCCGGATGCGTTCGGGGTCGGTCACGATGCCGTGCGATCCGACGAACTCGGCGAATTGCTCGGCGATGTACATGAGCGCGTTGCCTTCGGCCTCGGTGAAGGGCTGGCCGTCGAGCGGGTTGACGAGCTCGATGGCGCCGAGGAAGCGGCCCGACTGCATCACCGGCGCGATGAGCAGGCTGCGCAGGACGCCGAGCGTCGCGTAGCGCTCGATCGACTGCGCCGCCTCGGCGAGGAGCGCGCTGTCGAGCGCCACCGCGCGGCGCTTGCGCATCGCCGCCGACAGAAGGTCGTCGCTCTCCGGGTGGCGGCGCAGGAGGAGGCTGCCCGCCCCGGGGCCGCGCGCGCTGGACACGAGGAACTCGCGCCGGTCGATGTCGTAAAAGTGGACGAGACCGGCCTGCGACGGGAGCTTCTCCATCGCGAGCGCCAGGCAGAACTCCCCGCCCTCGAGCGAGTCGCGCACGAAGTGAAGGTCGTGCATCGCCTCGAACAGGTCCGCGATGAGGTCCTCGCCCCGGACGCGCTTCGGCAAAGACGGCGAGCTCCCCGTCGCGCCAGTCGCCGCAGTGCGAATGGCCGCCGAGGAAATGGAGGACGCGGGCGCGGACGCCGCCGCGGGGGCGACGGGTGCAGCCGCGACGGGCGGCGCGGGTGCCGGAGCCGCGGGCGCCGCGGACACGGGAGGCGGTGCAGCGGGCGACGGAGCCGCCGCCACCTGCGCAGGTGGCTGGGCCGCGGGGGTGGCTGCGCCGGCCGGCGCCGCGGGCGATGGCGCGGAGGAGCTGATGACGTGGACGGGCGACATGGGCACCAGGACGGCCGCCGGCGCGGCGGATACCGCCGGTGCGGGAGGCGCAACGGACGCGGGCGCAGGAGGTGCGGCCACCGGAGCCGCCGCGACCGGAGCCGTTGAGACCCGAGCCGCCGCGACCCGAGCTGCCGAAGAACGACGCGGGAACGCGACATCCGGGGCGCCGCGCCAATCCTTCCACGCGAGCGTTGCGAGGGGCGGAGACGACGGCTTGCCCTGGAAGGCGACGTCGAACACTCCCAAGTTTACGAGCTTGCCGGGTGCGACGCGGTCGAGCGAACGGCGGACGAGCTCGAGCTGCGTCACGAGCAGGGTCGCGGCGTCCGACTCCGTGGTGCCCGGCGGCACGAGGTACACGTATTCGCGGTAGGTGAGCGGCATCGTGTCCGTCGCGTCCTGTTCGCGCTTGAAGATGACCTGCGACGGAACGGCAGCCGCCGGAGGGGGCGCCGACGCCCGCCCGCTCGCCGCCGTGCTCATCGCGACACCCGCCGGATCGACCGCTGCGGGCATCCCGAGGACGGTGGATTTCGCGCCCGGCGTGGGTCCTAGCTTCTTGCCGCCCGCGAGAGGTTGCGCCGCCGTGGGGGTCGCCGCGGGCGGCGGGTTCGACGCCGGTCGCGGCACCGTCGCCGTCGTCGCGGGCGCGGGGGCCGCGGCCGACGTGGCCACTGCGGGCGCGGCGACAGGCGCGGTCGTCGCAGCGGGGGTGGGCGCCGGAAAGCCGGACGTCGCCTTCGGCGGCGGTGGCGCCGATTGGGTGACACCCGCTGCCGCGGCCGTCGCAGCAGGCGGCGCACCGGTTGCCGGCGCGCTCGCAACCGCAGACGCCGGCGGAGCGGTGGACGGCGACGCGCCCGTCGCCGGGCGCAGCAGGCTCAGAGAGCCCGCCGGAGGCGGCGTGCTTGCGATGCGCGACGCGGTTCCTTCATCGGCGGCGCGTCGCACGTCGTACCGGCGTCGCGACATCGGGTCGACCGCACGGCACCCCTCGTCGAGCAACTCGATCGAGAAGCCGCTCATCGGAGCGGACTCGCCTCGCTGGGCGCGAGCGCCCTGGAGGGCCTTCTGCCACGACTCCGCCTCGACGAAGAGCGACTCCTTCTCGCTGTTGCCGAGTGCCGATACCTCGACCACCCACCGCATCCGTCGCTCCGACCTTTCACCTGCGGCGGGGGCACACGCCCACACCCTGAGGGTTTCTTACCAGGGTGGCGACGGAACGGTCAACGCGCGATCACCGCCACCCTGCTCTAGTGTCCGCACGTCTAGTGCTGTCTCTTATACACATCTGACGCTGCCGACGATCTTACGCGTGTAG
>CALKVG010000679.1 GCA_937998045.1 uncultured Myxococcales bacterium
AGATTTCTGCCTGTCTCGTGGGCTCGGAGATGTGTATAAGAGACAGGAGATCGATGATCTCGTGCGGGATGAAGCGGAGCGCTCGTAGCGCCACGATGCATCCCGACGGCTCGCTCTCGCCGGCAGGGGCGCACGACGCCGGATCGCGGCCGACGGCGGTGACCACGCGAATGGCAACCTCGGCGTTGTCCGCCCCGCTCGGAACGATGACCAGGGTCCCGATATGCCCTGTCGTCGGATCGCACCGTGTCACCGTTGCGGAGGGCGGGCGCCCCGCGACGGTCGCGGAGTCACCGACCGCGAGGGTCGTCTCCACATGCGCCCCGGCGCCGCAGGGGACGTCCGTCGTGACATCGACGACGATGGCCGTGGCAGATTGACACGCGGTGAGCGCCCCCGCGGCGGAGAGCGCGCCCGCGCAGCGCCAGGCCGATGGTCGGCAGCATGTCATCCCTCGGCGGAACGAGCACCACTCGTGCCAGCGGCTCGCGGGTTCGGGCACCCCACGGCGCGCGTCCGACACTCGCCTCGGTCACGACCTTCCCGCGGTCGCCGCGATCCTTCGCTTGCATCGGTCAGGACTTTCCCTCGCTCGCCGCGATCCTCCGCTTGCATCGGTCACGACTTTCCCTCGGTCGCCGCGATCCTCAGCTTGCATCGGTCTCGACCTTCCCTCGGTCGCCGCGATCCTCAGCTTGCATTGGTCACGACCTTCCCTCGGTCGCCGCGTTCCTTTGCTTGGATCGGTCGCGACCTTCCCGCGGTCGCCGCGATCCTCGGCTTGCATTGGTCACGACCTTCCCTTGCTCGCCGCGATCCTCGGCTTACATTGGTCACGACCCCCCCGCGGTCGCCGCGATCCTCCGCTTGCATCGGTCACGACCTTCCCGCGGTCGCCGCGATCCTCCGCTTGCATCGGTCGCGACCTTCCCGCGGTCGCCGCGTTCCTTCGCATGGATCGCCGCGGCCTTCGCGTTGGTTTCTCGCGTCCCTCGCGGCGTCGGTCAAGGAGATTGCCGGAAGCCCTCGGGGTCGAGCGGAGGCGGCGGCAAATCGATCCGCCGTTCGTCGCAACCGTACGCCGTCGGTTCGAGCTCGAGGATCGTGTGCAGCGGGATCGATACGAAGGGACATTCCTGGGGAGGCCGGTCCATCATGTAAGCGTAGAGCGCCCGCAGGACCGCCTGATGGCCGATGAGGAGCACGGGCTGCCGCTCCCGCTCGAGCTCGAAGATGACCGGCTCGAGGCGCTGGATGACGTCCTGGTACGACTCACCGCGGGGATACCGATACCGGAACTTGTCGAGCTGTCGTCCCGCGTATTCCTGCGGCATGACCTCGGCGATCTCGGCATAGGTCATACCGTCGCATACGCCGGCGTCGATCTCGTCGAGCGCGCGCCACGAGCGATAGGGCAGCCCCACGATCTCGGCGGTCTCGATCGTTCGGCGCAGCGTGCTCGTCCAGACGACGACGTCGCTCCCGACGCGCGCGCGGACGGCCTCGGCCAGCGTGCGGGCGTAGGCCCTGCCCGCGTCGCTCAGCGGTGCGTCGCCGCCGATGCGCCCGAGCACGTTGAACGCGCTCTCGCCGTGCCGCGTGAGCCAGACGCTGCGCGGCCGGACGTGCAGGTTCAGGAGAAAGTGCACGACGCGCGCGAGCAGGTACCCCTCGATGCGGTGGAGCACCACCTTGCGGCCGACGTCGATGATCTTGATGAACGGCCCCTCGTCCTCGCTGACCTCCTCGTAGCCCTTCTCGTAGTGGCTGATGCGCAGGCGGAAGTCGCTCACCGCGGCCTCTTCCGGCACGCCCTCGTAGTCCGGCGACCGGGCCTTCGTCGCGCGGATGTTGGCCTCCACGAGCGACGGGTCGTTGCAAATGGACTCGACGAACACCACGTGGAGCCCCTCGGCGGCGCATCGCGCGTGCACCATCGCGCGCCGCTCGCTCGTGTTGTTCGTCGCGTCGTAGATCGCGATGTCGCCGCCCCCGCGCAGGAACGCGAGCATGTCGGTGAGCGCGGCGAGCGCGACGTCGAGGCGCGCGCTCTTGGCGGCTTCGTTTCGCGGGTCGAAGAAGGAATGGTGCTGGTGGCTGCCGAAGCGTGCGCGCCGGTACGAGCCGACGTTGAACACCTGGGTCCTGTGGCCGAGCCACGACAGGAAGCGCGCGATCTTGCGGGCGATGAACGTCTTTCCCCGGGCCGGTAGCCCGACCATGACGAACGCGATCTTCGGTGCCGACGGGGTCGAGGACATCGGGCGGGCGAGGAAGCATAGCGTGGACGCGCCTCGCGAAGCCCGCTCCCCGGGGGCAACCGCGAGGACCTGGCGACCAGCCGACACGCGCGCCGGCGCGGGAAGCGAAGACGCGGGGCGTGAACGGTTCGCCTCACCGATCGGGATGCGTCTGTCCTACCCAGTCGCAAGCGCGCTCCATTCAAAGTCGCTCGTTGACTGGGCACGACCACCGGTATGCTCTCTGCAGGGGGCGTAGAGCGACGGGCAGGCGTTCCTTGCTTCTGCCTCGCGGCCTCGGAGGGGATCCTATGAAGACGACGTGGCAGGCTTTTGCCCTCGCGGCGTGGTGCGGGGCGGTCACCGTTGCGATCGCGTGCGGCGGCGGCTCGACGTCGAGCCCCGCACCGGCCAGCGCGTGCGACCACTATTTCGAAGCCCTCTACTCCGGCAACTGCAGCGGCGCACCCCTGCCCTCGAGCGAGAGGACGCGCATCCAGGCCCGCTTCGACCAGGTATGCACGACCGTCGTCGCGCTTCCGGGGATCTCGGTCACGCCCAGCGCGCTCGACGCCTGCGCGAACGCCCTCGCTGCGTCGGGGTGCTCGGCGCTCCGTGGCCCGGCGTGCGCGTTCGGGCCCGGGTCGCTCGCGGTGGGCGCCTCTTGCGTCAGCGACGACCAGTGCCAGAACGGCGATTGCACCGCGGGCTCCGACGCGCCGGACGGCGGCGGACCCATCGTGTGCGGCAAGTGCGCGACCGGCTCGAACTGCGCGGACGCGACGTGCGGGCCCGATACGACCTGCGAGATCAACTCCTCCGCCGACGGCGGTACGACCGGCATGTGCCTTCCGGTCACCTTCGGCGACGCAGGAGCGAAGTGCAACGGCGCGCAGGCGCAGTGCAAGCCGGGCCTCAGCTGCAACCGCGCCGTGGGCGCCTGCAGCGCGCCGGGAGCGGCCGGAGCGCCGTGCGCCGACACGAGCGACTGCAGTGGATCGCTCGTGTGTCCGGTCGCGCCGGGATCGAGCGCGTCGACGTGCCAGAGCGCGGGACAGGCAGGCGCCAGTTGCGTCGTGGACAGCGATTGCGCCGTGGGCCTGGGCTGCGACCTCGCGAAGCGCGCCTGCGCCGCGATCACGTGGGCCGCCGCGGGGCAGCCCTGCGACGGCACGGCGCGCTGTCTGGTCGGCACCTGCCCGTGGTCGCCCACCGGCCCGACGGGGGCTTGCCCCGCCGTGATTCCCGACGGGAAGCCCTGCAACCCCGGGGACCCGGCGGCGACGTGCGACACCTACGCGGAATGCGCAGGCGGCGCGTGCGTCCTCGTGGGGTCGGTGAGCTGCCCATGACGCGCCTGATCGAGCCGATCGAGCGAGCCGGGGGCGTCCGCAATCGCGTGCCCGCATAGGGGCTGGGGCGGCCCACCGGACCCGTCTTTGGTTGTGCGCCGCGCCGCCGCGCGAGCTATCCATACGGTCCCATGGCCCCGCAGCTCAAAGTAGGCATCGTCGGCGCAACCGGAATGGTCGGGCAGCGCTTCGTTTCCCTGCTCGACAGCCATCCCTGGTTTCGCGTCGTCTCTCTCGCGGCGAGCGCGAAGTCCGCCGGGCAGCGCTACGCGGACGCGGTCTCCGGTCGCTGGGCCATGCCGTCGCCCGTTCCGGCGCGAGCCGGTCAGCTCGTCGTTCGCGACGCGGCTGACGTGGCCGCAATCTCGGGAGAGGTCGACTTCGTCTTCTGCGCCGTCGACATGACGAAGGAGGAGACGCGCGCCCTCGAGGACGCGTACGCACGCCACGAGACGCCCGTCGTGTCGAACAACTCCGCCCACCGGGCGACGCCGGACGTGCCGATGATGATCCCCGAGATCAACCCGGATCACGCGCAGCTCGTCGTCGCGCAGCGCCGCCGCCTGGGCACCAAGCGCGGCTTCGTCGCCGTGAAGCCGAACTGCTCGATTCAGAGCTACGTCCCCGCGATCCATCCTCTGCTCGAGTTCGGCCCGACGAAGTTGTGCGTCGCCACCTACCAGGCGCTCTCCGGCGCGGGCAAGACGCTGGCGTCCTGGCCGGAGATGGCTGACAACGTGATCCCCTTCATCAAGGGCGAGGAAGAGAAGAGCGAGCAGGAGCCGCTGAAGATCTGGGGTCGCATCGACGCCGACCACATCGCCTCCGCGCGCGCGCCGATCATCTCGGCGCAGTGCTATCGCGTCCCGGTGTCCGACGGGCACCTGGCTGCCGTCTCCGTCGCCTTCGAGAAGAAGCCCTCGAGGGACGACATCCTCGCGCGCTGGCGCGAGTTCTCGGGCAGGCCGCAGAAGCTCGGGCTGCCGAGCGCTCCCACCCCCTTGCTCGCGTACTTCGACGACGACGCCCGCCCCCAAACCCGGCTGGATCGCGACGCGGGAAACGGCATGGCGATCGCGCTCGGT
>CALKVG010000680.1 GCA_937998045.1 uncultured Myxococcales bacterium
CAATGCAACCTCAGGCAGCTCAGCCCCCCAGGCCTCCGCCCCGCGTCATCCCGCTCCACCTGGGTGGTGGCGGCGGGGCCCCTGCGAGCGGAGGAGCCACGCCCCCGCCCGCGGCGGCCTGTCTCGACGCGAATGCCGCGACAGTGCCCGACTGCGGGACGCTGAAGGCGCCGGACACGAGCTGCTCGCCGTTTCCCTTCCCGCAGCAGAAGTGCGCGGCCTATAAGACCTACTTCGATCCGAAAATCGCGGCGCAGGCGATTTCCTGCATGGCTACCCTGTCCAGCAAGCAAGTGTGCGATGCGACGCAGACGTACGGATGCGGAAAGGCCGCCCTCGCCCAGGCCTGTCCGGATCCCGAGGTCTCGCAGCTGTGCGCCGTGGCCGCCGGATCGTGCAAGTCCACCACGGCAGACTGCACATCGCTGCTCTCCGGCCTGAACGATCAGGGAAAACAGCTGGTCGCGCAGTGCATCGCGCAGGGATGCCAGGCGGGACTCTACTCTTGCGTCGAGGGACTCCACTGAACGAGTGGGCGCGGTGAGCCCGTGGCGGCAAACGCGGAGGGCTCCGGCGAGCGACTATTGACGGTTGGCGTTACCGGTACGAACGGAAAAACGTCGACCACACGCTGGACCGCCGCTTGCCTCGGGGCGCTGGCTCGGCCGGTCGCGCAGACGACGACGCTCGGTTCGTTCCTGGACGACGAGCCGCTGCCCACGACGCGGGACTTTCGCGGTTTCCTGGCGACGATGCGCGCCGCCGTCGAGCGCGGCGGGCGATTCGCCGCCATCGAGCTCACGAGCGAGGCGCTCGCGCGGGGGTTTGCGCGCACGTGGCTGTCGCGCGTCGGCGTCTTCACGAACCTGACGCACGATCACCTCGACGCGCACGGTTCGCCCGAGCACTACCTCGCCAGCAAGGCGCAGCTCTTCGTCAATCTGCCGCCGGGGGGAGCGGCCGTCCTCAACGCGTGCGACGAGTCTTCGGCGCTCCTGGCCGAGGTCACGCCGCGCGACGTCCGGATCGTACGCTACGGCGTGCCGTCGCGGGGCGCCACCCTCGCAGGGCCGGAGATCTTCGCGACCGCGGTAGAACCAACCTGGCGTGGGACCCGAGTGACGCTCGAGGCGAACGGCGCGCTGGCTCACGCGCCGCGCGAGATCCGCATCCGCGCCATCGGCGACATTTACGTCGAGAACGCGCTCGCGGCGCTGGCCGCAGCGCTGGTCGTCGGCGTGCCGCCCGACGACGCGGCTCGGGCCCTCGCCGCGGCTCCCGTTCCCCCGGGCCGGTTCGAGGTCGTGTCCCCCGCGGGCTCCGGAGGCTCGGGCCCACGTGTCGTGGTCGATTACGCGCACACGCCGGACGCTCTCGCGCGTACTCTCGACGTCGCCCGTCGTCTGTCCGCGGGAGGCAAGGTCCTCGTCGTCTTCGGGGCCGGCGGCGACCGCGACAAGGCCAAGCGGACGCCGATGGGGGTCGCCGCGTCACGCGCCGATCGGGTGTTCCTGACGAGCGACAATCCCCGTAGCGAGGATCCCGCCCGCATCGCCGACGCGATCCGAGCCGGGATCGCCGCCGGCGTGGACGTCGTCACGGAGCTCGACCGCCGCAGGGCAATCACCGCGGCCATCGCGGATGCCGGCGAGGCGGACGTGGTCGTCATCGCGGGCAAAGGGCACGAGACGACGCAAACGATCGGGGCCGCTGCCGTCGCCTTCGACGATCGCGCCGAAGCTCGAGCCGCGATGGCGCGCAGAGGGTCCTAGGGCACGATTTGGAGCGAGCAGCCCTGCGTCACGGACATCAGGTAGATGGTGGTGAGGCAGATCGCCAGCGTGATCGCGCCGACAAGGATGTAGCGGGGACCGCTCCACTGCTTGTCTTGCTCGGCAAAGGCTTTCGCGGCGGCTTCTTCGCTGGTCGGCATGGATCTGGCGCAGGTTTTAGGCGCGGACGGGCCTCATTTCAAGCGCCGTTCGGGCCCCCGGTGCGACGGGAGCGCGCACCCGGACCGACCCCGCCCAACCAACGGCTGGGGCGCTAGGCTGGACGGCCATGACGGTTCGCTGGGGAATCATCGGGTGCGGAGACGTCTGCGAGCGGAAGAGCGGCCCCGCGTTCCAGAAGGCCGCGGGAAGCCGCCTCGTCGCCGTGATGCGACGAAACCGCGGGCTGGCCGAAGACTTCGCCCGCCGGCACGGGGTCCCGCGGTTCTACGACGACGCCGACGCCCTCGTCGCCGACCCGGAAGTCGACGCCGTGTACGTCGCGACCCCGCCCGGGACGCACCTCGAGCACGCCCTGCGGGCCTGCCGCGCCAGGAAGCCTGCGTACGTCGAGAAGCCGATGGCGCGCAACCACGCCGAGTGCCGCGCGATGGTCACCGCGTTCGAAGAGGCGCGCGTGCCGCTCTTCGTCGCGTACTACCGCCGGGCGCTCGGGAAGTTTCGCGCGGTGCACGACGTCCTCGCGTCCGGCCGCCTCGGCACGGTGACCGGCGTCGCCTACCGGTACGCGGCCCCGCACCACGCGAACGTCGCCCGGGGGGACCCGCCGTGGCGGCTCGTCGCCGAGCACTCCGGAGGGGGGCTGCTCCTCGACCTCGGTTCCCACACGCTCGACCTCCTCGACTGGTGGTTCGGACCGCTCCGGGACATCCACGGCACCGCAGCCAATTGCGCGACGCCGGTCGACGTCGAAGACAGCGTCGCCATGTCGTTCGTGACCGCCGGCAACGTCCCCGGCGCCGCGCACTGGTCCTTCGCCAGCGACACGCGCACCGACCGCATCGAGGTGCTCGGCACCGACGGGCACGTCTCGGTCCCCACGTTCGGCGACGACCCCGTGGTCCTCAGCGCCCGCGGCCGAACCGAAGAGCTCCACTTGCCCAACCCGGAGCACATCCAGCAGCCGCTCGTTCAAGCGATCGTCGACGCTCTCCACGGCGGGGCGCCACCGCCGAGCACCGGCGTCACCGCCGCGCGTACGTCGGCCGTCCTCGACCAGGTCCTCTCGCTCTATTACGGGGGCCGCGAAGGACCGTTCTGGGAGGCGCCGCATCTCTGGCCGGGCCGAAGCGCCGACCGGGACTGAGCGGTCAGCTCCGAGATGAGGCTCGCCAGCGCGTCGGCGTCGAGCGGCTTCGCCATGTGCCGCGTGAAGCCCGCCTGGAGGGCCCGGTCGGCGTCCTCCGCGCGTGCGTAGGCGGTCGTCGCGACCGCAGGGACCCCCGCGAGAGGCCCCGCCATGGCGCGAATGCGGCGGATCAGGTCGAAGCCGTCGCTACGTGGCATCGCCAGGTCGCTCACGACCACGTCCGGAGCAAAGCTCGGCAAAAGCTTCATCGCCTCGTCCACCGATCCCGCGGTTCGCACGACCGCGCCACGGTCGCCGAGTATCAGCGCGAGCAACTGGAGCGTGTCCGTGCCGTCGTCCACGCAGAGGACCTTCGCGCCGGCGAGGGACGCGAGCGGCTCCCCTTCGTCCCCCCGGGCACGCGCTCGGGTCTTCGGTGCGGCCGCGAGCGCTTCCGCGCACGGGAGCTCGACGACGAACTCCGCCCCCTGCCCCCGACCTCGACTGCTCGCGCGGACCGTCGCCTCGTGCGCCTCGACCAGGTAGCGCACGATCGCGAGACCCAGGCCGAGCCCCGCGTGCGATCGCGTCGTCGTGCCGTCCGCCTGCCGGAAGTGCTCGAAGACGTGGGGCAGGTCCGCGCCGTCGATGCCGCAGCCGTCGTCGCAGACGGGAATCGTCCCTGTCGTTCATCATCGCGGCCTCACCAAGTCTCCGGTCGCGCTCCGCCGTTCTTCCAATACACGGTCCGACGCACCCGCACGAGCGGCGGTTTGGCTCCCATAGACCTTGCGCACCCAAACGCAAGCCCGCTTTGTCGTCTACCGGCAGGATGCCTCCCCGGCATCAGCTCGAAGCGGCGGGGCAGGCGGGGGCGTGGCGCGCGATTGCTCGAGTTCGCTTGCTCGAATCCCCTACGGACCTTGCGACAGCGGACCGGCCGCTGGATAATGCGGTCGTGAAAGGGGAAGGCGCTGACACCAGCCGCCTAGGCCTCGCCGCCGACGACGTCGGCGCGTTCCTCCGACGCACGCGGAGCACCGCGCGCGAGGCCCGCGATCACCTGGAGAAGTTCGCGCAGCAGCGGCTGCTCGCCCAATCCCGCGTCGCCGGGATCACCACGCGCTCGACGTTCGAGCGCACCGACTTGCTCGACGAGCTCCTTGAGCGCGACACCGAGCTCTCCGCGGCCGCCGACGAGCTCCACGCGCAGATCGACGCGCTGACCAAGGCGTGCGCCCTGCTCGAGCGCGAGCGCTCCAAGTACGTCGACCTCTTCGTCCACGCCCCGGACGCCTACGTCATCACCGATCTGCGCGGCACTGCAGAGGACGCGAACGCCGCCGCCGGCGCGCTCCTCAGCGTCGACCGCGAGTTCTTGCGCGGCAGACCGCTCGTCGCGTTCGTGGCGCGCAACGACACCCGCGCCTTTCGCGACGTCCTCGGCAAACTCGGGAGCGACCCGCCGGGAGGCGGCGTCCACGCATTCACCGTCCGCATGCGGCCACGCGGCCAACCCGTCTTCGTGTGCCTCGCTCGCATCGCCACGGTCCGAACGTCCTCCGGGAAGCCCATCGCCCTTCGATGGACGCTCCATCGCGTCGATGCGCAGGAGAACGCCGACGCCGCACACCTCGCGCACGCCGAGCTCGCTCGCCAGATCGTGGGCGACTTTCGCGCCCCGGTGGCGACGATCGCCGGGTGGGCGCGCCTGCTGCTCGAGGGGAGCCTCGAAGGCGAGGACGAGCGCCGGCAGGCGCTCGCGTGGGTCGAGCAGAGCGCCGCCGCCCAGAGGGTCATGCTCGACGACCTCGACGAATTGAGCCAGATGCTGTCTCCGCGCGACGGTCCCGTCTCCCTGGATACGGTGGACCTCGTCCAGCGCGTCCGCGTCGCCGCCGACTCGCTGCGTGCATGCGTGGAGGACTCCGAGGCGCTCGTCGTCTCCGAGGGGACCCACGCGCCGGCTTTCGTGCGGGCGCCCGCCGGATATCTCGACCGCGCGATCGAGCTGCTCCTCCGGCGAGCGCTGGCAGGCACGCCGCGCAACGGCGGCGCGATTCGCACCAAAGTGTCCGTGGCCGGCGTCCAGGCGATCGTCCAGATCGAAGCGCCCGACGGGGCCCCGGCAGCCTCCGGCGGGAGCGTGCGCATGGCGTCGGCGGCGCGGATCGTCGAGCTCTGCGGCGGGAGTCTCGTGCTGGACGAGCGGTCACCCTCTTCCAGGTTGACCCTGCCCATCGCGACGCGCTGACCCTCCGTTTCACGGCTTCGAGCGGCGGCCGGGCGTCTCTCGCGTGCGCATCGGATGGGCAGCGCGGCCCCTCGCTCTTCCGGGCGGCGACTGCATACAGCGGGGCTTGTACTCGCGCTTGCTGCGTGCTCCAAGGTGTGCCTCGCGAGCTCGCCACAATGTGTCCCCTCGACGATCAGGATCCTCCTCCCTCGGAGCGCGGCAACACGGGCGGGCGCGCGGCAGAAGACCCCTCAGCTGCGCAGGCCCCCGCCGCCTCGCGTGCGCCCGACCTGAACGAGTCCGCGACGCCCCCTGACCGCATCGATTTCCCCGTGGTCGGCATCGGCGCGTCGGCAGGCGGCCTCGAGGCCATCGAGGAGCTGATGCGCCGCCTGCGGGCGGACGGCATGGCGTTCGTCGTCACGCAGCACCTCTCGCCGGGGCACCACAGCATGCTCGCCGAGATCCTCTCGCGCACGACGTCGCTGCGCGTCGTCACCGTCGAGCACGGGATGCGCGTCGAGTCGGGCTCCGTCTACGTCGCGCCGCCGAACGCCGAGGTGACGCTCGACGGCGGCGAGCTGCTGATCTCGCCGCCGGCGGACGGGCGCGGAGTGCGACACTCGATCGACACCTTCCTGCGGTCGCTCGCGCGCTCCGGCGGCCCGATGGCGATCGGCATCATCCTCTCCGGCTCCGGAAGCGACGGCACGCTCGGCCTGAAGGCCATCAAGGACGAAGGCGGCATCACGTTCGTGCAGGAACCGAGCAGCGCCGCGCAGCCGAGCATGCCGCAGAGCGCGCTCGACGCCGGCTGCGCGGACTTCTCGCTGACGCCCGCGGAGATCGGCGATGAGCTGATGCGCCTGTCGACGCATCCGTACGTCGGCCGCGCGCCCACCGTGCGCCTCGCCGACTCGGAGGCGACGGCGAAGATCTTCGCGCAGCTGCGCGCCGCGTACGGCGTCGACTTCTCCCAGTACAAGCCGAGCACGATCGAGCGCCGCATCGGGCGGCGCCTCGCGCTCCACAAGATCGAGCGCCTCGATGACTACCTCGCGCTCCTCGGCTCCGGCGGCGGCGAGCTGCGCGCGCTGTACAACGACCTCCTCATCGGCGTCACCGGCTTCTTCAGCGATCACGAGCCGTTCGACGCGCTGAAGAACGTCGTCTTCCCCCGCCTCATCGAGAACCGCGGCACCGAGCACCCGATCCGCATCTGGGTGGCCGGGTGCGCCACGGGAGAGGAGGCGTACTCGATCGCGATCTCCCTCCTCGAGTTTCTCGGCGACAAGGCGAGCAGCTACAACATCCAGATCTTCGCGACGGACGTGGACGAGGACGCGCTCGCCCGCGCGCGCCCCGCGGCGTACCCGCCGAACATCGAGCTCGACGTCAGCCCCGATCGCCTGCGGCGCTTCTTCGTGCGCACCGACAAGGGGTACCAGGTGGCGAGGCAGGTGCGCGACCTCGTCGTCTTCGCGCGCCACAACCTGGGCAAGGACCCGCCGTTCTCGCGCCTCGACCTGGTGACCTGCCGCAACGTCCTCATCTACATGCAGACGCCGCTGCAGAGGAAGGTGCTGCGCATCTTCCACTACGCGCTCAACCCGGACGCGTACCTGGTGCTGGGCACGTCGGAGTCGGTGGGGGACGCAGCGGACCTCTTTTCGCTCCTCGACCGCAAGCTCAAGGTCTACGTAAAGAAGAACATCCCGGCGACGGCGGTGTTCGAGTTCTCGTTCGCGGGACACGCCCTCGACGGCGACGAGGGAACCTCCGAGCGCCCCGACCAGCGGCCGGTCGTGAGCGTCGCGCAAATCGCCGACCGCAAGGTCATCGAGAAGTACGGCCCGCCGGGGGTTATCGTCGACGATCGCCTCGAGATCATGCAGTTCCGCGGGCGCACGGGACCGTTCCTCGAGCCGGCGCCCGGCGCGGCGACGCTGAACCTCCTGAAGCTCGCGCGTCCCGAGCTCCTCGTCGCGCTCCGGACCACCGCGCACAAGGCACTGACCGAGGGGCTGCCGGCCACGTCGGGGGCGGTGCCGCTCTCGAGCGAGCGCGGCACGCGCGCCGTGTCGTTCGACGTGATGCCGCTCCCCGACGCGGGCGGACGCAAGTGCCTGCTCGTCCTCTTCAACGAGGCCGACACGAAGGCGACCGCGCCGGCGCCGCCGAGAGACGGCCCCGAGGTGAGCGAGGCCGACCCGCGCGTGCTCGAGCTCGAGCGCGAACTGGCGACGAACAAGGAGTACCTGCAGTCGACCATCGAGGAGCTGGAGGCCGCCAACGAGGAGCTCCAGAGCTCGAACGAGGAGCTCCAGAGCTCGAACGAGGAGCTGCAGTCGACCAACGAGGAGCTCGAGACCTCCAAGGAAGAGCTCCAGTCGACCAACGAGGAGCTGGCGACGGTGAACGACGAGCTGCACAACCGCATGGGACAGCTCACCGTCGCCCACGACGACCTCCAGAACGTGCTCCTCAACACGAGCTCGTCGGTCGTCATCGTCGGGCAGGACATGCGCATCCGCCGCTTCTCGACGTCCGCCGAGAGGCTGTTGAGCCTCGTCCCGGGCGACATCGGCCGGCCGATCGCCTACCTGCGAAACGTGATGAGCTCGCGCGACATCGAGCAGATCGCCGCGGATGCGATGTCGTCGGTCGCGTCACGCGAGCAGCGCGTCCGCTGCATCGACGGCTCCTGGTACATGATGAAGATGGTCCCGTACGTCACGACCGACCACATGATTCGCGGGCTGGTCATCGAGTTCGTCAAGACGACGTCGCCCGCGACCGCCGCCGACGGCGCCGAGATCCCGGCGTTCGCGCAGCAGCTCTTGTCGACGCTGCCGCAGCCGGTGATGCTCGTCGACAAGCAGCTGCGCCTCGTCTGGGCGAACCGCCCGTTCTTCGAAGCGTTCGCGATCGGTCCGTCGGCGCTCGGGCGCGCCGTCGCGGAGGCCTGGGGCAGCAGCAACGAGCCCGCCGAGCTATGGACGTTCCTCGACGAGATCGTCTCCGGCCGCCAGACGCGCGACGTCCTCATCGACCACCCCTTCGGGCGCACAGCGGAGCGACCGGTGCGCTTCTCGGGGCGAATCGTGCCCAGCGACGGAGCGCAGCCGGCGATCGCGGTGATCTCGATGCTGGACGTGTGAGCGTCCCGGGACGCTCGCGCAGCCGATCACGAGTACGCACCGTTGCGCTCGCTGATGGGCAGGTGGACCGCGAACGTGCTCCCCTCGCCCGGCTGACTGCGAACGTCGATGTGCCCCCCGTGGCGGCCGACGATGGCCCGCGAGACGAACAACCCCAGGCCCAGCCCGGTGCGCGACCCCGCATACACGTCGATCCCCGGTACGCGATAGAGGCCCTCGAAGAGGTGGGGCAGCGCCGAGTCGGGGATCCCCGGGCCCCGGTCGTGCACCGCCAGGACAGCGTCGCCGTTGGCGCGCTTCAGTTGCAGGACGACGGGGGTGTCCGTCGGCGAGTACTTGAGGGCATTCGAGAGGAGGTTGTCGAGGACCTGGCGTAGTCGCCGCGCGTCGACCGTCGCGAACATGGGCTCGGAAGGTAGATCGAGCGAGACGTCGCGCTGCGCGATCCGCGACTGCTCGGTGGCGGCGGCGCGGCAGAGGGCGGCGAGGTCTTCGCGGGTCCGGTGCAGAACGAGGGTGTCGGTGCGGACGGCGGAGACGGTAAGGAGCTCGTCGGCGAGGTCCTCGATGCGGGCGACGCTGCGGCGCACGGCGTCGAGACGGTTCGCGGCGGCGTGCGTGGACGCTCCGGTCTCGCGGGCGAGGAGCTCGAGCTGCAGCTTGAGGTTCATGAGCGGCGTCCGCAGCTCGTGCGAAGCGACGCCGAGGAAGGCGTCCTTCATCGCCGACTGCGCGGCCTCCCTCCGCGACGACGCCAGCTCGAGGTGCGTGCGGACGCGCGCGCGGAGCTCGCGGCTGGAGAACGGCTTGACGATGTAGTCGTCGGCGCCGCTTCCGAGGCCCTCGAGCGCGGCGTCCTCGCCCGCGCGCGCCGTGAGGAGAATGGCCGGCACCGATCGGGTGTTGGCGTTCGCTCGCAGCGCGCGGACGAGGGCGATGCCGTCGATGCCGGGCATGAGGATGTCGCTCAAGACGAGATCGGGCAGGCGGTGCGCGACGACCTCGAGAGCGGACGCCCCGTCGGGGACGGACTTGACGTCGTATTCGCGGCTGAGGACGTGTGCGAGGTACCGGCGCATGTCCGGATTGTCCTCGACGACGAGGACGCGCGGGCGAGACCGGGCGCCCTCGAACGCGGGCGGCGGCTGCCCGAGGTCGCGGGGCTCGACCCAGCCCTCGGCCTCCTGGACGAAGGCCGAGCGCCCGCCGTCGTCGCCCGGCTGCGGGGGCTCCTGGTCCCTCGTCGCCTGCTCGAGCGGGACCCCCTCCAGCGGGATCTCGACCGTGAACGTGCTGCCCTCGCCCACCGTGCTGGCGACGGTCACGTCCCCGTGCAGCGCGCTCGCCAGCTCGCGCACGAGCGCGAGGCCTATGCCGCTGCCCTCGATCGATCGGGCCTCCGACTCGCGCGACCGGTAGAAGCGCTCGAAGACGTGCTGGAGCGCGGCGCCCGGGATGCCCACGCCGGTGTCACGAACGACGAGGCGCGCGCGATCGTCGGTCGCGGAGAGCGACAGCCGGACTTCGCCGCGCGGTGTGTACTTGAGCGCGTTCGACAGGAGGTTCAGGACGATCGTCTCCCAGACGCCGCGGTCGACTCGGACGGCGCACGGCAGCGGCGGGCAATCGACGACGAAGTGGAGGCCCGCGAGGGCCATGCCCGGCTCGAAGGCGCTCGCGACCTCCCGCGTCAGGCGCGAAAGGTCGGTCGGCTCGCTGCGGAGCTTCAGCTTGCCGCTCTCCACGCGCGAGAGGTCGAGCAGACCGCTGACGAGGCGCAGGAGTCGAAGCGTGTTGCGCCGCACGACGACGAGCCTCTCGCGCTGCACTTGCGTCAGCCGTCCGTGGTCCTCCTCGCGGAGCATGTCCTCGACGGGCCCGAGCATGAGCGTGAGCGGCGTCCGGAACTCGTGGCTGATGTTGCAGTAAAAGACGCTCTTTGCCCGATCGATCTCGGCGAGCTTCTCGGCGCGCTCCCTCGCTTCGTAGTAGGCCTGCGCGCTCCCGATGCCTGCGCCGATCTGCGAGGCGACGAGCTTGAGAAAGTCGCGATAGGTGTCGTCGAGCGGCAGACGCGGGCTCAGCCCGACGACGAGAATCCCGGCCGGAGCGCCCTCGGCGGCAGGGACGAGCGGGAGCACCAGGGCGTCGTTCGGCGGCGTGACGCGGCCGACGCGCGGGCCGAGGTCGAGCTTGGAGGACAGGTCCCTGACGAGGACGGGCTCGCGGCCGCGCAGCACCTGCGCGAGCGGCCATGCGAAGGCGCCGCCGCTCGCGGACTGCGAGGTGAGCCTGCCGGGCGCCGCGGCCGCATCCGTGGCGATCCCACTTGCCCCCGCGAGCGTGGCCGAGCTGCGGTCCCTGTCGGCGAGATAAAGTAGGACGAAGCGCAGATCGTAGGGGTTAACCGAGAGAGCGGTGACCGCCTCGGCGCACGCTTCGCCGGGAGTCCGGGCGCGCACGGCGCGCGCCCCCAGCCCGCGGAGCGTGGCCATGCGCCGCTCGTTGAGCACGCGCGACGTCGTCTCGACGTACGTGTTGAGGATGCCGAGGACGGTGCCGTCGTCGTCGAGGATCGGGCTGAGCGAGAACGTGAAGTACGACTCTTCGAGGAAGCCCTTGCGCAGAACGTAGAGGCGCTCATCCTCGGCGCGGAACGGCATGGCGCTCGCGTAGATCTCTTTCTGGATGTCCTCGACGCGCGTGTACGCCCAGAACTCCGGCAAGTTCGTCCGCGCCGATTGGCCCATGGCCTCCGGGTGCCTGCGGCCGAACACGGGAATGGCCGCGTCGTTGTAAATCTGGATGAGCTCCGGGCCCCAGTTGATGACCATCGGGAAGTTCGTGGTCAGTGCGGTGCTGACGGCCTCGAAGAGCGGCCGAGGCCACGTGCTCACCGGCCCGAGCGAGGTGCGCGCCCAGTCGTAGCTTCGCACCAGGGCGCCGGTCTCTCCGCCGGCAGCCGTCGCACGCTCGAACTTGACGGGTACTGCCTGCATGCGGCAGCGGTCCTGCGGCCGTGAGCCAGCAAGGTTCGAGCCACCGACGCCAGGATGGCCCGTCTCGTGTGCGCCAGAAGGTCCCGCCGGATCAGAGGACGAAGTGCCTGCCCTTCTGCTTGCGACAGAACATCGCGATCGTCGTCGTCGCGTCACCGACGCCCGTGTTGCCGCTCTCGCCGACGCCGCTCGCGCCGAACTCCTCCCATTCGAGGGCGCTGTCGGTGCCGTCGTTCTCCTTGAGCATCCCGCCGAGGACGCGTCGCGCGCGCCAGAGCTTCGCGTCGTCGCGCGTCCAGAGGCTCGTCGCCAGATCGTGCGGATTCGTGTTGATGCAGAAGCGCAGGAAGTCGTCGAAGGCGCCCACCTGCATCGTGACGAGGATCGGCATGAAGAACTCTGTGAGCGCGGGGGCGATCGTCTTCTCGCGGCCGTCCCAGTCCACCTCGAGGCGCGTCTCCGGCGTGACGCGCCCGAGGACGACGGGCGACGCCACTTCGGCGTTGTCCGCGTAGTCGCTGCCGCTCACCTTCCCACCCTCGAGGAGCACGCGCACGCCGGCGGCGCGCGCGCTCTCCTGGATGCTCGTCACGGTGCCCGCCTTGTGCACCATCACGGGGCCGACGATCTTCGTTTCGCCGGCGGACGCGCCGCGAGGATCCGCGACCTTCCACGCGCGCATCTCCGCGACGACCATGGGCTCGATGCGGTCGAGCGTGTGCGCGCTCGCCGCGATCCCGTGCAGGCTCGTACACTTGTGGGACCCGAGACCGAGCTTCGAGTACGCGAGGCGCGCTGCGATCTTCTGCAGCTCCGCGTCGGAGAAGCCGTCGTCGATCCACGACCAGTTGCAGCCCCCGCCCTCGAAGCGCACCGGGCGCACGCCACGCGCGGCCTGGATGGCCTTCGCCGTCTCCGCGCTTCCGGTCACGCTGACGACGGCGACGCGCGGGTCGGCTACGAGCGGCTGGATGTCCGAACCGAAGCCCTCGATCTTCGCGACCCCGCGGGGATCGGCGCCCGCCGCGAGGAGCATCTTGACGAGCGTCGTGCTCGTGATGGCCGAGAACGGGTGGCCCTTGAAGATCATCGGCGACCCGCTCAGGTAGCAGCCGGTGATCTGGATCCCCGGAATGCCATAAATGAAGTTCATCGGCGTGATGACCGTGCACACGCCGGCCGGGATGTAGGCGTCCTTCCAGTACGACTGGCCAGCGGCCATCGTCGGCACGAGGTCGCCCTTCATCGCCTTCTCGACGTTCCCTTCGAGGTGGTCGGCGGCTCGCTTGGCTTCCCAGAAGTCCTTGTCCGCCTCGAGACGCGTCTTGGGGGTCTGCTGGCGGAGCTCGTCGAGGCACTCTTCGTAGAAGTAGTGGAGGAGGCGCGAGAAGTTCTTGATGACGTGCTTGCGGTAAGCCATCCCCTCGCCGGCCCACTCGAGCGACGACCAGAACGCGAACGCCCGGTCGATGGCGTGGGTGCAGTCGGCGGCGCTAGAACGCGCGAGCTCGAACAGCGTGACGCGACGGTCGGCGAGCGATTTCATGGGCACGAGCTCGCCGCGGTTCCCACGGTTGTCGTTTGGGGCCCCGGCCCCAAACGGTGCGCGCCACTCGCCCTCGACGAGGTTGAGGCAGACGATGGGCTTGTCGCCAGCGCGCCTCGGGATGGTGCGGCCGAAGAGATAGGGGCGCAACGCCTCGCAGTCGGCGTCGCTCAGCTGGAGCGAGAAGAGGGAGTAGCCCGCGCGACGCTCGGGGTAGAGCGCTGCCATCGGATCGCGACCGCCGCGTTCGTCGATCGCCTCCGCGACGAAGCGGGCGGCGGCCTCTCGCAAGCGAGGGGATAGGGATTTCGGGTCCATGGGCTTGTCGCACTCGATCTAGCAGCGGTGCGATCCGACTGCAGGTCGTATGCGGTCTTGCTGAATTATTGTGCCGACGGGCGCCCTGCGGCGCCGTCAGCGAGCGCGCGCCCGCTACCGGTCAACGTGCGGCAGGCCGCTGCCTGTCGACGTGCCCGTGCGGCAGGCCGCTGCCTGTCAACGTGCCCGTGCGGCAGGCCGCTGCCTGTCAACGTGCCCGTGCGGCAGGCCGCACGAGACCCCCGAGGAGCTGGTCCTGGAAGTCGAGGACGGCGCGCGCGAGGCGGACGGCGATCTCGCCGTCGACCTCGCCCCGCGTGAGATACGCGGCCTCGAGCTGAGTCGCCAGCTCGACGACGCGCGACCACGGAAGACGCGGACTGACGGGATCGTTCATGACGGCCTCTGCGTGCGGTCGCGCCCGAGCGCGCGGGCGACGGCGTCGCACAGCTCGTCGGTGTCGTACGGCTTCGTCAGGCATTCGCGAAAGCCGCGCTCGAGGGCGGACTCGCGGACGCGAGGGCGCGCGTCGGCGCAGGTGGCGACGACGGGCAGAGGACCGTGAGATTGATGGGAACGCAAGCAAGTGGAGGCGCGCTCGGCGAGCTCGAAAGCGCTCATGCCGGGCAAGCCCAGATCGGTGAGCAAGGCGTTCGGCCACCACCGGTCCAGCATCTCGAGCGCGGCTTCGCCGCTCTCGGCCGAGCGAACCTCCGCCCCGCGAAGCGCGAGTACGGTTGTATTCAACTCGAGCGTGTCGCCGTGCCCCTCGACGACGAGCACGCGAGAGCCATCCGGGCGAGGCAATTGAACGTGGCGCATGGGCTTCCCCCTGGGAGGGCTCACGCACCGGTGGGGCGCGGATTGTTTCGGTTGGAAGTGCGGCTCACGCCGACGGCGAAAAGTTCGCCGCCGCGGACTCGATCGAGTTGTCGTGTAAAGCGTCCGTACCGGTGCGTCAATCGCCAAAGCGCGTCATTTGCCGCGTTTCCAGCTCGAAGAAGTACGAGTGCGTAGGAGTGCGCCGCGCGACGACCGGCACGACGACCGGCGCGCCTGGCAGCTCGTCTGCGACATTGCCAAGTTTGCGCCCGCCCTTTTGCGGCTCGTCGGTAAGTCTGCCCGGAGCCGACCGCACGGCGCGCAGGTTGCGTAGAACAACAAATTTCAAGCAGGGACGAGTCAGGAAATACCCAGGGGGAAGGTCAGAGCTCTACCACTCGAAAGGGCAACGCGGTCTTCCCCTCCCGCGCCGTCTCGACGCCCAGCGCGCGCAGGAGAGGGAGCGCCACGTTGTAAACAGGAATGCCATTGTTGGTCCGCCCCTCCGGAGAACCGTGGTGTGCGTGGCCGTGGAAAACGAGGTCGACGGGGTAGCTATGCAGAGGCTCCTCGAGGCGCCCGCAGCCGAGGTAGGCGAAGATCTCCTCCGGCTCGCCGACGCACGTATCTCGCACAGGGGCGTAGTGCATCACCGCGACCCGTTTGGCCGTGCGCAGCCTGCCGAGCGCCTCCTCGAGCTTGAGCGCCTCGTCGATCGCTTCCTGCACGAAGTGCTTGATGGCAGGCTCGCCCCAGGGGCCGAGCGTCGCGCGGCCGTACCCGCCGAGGAACCCCTTGGCCCCGGCGAACCCGATACCGAACACCTCCACCGCGTCCCCGTCGAGCATCTGCACGCCCGCGTCTGTGAGGACGCGCGCCACCACCTCCGGCGCCGAGGCCTGGAAGTCGTGATTGCCGAGGACGCCGATCATCGGCACGCGAACGACGGCGAGCTCCCGCGCGAGGACGCGAGCCTCCTCTTCCAGGCCGTGATCGACGAGGTCGCCGCACAGGAGAAGAAGGTCGGCGAGCTCGTTGACCCGCGACAGAAGAGGCGCGATCTGCCCGGCTGAGGTCTTGCGACAGTGCAAGTCGCCGACGGCTGCGATGCGGACAGGGCGTTCGGCCATCGGTGGATGAGCAGCAAGAGGCGCACCCGGCCTCGCGCCCTCCCGCTGCGTGACCCGGCGAGGCACGCCGGTTGCCCATGACCCGCGCGTGAGCCGGAGCGCGCCTCGCGCCGTCGTCGTGGAGCCTACCGGGGAGGAACCGCCCAGCTACGCGCGTGGCCTTCGCGCTCTCACGGAAGGCGGCGTCCCCTTCCTCCTCGGAGGCGGCATGGCGCTCTCGGCGTACTGCGGCATCCTCCGCAACACCAAGGACCTGGACGTCTTCGTCACGGCCGAGGACCTTCCGCACGCGCTGAGCGTGTTGTCGGGTGCGGGCTTTCGCACCGAGATGCCGTTCCCGCACTGGCTGGCAAAGGCCTACGACGACCAGCACTGGTTCATCGACATCATCTTCAACTCGGGGAACGGCGCCGCGCCCGTGGACAGCGAGTGGTTCTCGCACGCGGTCCCCGCCGAGGTGCTCGGCGTCCGTGTCGCGCTGTGCCCTGCGGAGGAGACGATCTGGTCCAAGGCGTTCGTGATGGAGCGCGAGCGCTACGACGGCGCGGACGTCGCTCACCTGCTGCTCGCCCGCGCGGATTCGCTCGACTGGAGCCGTCTGCTGCGGCGCTTCGGAGAGCACTGGCGGGTGCTCCTCTGTCACCTGGTGCTCTTCGGGTACGTCTATCCGGACGAGGCGGAGCGGATCCCAGTCGAGGTACGTCGCGCCCTGGTCGAACGCCTCGCCGCAGAGCAATGCGCGGCCACGACGGAACACACGTGCCGGGGAACGCTGCTCTCCCGCGAGCAGTACCTGCCCGACATCGCGCGCGGCTGGCGCGACGGGCGCCTTCCGCCGACGGGCACGATGTCTCGCAACGCGATCGACCTCTGGACCGCGGCGATTCGCAGACGCTGACGGCGCTTTCACGCGCGCGCGCATGCGCACGTCTCAGTAGAGGGCGTCCGCGCAGCAGCGAAAACCCGTGGAGTAGTCGAAGTACGACATCGGGTGGAACGTCGTCCGGTAATAGCAACCGTCGCCGTTGATGTGCGTATCGAGGTAAAAGCCGCCCTGGAACGTCCCGTCGGGATCGGCGACCCACTCGTGCAGATTGCCGACCATATCGAATACGCCGTACCCGTTGGTACAGCCGCCGTGCTCGCCGGTGCGCGCGAGCGTGCCGTCGAGCTGATTGAGCCGGGGGTCGACCATGTTGCCGGCATAACCCCACATCCACTGGTGCTCGGGCTTGTCGTCGAGCCACGGGTTGAGGAGCCGCATGCCGTTGCGACCGTTGTCGTTGCAGCGGCCGATCACGCGCGCATCGCCGTATGGGAAGGTCGTGCCGCGCGGTCCCATGCACGCCGCCCGCCACTCCATGGGGCGACACAGACGCTTGCCGCTGCGCTCGCAGGCCGCGCGAGCCCGGACTCCGCTGATGTATCCCTGGGGGTATACGCCGGCGCGGCTGACGGCGCGGACGTCGACGTCCGCGGGAACGGCGGAGTAGTACGGCCAGGGGCGCTCCTCGTTTCCCGGGAGCACCTCGACCAGAGACGCCTCGTAGTCGTCGATGCAGTACGGCGGCCCACCGAGTGCGATGAGCGCCATGGCCTCCGGGCACCGAATGGACGCAAACGGGGCGTCGTCCGCCCGCTCGGTGGTCATGCGAACGCGCAGCGCCTCGACCGCGGAGAAGGATTGGGCCGCCGAGTCCGGCGACGAAGCGGGTGACCCCGCCAGAGGGCTTGCCGCAGCGAGCAGCGGAGCTAGAGCGGCGAGCCGCACCCACGTGCGCAGGGCAGTCGGGCTCCGGAGGGGGGAACGCGATCTCGTCGTCACGGACTCGAACAGCGTTCCCGATGCACGTCGCGATCGCAACGCGGACGCGTCGCGGAAGCGAGGCTGCTTGCCACAGCGTGGCATGTTGAGCGCGCAGCCGTGTGCGTGCGGGGGGAGGGTTCGGCCCCCCGCTCGCCCCTCGTCGCGCTACTTGGCGCGCGAACTCTTGCGCCCCTTGCGCGCGCCCCCGCGCGACGCGGCGCCCGTACGCGACGACGAACCGGTCGACTTGGGCGCCGCCTTCCGCGCGGAGGTCCGTGCGCGAGAGGTGGTGCTCGCCCGTCCGCGACGGGGTGCGCTGGTCTTCGCGCTGGAGCGACGCGCCGCGCTGCGCGGCGTGGTCGTCGAACGGCGTCCGTAGCCGGCCAGCTTGCCCTGCTTCTCCTGCTCCTCTTCGCCGCTCGTCTTGCCGGCGGCCTTGCCGCCCATGGGCCGACTGGCCAGGCCGGACTGGCTTGCTTGCACGCCGCTCTGGCTCGTCTTCTTCGTTCGAGGCATCGCTCTGCTCCTTTGTGCGTCGCGCGCACGCCTTGCGTGCGCTCGCACCGCGCGCGGAGTGCACTTCGCAGGCCAAGTCGCGATACATTTCTCTCAGGTCCATGCAGGAGCGTTCCTCAAGCAGCGTCGGGCTCGTGCTTGCGGGTGGTGCCGCGAGGGCCGCGTACGAGGTCGGGGTGGTGCGCTACATCCTGGAAGACGTCGCACGCGCCATCGGCCGAGACGTGCCCATCGACATCCTCTGCGGGACCTCGGCCGGCAGCATCAACGTGTGCATGCTCGCCGGGCACGCCGACAAACCGGCGGCGCGCGCCGGGATGCTCGCCAAGCGCTGGACGGACCTGGAGCTCGAAGACGTCGTGCGTCCGGCGGGAAGAGAAATCTTGCAAATGGCCGGGCGGCTGCTCGGTCGTTCGGGGCGCGCCCGCGCCGATGCGCCGGACGCGCGCCCGGGGAGGCGCGGCGGAATGTTCGATCCCAGCGGCGTCGAACGCATCGTCCAGGAGTCGGTGCGCTTCGGCGACATCGGCGAACACATGCGCGCCGGCCGCCTGCGCGCCGTATCCATCTCGACGACCCACGTGGCGAGCGGTCGCACCGTGGTGTTCGTGCAACGCGAGGGCGGCTTGCCTCCGTGGGGGAGCGATCCGACGATGGTGGCTCGCGCGGCCGAGATCCGCGCCGATCACGTCCTCGCGTCCGCCGCCGTGCCGCTCCTCTTTCCCGCGGTCGAGATCGACGGCCACTTCTATTGCGACGGCGGATTGCGTCAGAACGTCCCGCTCTCGCCGGCCCGTCGCCTCGGCGCCGACAGCCTCATCGTCATCAACCCACGTTACATCCGCGAGCAAACTCCGACCCCGGCCGCCGCCGAGGCGCACGAGCGCGAGTTCCCCGACCCGCTCTTCGTCGTGGGCAAGGCGATGAACGCGCTCCTGCTCGACCGCATCGAGAACGACATCGATCGACTCGAGATGCTCAACGCCGTCCTCACGGCAGGCACCCGCCGATACGGGCCGGGCTTTGCCGACGCGCTCAACGAAGAGCTTCGGCGCGAGGGGCAGCGCGGGCTGCGGCACCTCGATGTCGTCTACGTGCGGGCGTCGCAGGACATCGGTGTCCTCGCGGCCGAGTACGCCCGCTCGGCCGAGTTCGCGAAGCGCGTCCGCGGCCTCATCGGTCGCGTCCTGCGCCGCATCGCCGACGGCGAGCGCGAGGCGGACCTCCTGTCGTACGTCCTCTTCGACGGGGAGTTCGCCGGCCGCCTCATCGAAATTGGACGCGCCGATGCGCGCGCCAAGCACGACAGCCTGGTTCGCTTCTTCGCGGGCGGCTGACTCAGCGCTCGCCTCCCTCGGCTTCGTCCGGGCCCTCGACTTCCTCGGCGTCGGGGAGCGTGGGGTGCGCCGACGCGAGGCGGTTGATGTGAGCGCGGCGCGCGATCAAGCGAATCAGCTCACCGATCAGGGCTGCCGCGAGCACCGGCTTGCGGAGCACCGAGTCGCAGCCCGCGGCCAGCCCGATCGTCCCGAATTTTCGCGAGGACGACGTCAGCGCGACGATCGCGATGTCTTGCGTGCGATCGTCGGCGCGCAGGCGGCGGGCGACGCGCAGGCCGTCGACGCCCTCGATCTCCAGCTCCAGGACCACGGCCTGGGGACCGAACTGGTGCGCCTTGTCGATGGCGGCCGCTCCGTCTGCGGCCTCCAGAACGAAAAAGCCCGCGGCGGCGAGCTCCGCGGCGTAGAGCTCGCGGAGCGAGTCCTCCCCCTCCACGACGAGAACGAGCGGCCCTCGCGGGCGCACCCCGGAGAAGCTGCGGCGCGGCGGGATGGACGAGGTCGACATGCGCCTCACCATCACGAGTATGAGCCGTCGAGCGCGACCGCGCGAAGTCTCCGTCCAGTCGCGACCGCACCTACCAGGCTCTTACATTGGGTGCGCAATCCGCTTTCCCGGCGGCACGCAGCACGTCGCGCGTCAGCGCACGTCCCCCGTGCGCGCGACGTCGGGGCTCGTCTCCTTGGACGGTGGATTCTTGAGAATGCGATCCGGGTCACCGAGGAACTCGAAGTGCATCGTGTCGCGCAGGACGTCGTGCCCGAGCCAGTAGAAGCCGTAGCGCTCGAACGCGTGCACCCAGCATTCGGGCATGGCCATGCGATCGTACTCCGTCTTCGCGGGCTTCTGGCACGCGGGGGCGTCGTTCCACGGTTTGACGCAGCCGCAGCAGGTGTTGATCGACGGGTCGACGTCGATGGCGATGCCGTAAATGTGATTGGTCACCTCGCCCCCGCGGTACGTGTTCCGGAAGCGGATGCCGGCGAGGGCGTGCGCCTTGTAGGGGTGGTCGGCGCACGAGCGCTTGATCTCCTCCTCGACGCAGGCGAGCGCCGGCACGACTTTGCGGTGCATCCGGACCGGGAGGTCCATGAACTTCGTCTCGACGACGTAGTGGCTCGGAGGCTGGGCGTCGGCAGGCGCGTGCCCGAACCCCTTGAAGTAGCCGTACGTGTCGGTCCTGTACTGGATGGCGCGCTCGCGCGCAGCAACCCCGCCGCGCAGAAAGTTGCCCCGAACGAGGAAGTCCTGCGGAGCCTGCTCGTTGCACGCGCTTTCCGTAGTGGCGGACGCGTCGCTTCCCGACACGATGGCCCCGGCGTCCACGTTCCCTGTGCCGAGGCCGCCAGCGTCGGGGTTGAGTGCGACGGGGGCGGCGGCGGCGTCCGCAGCGGGCGGGGAAACCGCGCCGGACGATTCCACGCCGGGCGTGGGTGCGACGGGCACGACGGCCGCGGGAGGAGGCGCTGGGGCGGGTGCGGCGCCGGCACACGCCACGAGAGCGAGCGCGGCGATCACGACGTGAAGAGGTCGCATCGGAGGCCGCACCTTACACAACGCCGCGTCTTCTCGCGAGCGAGCCATCGCGGCGGACTGCGAGCGGTGGCCCGCCTTTCGCAGTCCCCAGCGCCCGGCACCCACATGGCCAAACGCGCGCACGACCTCAACTGGACGATTCCGCGCCCCGGCGAGACGGTCGCCGGCAAATACGTCATCGAGGGCCTCTGCGGCCGGGGCGGGCTTGCAGCCGTCCTCCAGGCGATGCACGTCGGGCTCGATCAACGCGTCGCGATCAAGATGCTCCTCCCGGAATGGGCGGATGAGCCGCACGTCATCGAGCGCTTCCTGCGCGAGGGGCGGGCGGCCACGCGCATCCGCAGCGAGCACGTCGTGCGCGTCTTCGACGTCGGCACCTTCGAGAGCGGCGCGCCCTACCTCGTTCTCGAGTACCTGGAGGGACACAACCTCGACGACGTCATCGTTATGTGGGGCCCGCTCCCCGTCTCGACGGCGGTCGACTGGGTCCTCCAGGCCGCGGAGGCGATCGCCGAGGCGCACTCGTACGGCATCGTGCACCGCGACCTGAAACCGGCGAACCTCTTTCTCACGCGGCGCGCCGACGGGGGCGCGTGCATCAAGGTCATCGACTTCGGCCTCTCGAAGCTGACCGACCCGAACATGAACGGCGCGGGCGCAAAGCTGACGCGGGAGCACGACGTCCTCGGCTCGCCTCACTACATGGCCCCGGAGCAGCTGCGTGCGACGCGCGACGCCGGCCCGCCCGCCGACGTCTGGGCGCTCGGCGCCGTGTTGCACGAGCTCCTTACGGGGCAGACGCCCTTTCGCGGCGAGTCGATGCCCGAGCTTTGCGCCACCGTCCTCACGCAGCCGCCGGCGCGCGTCTCGTCGCTCCGCCCCAGCGTCCCGGCGGAGATCGAAGCGGCCGTCCTGCGGTGCCTGGAGAAGGAGCCGCAGGCGCGATTCGGGACGCTGGCGGAGTTCGCGCGCGCGCTCGCGCCGTTCGGAACTCCGGTGGCCCGCGAGTCGTGCGCACGCATCGAGCGCGTGCTCGAAGGAGGCGGGCGCACGAGCGACCTCTCGCTGCCTCCGATGCCTCCGATGGAGTCGGTCGAGCCGGCCGAGGAGGAGTGGCCGAGCGACGCGTACTTCGTCCCGAGGACGGGAGCGACGTCGCTAAAGACGGTCTTCGGGTCGCTGCTCGTGCTCGGCGCCCTCGGGATGGCCGCGTTCATGTGGATGTATTCGAGCGTCCACCCGAGCAGCGAACCACCTCGGGTCGGCGTGACGGCCCCGCAGGGAAGCGGCCCCGCGGCTCCGCGGGCGGGGGCGGCAAGCGGTCGTGAGGCGGGGTCTCGGTC
>CALKVG010000681.1 GCA_937998045.1 uncultured Myxococcales bacterium
GTTCGCTGCCATCGCCCCGGCCTCCGGCGCGACGGTCGAGAGCCCCTGCACGCCCTCGCGCCCGGTGACCGTCGTTGCCTTTCGGGGGCTCACGGACAACCTGGTTCCGTACGACGGCGGCATGCCGCTCCAGTGGTACTTTCAGGGCGCGATGGCGGATTTCAACGAGTGGAGGGGTCTGGACAAGTGCACCGGCACGCCGACGTCCAACACGAACGGCGTCTGCCAGACCGACTCCCAGTGCGCCGGCGGCGCAGCGGTGACGCTGTGCACCATCAACGGCGGTCACGTGGTCTACGGCCCCGCCCAGGCCGAGGGCGCCGCCGTGCCGGACGTGGCGTGGCAGGTCTTCCAGAGTCACCCGATGCCTTAAGCGGTTTTCAGGACCGAAACGGTCGCAGTCGCTCGGTCCTTTACGAACGCTCCCCGGCGACGTGGAGCGGCATACCCACGACTACGTCCGCTGCGGCGCACCGTGCTGTTCGCGGCACGCGACTTCAGGGTTGGACGTCACCGACGCGGCGCCGAAGCCCGGGGATGGGCCTCTCGGTCGGGACACCTTGCGCCCGCAGACTGCGGGGATGGCTCGGCGGATCGACCGACAACGACTCCGCCAGCGGCGTTCCTCTTGAAGGATTTCGGGTGAGAAGAAGTGATCGAGGGGCACTCGGAACTCCACTTCTCTCGGGATTGGGGAGGGACCGCGCGCAGTACGGGTTTCCGAGCAGTTTGAACGGCGGGCCCCGGAATTGGCCATTTACCGTACCGGCGTGATCCGCTTCGGCGAGAAACGACTGTCGACGAAAGTTGCAACAAGTCAGCATCCTCGAGCCACGCGGGGGCGAGAGTGCGTACGGCGTGAGACGAAGCCGGCGTACCCAATGTACTCAAGAGTCGGAACATCGCTCGTTACTGTGAGGTGATGCGTGAGCCATAAATCCGAGTCAAGGCGCCTTGCTCGCGGCAATCTCGAAGAGATCGAGAAGCCGTCGAGGCATTTTCGCCACGTCGGTCACGTCAGTCTCCTCGCGCTGGGACTCGCTGCCGGTTGCCTCGGCACGATCGGCGATGCGAAGAAGGACGGACCGAGCCCTTCGGGCGGGGGAGGCACGTCCGCCGCGGGCGGATCCGCGGGCGCGTCGCCTGGCGGCAGCGGCGGCGGTGCAGGCGGCGGCACGATGCCGCTCAGCGACCCCGGTCGTGTGACCATGCGTCGGCTGAATCAGGTCGAGTACGGCAACACCGTTCGCGATCTCCTGGGGACGACTTCGCACCCCGAGAGCGCCTTCTTGACCGATACGTCCGCCAACGGCTTCGACAACAACGGCGCCCAGCTCAGCCTTTCGTCCGTGCGCATCGACCAATACAACCAAGCGGCGCAGGCCCTGGCGGCGGAAGCGCTCGCCCCCCCGCTGCGCGCGACCAACTTGACGTGCGATCCCACGACGGGCGACGCGTGCATCACGACGTTCGTGACGACGATGGGAGCACGAGCGTACCGGCGGCCTCTCACGCCCGACGAGATCGCGGGGTACCTGAGCCTCGCGGCGCAGGCGCGCACCGCCGGGGCGACACCCGACGAGGTGGTGAGCACGGTGCTCGAGGCGCTCCTCGTCTCACCCAATTTTCTCTTTCTCGTGGAGGTCGACCCCGATCCGACGTCGACTACCCCGCATCCGCTCAGTCCGTACGAGCTCGCTTCGCGCCTCTCCTACCTCGTCTACTCGAGCATGCCCGACGATGCGCTCTTCGCGTCGGCGAAGAGCGGCGCCCTCGGTTCTCCGGGGGAGTTGCAAGCGCAGCTCACACGCATGCTCGCCAGCCCGAAGTCGACCTTCGCCCAGATCTTCGGGGAAGAATGGCTCGGCGTCGGCGCGATCGAGACCTCGCAGCCCGATCCGACGCTCTTCCCGAACTTCAGTGTTGCGCTCGCGCAATCGATGAAGCAAGAGGTCGACCTCTTCTTCGGCGACTTCGTGCGCAACAACCTTGCCGTCGGAAATCTGCTGACGGCGAACTTCACGTACGTGGATGATCTGCTGGCAACGCACTACGGAATGCCGAGTCCGGGCATGGCGATGACGCGGGTAGACCTCACGGGGACGCCCGAGCGCGGAGGCCTGCTGACGATGGGCGCGCTCTTGTTGGCAACCTCGCGCGGCAATCGCACCTCGCCGGTGGCGCGTGGAAAGTTCGTGCTGAGCGACCTGCTCTGCCACGACATACCGCCGCCACCCCCAGGCGTGACAATACCGCCGGACTCGGTGATCACCGCGACCACGGCGCGCGTCTTCCTCGCCTCGCATCGGACGTCGCCGACGTGCGGCGCTTGCCACAACCTGATGGATCCCATCGGTCTGGCGCTGGAGAACTACGACGCCGTCGGCGCCTACCGCGCGACGGACCACGGCCAGGTCATCGATGCGACCGGAACTCTGCCCGACAAGACGCCGTTCAACGGCCCGCGGCAGCTTTCGCAAGCGGTCGCGCAGGAGGCGGCGTTCGCCCCTTGCGTGGCGAGCGCGGTCCTCACGTACGCGACGGGGCGGACGTTGGGTGCCACCGACCAGACCTACATCAATGCCATCAGCCAAGCGACGTCGGGAGGCACCGTCGGATTTAGCGATGTCCTCTCCCGGACGGTGGCGAGCGACGCATTCCGTCAGCGCCGAGGAGGCACCTGATGAAACGCCCCAGCGTCATCGACAACAGTGTCCTGAATATCGACCCGAAGGCGTTGGCGGCGCAGCAAAAGGACGCCGCCCGGATGCGGACGAATCGCCGACGCTTTTTGGCCGGCGCGGCGGTGACCATCGGGTTGCCGTGGCTCGAGTCGCTGGCGGGCAAGGGCCGCGCATTTGCGGCGGCGACGTCCCGTCCCGTGCGGCTCATCGCGTGGCACGTGCCCAACGGTACGTACGCCCAGACCTGGTTCCCGACGACGACGGGCACAAGCTACACGCTTTCCCCGACCCTCATGCCGCTCGCGAGCCTTCAGAAGAAGTTGCTCGTCTTCTCGGGCCTTCAGAACAACGATGCCTCGGTCGTCTTCGGCTCGCACTGCCTCGGCGTGTCCGGCATGCTCACCTGCATCAAGGGCACGCAGCCCAACGTCAGCGTGGGCGTCTCCGTCGACCAAGTCTACGCCCAGAGCCTCGGCACTGCGACGCGCATTCCGTCGATCCAGGTCGGGATCTCGAACCGGATGTACTCGGACATCGGCAATCCCGCCATCTACAACGGATGCATTTCGTGGGCGAGCGCTACCCAGCCTCTTCAGCCCACCGTCGACCCCGGGGTCGTGTTCGACCAGATCTTCATGGGCCAAAACTCCGCCGCCTCCGCAGCCGACCAGAAGAAGCGGCAGGCCCTTGCGACGAGCGTGCTCGATCATGCCGTGGCCGAAGCCGCGAGTCTCCAGCAAAAGCTCGGCACGGCCGACCGCGCCAAGCTGGACGAGTATCTGACGGGCGTGCGCGAAGTGGAGAGGCAAATTCAGACGAGTGCGGGTGCTTGCACCGCGGCGGGCATGACACGACCAGCGGATAGCGGCCTCGATGGACCCACACAGTCCAAGATCACCAGCGACCTGATGACGATCGCGCTGCAATGCGACGCCACGCGCGTCGTCTCGTTCATGCTGGGCAACGGCGGATCTTCGTGCTTCCAGAGCTTCCCCTGGCTCAACATCACGCAAGATCACCACGGGCTCGCGCACGCGCAGGACGGCCCCAATCTCTCGGCCATCGAGACCTGGGAGGTCTCGGAGCTCGCCTACTTCTGCCAGAAGCTCGACGCCATCGACGAAGGCGGCACGACGATGCTCGACAATAGCCTCGTCTTTTTCTCGAGCGAGATCTCCAACGGCCAATTGCACAACCAGGACAACAGGCCGATTCTGCTTCTGGGCAGCGCCGCGGGCCAGATCAAGACCGGCCAGCACATCAAATACAACGCCGACCCCCAGGCCAACCTCTTCATCACGATGCTCAACGCCCTCGGGGTACCCGCAAAGACGTTCGGCACCGCCGGCACGACGCCATTGACGGGTATCACCTAACCTGAGTCGTCTGGGCGGATGCGGACGCGATCGAGCGGCAGCGGCCGGCAAACCGCAACCCGGGCATCTCGCACCGCTCAGCCGATCTTCTTGAAGAGTCCCCCGACGGTGGCGTGCACGTGGCGGCCGGCCGATCCTCGAATCTTGGCCATCGCCCGCGGGACGTCCGCTCGAATGAAGACCATGCGGTTCGGCTTCGGTGCGACGAATTCCCCCACGCCCCGCTCCATTAGGAACCGACTGGCATCCGCGTTGTCGAGGTGGCTCTTCCACGGCGGCGGATTCGGGTGATCGGCCATCGGAAGAAGGCGATGCAAGTAGACGCCGAATTCCGCCGGCACTCGCACTTCCGGCGCGAGGAAGAGCTCCCCGCCCCATTCGATGTTCCATTCGGGATGGCCGTAGTAGATCCAGCTGCCGGCGTCGTCCTCCGCATCGCGGTGCCACATCCGTCCTTGTCCGGAGACGTAAATCGAGGGAAACGCGCTGAACGTTTCCCAGGTCTCACCACATCTCCCGATGGTGCCGCCGCACTTCTCGGCGAGGTCGAAGACCGCTTTCATGACAACATCGATCGCGGACTTGGTCGGATATTGAGCATCCCAGCACCGGTTCCACCCGACGGTGGGGCCGCGCAGGACACCGCTGTCTTCCAGCGGCCACTGGCCTTGCATGCCGAGCGCCTCGACGCGCTGAAACGGCTGCAACTGAAAGTAGTTCCACAAAGCGTCACACCGATCGGCTTCCAACACGTCGTCGAGAACCGTGAAGGATTCGTTTTGGACGGTCACGTGCATGGCGTCTGACCTTTCGAAAGGCGAGGGCGAGCGGACGCGCACTCCTGTACGAACGGACCAGCCGCTATTCTGCCCACCGTTGGGGGCCCCCGCGCAAGAGGTCTAACGCCATGTCGTTGGTCGCCAAGGTCACATCGCAGACCGATTCTTTCACGGTGATCGACGGCCTGCTTTCTCCCGAGGAGCGTGAACGCCTCTGGAACTACTTTCAGATTCAGCCTCTCAATCCGGTTCGACAGCTGGGCCTACAAGGACACTGGCTGCTCGAAGACAGCGGCGCGCTGCGGGGACCGACCGTGGGCTGGGGCTACAAGTGGGATGCGCAGTATCCGACCGGAGCGCCCATCGATCACGTGATAAAGGCGGTGGTCGATACCTCGGAGCTCTTCGCGGAATCGGTGGGCCGCTACGACGTCGACTGGAAGATTTTCAGCGCCATGCCGACCCTCTATCAAGCGGGGCAAGGTCTGGTATGGCATCGCGATTCGGAAGACAACGTGGGCAGCTGGATTTACTACGCTCATCCCGATTGGAACATCGAGTGGGGCGGCGAGCTTCTCCTGGCCGACGCGCGCGACCTGCCGCGCGAGTACGGCGTCTACTTTCATCGACTGCGAGCTACGAGGGACCTCCCCGCGCCTCCCCCGTGGCAGAGCCACCTCGACAACGAGGACGCCAACAATCTGCTCATGGCGCGCGGCTTCGGATCGTTCGTCACCCCCAAGCCAAACCGGCTCGTCGTGATCAAGGGTGGCACCGCCCACGCAATCGCGAAGATAACGCCCGCCGCGGGCCGACACGTCCGGGCCAGCATCGGCGGCTTCTTCAAAAAGGTTGGTGTCAGGCCCGATCTTCCGGCGCTGCGTTGGAGCGTCTAGAGTGAGGTCGGACCTGACGCCGTCGTCCGCTCTCTCGCCCGCGCCGCGTGGGCCAAAAAATCTACTCCGGATGAATCTTCGTCGCCGACGATCGGCGGGTTGAACGAGGACCACATAAGAACATGTCGACCGGAGCCGCCCGGCGACTCGGAGCAGCCATGTCGCGACCCCATCGCTTCCTCATCGTCTTCTGTTGCGCTGTCGCCGCCTGCCTTGCCGGCGGCTCGCGGACGGCATTGGCTTCGGCGCCCCTGAAAGTCGCGTGCACCGGCTCGAGCGCCATGGCGGGGCTCGGTTCGACGGACGGGCACCACGTGCCCGACGAATTGGGCCGAGCGCTCGGTCCCGGATTCGTCGTGCAGAACTTCGGCGTCGACGGGGCGACCGCGATCAGCGCGGTTCCATCGTCGTACGCTGCGACACCCCAGATGAAAGCCGCCTTGGCGATGAATCCCGACATCGTCCTCTTCTGGTTCGGCGGCAACGACTCGTTCCAAGCGACCTGGGATGCGTACAAAGGTGAGTTTCAGTCCGACTACACGACCCTGGTGCGTGCCTTCCAAGCGCTACCCAGCCACCCCATGACGTTCCTCGTTCGTCTTTGGGTCTTCGTGAACACTCCCGTCCAGCAAACGGTAATCGCCCAAGAGATCTTGCCCATCATCGACCAAATGGCCATGAGCACGGGGTCGACGCTCATCGACTATCAAAAGGCCTTCGAGAACCACCCCGAGTACTTCCCGGACGGGATGCATCCCGACGACACGGGAACGTTGGCCATTGGTAAGTTCTTCGCCGACTCGATAACGGCGGCGCTGAGCGCCCACGAGGCAGACGGCGGGATGGACGGGGCGCCCGCTGGTGACGCCGCTGGCGACGCGGACGAGACGGATGCGGCGGCGCTGCCGACCGACGCCGCGGCCGACGCGAGCCAAGCGGTCCCCGTCGCGGGTCCGGAGGACAGCGGCGGAGCAGCCGCCAGCGGCAGTGATGCAAGCTCCGCATCGAGCGGAAGCGCGGCTTCCGGTGGAATACCGGCAACCACCGGCGGTGGCGGCTGCCATCTTGGCGGTTCGACCGCGTCCGGACGCTGGTTATGGCTCTCGGTAGCCTGCGTCGGACTGCTGACGGCGCTCCGTCGGAGACGGCCTTCGTAGAGACCCCGACGACCCTGGTCGAGGTCTCAGTGCACGCGCGCGCTTGGAATTCGGAAGTGGCTCCTCACGTGGGCGACGATCTGCCCATCCGTCGGGTGGTCGCTCGTTTCGACGCCCACGACCTTCTTCGCCACGCCAGCGGCGTGATCCTGGAGGTAACGGAGGAACTGGGCCTTCGCGGTCGACGGGCCGAGCACGAGGATCTCTTCAGCCGTGGCGAGCGCCTTCGCGAGCTCGTCGAACAGGCGGTGGTCGTCGTCCGGATGCGCGTGCGGTTCCGACGGGCCCTTCGGATGACGATGGATGCGATGCACGGGCGCGCGGAGCGTCTGCTCGTCGAAGCCATCGAGGTCGACGTGAAAGACGCGGGCTTCCTGATGATCGAGCCAAACCGCAGCGCGGGTGGGAGCTGTCATGGCGAGCTAGCCTAGTTCTCGTCCGGGAACGTCAACCAGGCGAGAACAAAGGGAAATTCGCGCCGG
>CALKVG010000682.1 GCA_937998045.1 uncultured Myxococcales bacterium
GTCCCGCATGATTCGCCAGGAGGCGCTCCCGGCTCCGATGATCATCGCGGCGCGCAGCTCGAGAGTGGGCACGATGCCGCCGCGCAGGATCTCGCCGACTTCGAGGCGGCTCGCGAGGTGCTCGGACGGTTCGCCGGCAGGAGCTACGCCGCCGAGGTAAACGATCCGCTCGCACCCGCTCGTCGCCGCCTGCTCGGCGACCGCACGTGCGCTCGCGCGCTCCACGTCACGAAAGTCGCGGCCGTGCGCTCCCATGCCGTGGACGAGGTAGTAAACGCAGCCGACGCCCTCGAGGGCGGGCGCCAGGGTCGACGGCTTGCGCACGTCGCATTGCACCCAGCTCAACCCGGGGCGAGCCGTTCCGTCCGTCGGGCGCCTCGACGCTGCACGGACCCCTTCTCCTTCGTCGATCAATCTCGGTACGAGCGCTCGACCGACGAAACCGGTGGCCCCGAGAACGAGAACCGTGCGCACGGCTCTTGGCGGGTGCAACCCCAGTGCCGATGAGTGCCAGCCGTCACCGCGCCCGGCTATTGCAAGAACGACGGCGTTTCGACGATCGCCTGGACCAGCGCGCGAATCGAGAAATTCGAATCCGCGAACGCGTTGGCCACATGGTTCTGCTCCTCGGTCGTGAAGGTCAGACTCGTCGCTTTCGCTGCGTCGCTCATCACGAGCTGCGTGAAACACTGCGCGACCGGGCAAGACACCGCGAGCTGGGGAGCAAGGTCGACGATGCTGAGGAACGTGAGCATCGGCGGACCGTGGAGGGTTCCGGAGCTGTCGACGGGGCTGCCGTTGTCGAGATCGCGGTAGTTGCCCATCGCGTCGAAATGCTCGAGCGAAAATCCAGGCGGATCCATCAGGTTGTGGCAGGCGGCGCAAGCCGGATTCGTGAGAGTGCTCTCGAGCTCTTGGCGGCCGGTTGTGCCTGGGGGGGCCGGGCCGGCAGGAAGAGAAGGAATATCCGGCGGGGGAGGTGGGACCGGAGTGCAGAAGAGGTTTGCCTCCATCCATTCGCCGCGCGGAGAGATGCGCGGGCGCGCCGTGAGCACTTGCGGATCGGTGAGAATGCCGATGCGATGCGGATCGCCGGTTGGACCGGCGAGCAGCGTCGTCAACGTTGCGCTCGGATCGAGCAGCTTGACGGACCAGGCATCGGCCACGGAAGGCCCTGCATCGGGAGGTGGAACGTTCAGCCATGCCGACAGGAATCGCACGAGCCCGAGTGCCTCGGTTCCCGCTGCCGCATGCGCGTCGAGGATCGCCTTCGCCTGGTCCGCGACCCACGCGGCCGTCGTTTGGACCGGCAACCCGACGGGTGGCACGACCGCGGAGTTGTCGAGGAACTGGTAGAGGCGCGCCCATACGATCGCTGTGGACGTGGTCGATCCCGGGCTGGTTGGCCCCAAGTCGGGGGCGAAGGCGCAGCGCGACGAGGTGCCAGCGTCGACCGACGTGCCCTGTCCGCCGGTGCTCGCCGTCGCATCGGTAGCCGCCGTCGCATCGGTACCCGCCGTCGCATCGGTACCTGCCGTCGCATCCCCGCCGCCCGCGCCGGTCGTTCCCGCTTCCGAGTCGTCCTGCACGCCGAGCGTGACGCGACCTCCGCATCCTGCATGGCCGGCCCCTAGGATTCCCGCCGAGGCAATGGCAACCACCATCGATCGTACATCGCGAAGACTTCGTGACATTTCGAACTCCTCTTGGATGGAGCGATTCGAGCCGTCCGAAAACGCGGGGCCCTGTACTGAGTTCCCGGCGTTCTCGCCGCACGTGAACAAAAGCGACGAAACCGTCGCGCGTCTTGTCGATTGCGCGCCAGCGGACAGCGGCTCCGCCCCCCCGGGCGATCGCGTGCAATTGGCAAATCCAAGCGGCCGCGATGGGTGACGCTACTGCGAGCCGCCGGTACGCACGACGCCGTCCCTTCCCGGTACCGGCGGGATGCACGCCTCTCGCACGCGCTCGGCGAGAGGCGAAGAGGCCATCTCGCGCAGGAAGCCATCGGCCTCGGCTTGCGCCGCGGCTCCCGGGCTCGCGCGGCACAAGGCCACCGCATGAACCGCGCGGCGCTCTTGCGCCAGAGCACCGTCAGGAAAAAGTCTCGCGTGGGATTCGAGCAGTCTCAGCGCCTGCTCGGGATCACCCGCCCGCAACGCTCGCTGGGCGCCCTGAAGCAGCGGGAGCTCCTGCTCGAGGGTATCGGTATGCCGCTCGGGTGCAACAGGGGAAGCGATGCCAGCCACCGGCGCTTCGACATGCGACGGCGCCGTTTGTGCGATCGTCTTGACCGCAGAGCTTCGACCACGCTCCGGCAAAGCCGGAGACGTGCGGTCCGCGTCGTTTCGACCCCGCTCCGGCAAAGCCGGAGACGTGCGGTCCGGCGCGACGCGAGGCGGCCGGACGGCATGGAGCGTGGCCGATGGCGTCGCATGCCGGTGCGAGACGACTGCCGTGGTCGCAACACCGCCCGCAACTAGTGCCGACAACGCCACGCCCACGACGAGCTTCGCTCCGCCGAGTGCCACTGCGGTGCTCGCCGCGCCACCGGTTGCGAGCGAAGCTGTGCTTGCAACGCCGCCCGTTGCCAGCGAAGTAGCCGTCTTGGAGGTCGTCGCCGCCGCAGTGCCAATGGCCGCGGCTGCCGCAACCCGTGCCAAGACGCGCCGCTTGATTCGCGACTTGCTCGTATCGGGCGACACATCGTCGGCACGCGCGGCATCGACGATTGCTTGCGCATTGGGGCTCAGGTCACTCATGGCTTCCCCGTGCTTCCCAAGCCTGGCGGGCTCGGTGTCGCTCGAGCGCTTGCTCGAACTCCGCGCGCGCCGCACGAACGCGCGAATAGACCGTGTTCACATTCTCGCCGAGGGCCTCGGCAATCTCGGACGTCGTCATTTCCTCGAGATGCGCCAAGACGAACACTTCGCGCTTGGCGTCGTCGAGCTCGCGCAGCAATCGGTCGAGCAGGCGCACGCGGTCGGCCGTCTCGGCCTGTTCGAGCGGACCTCGGCAGCCGAGGTCGGGCAGCTCGTCGAGGCGCGTCGCCATCTCGGGAGCCCGCTGCGAGTCCTTTCGCGTCCACGAGCGCCGATGATGCCGGACCACGTGCAGCACGATCGAGTAGATCCACGTCTTATACGACGAGCGCCCGCCGAAGTCGGGCAGCCTTCGGTGCACGATGAAGAAGACTTCCTGAACGACGTCCTCGACGCTGCCTGCGTCGATCCCGAGCCGCCGAACGCTGCGCCACACGAATTCGAAGCACTCGTCGTAAACGACGTCGAAGTTTGCTCGGTCGGGGTCGGTCACGGGCCACGGGACCGCCGCTTCGGCGGCGGATCCCAACGCGGCGGAGGCGCGAGGCATGGCTTGTGTCATGAGTTCCCGGCGCGCTCCCGATTCGTGATCAAAACGTCGAGGATCAAAAAAGACATTCAATGCCCGCAGAAAGTCGTTCCGCCACGGGCGCCGTCTTGTAGACGGACGCGGCTACGTTCTGAAACGAGTAGTCGTTCCGGTCCAGGGGCGCGAGCAGGTCCAGATGCAGCGGGAGAATCCATCTATCCGCGAGCGCAATTGCCGCGAGAAGGCCGCCGCCCGCGGCCAGCCAAAGCGTATGGGCCTCCGCCGGATGGCTGACGCGGAAGCCCTTGGCGTCGATCCACCCCGCGTCGACTTCGACGCAGGGTCCAAGGTTTAGCGCGTGCCAGCGCCACGAATAGCAACCGACGAGAGCGCCGGATACGAGATCGAAGCTCGCGTGCGCTCCGGGTGGCGCCGGCACCGTGGCCACGGCGGAGCGCAGCCAGTCGGTGACCGATAGCTCGATGCGAACGGGGCCCGTTCGCAGAGCGAAGCTCGCGCCTACGCCGTATTCGAGCTCGGGCAATGAACCGGACTCGATCGAAAAGGGCACTCCGAGGGACAGTCCGAGAGCTCGGGGCGAGGGGGTATGGC
>CALKVG010000683.1 GCA_937998045.1 uncultured Myxococcales bacterium
GTCTCAATCCCGCACGCCGCGGTCGAAGGACTCGAGCGCCCCCTGCTCGCGCTCGGACGCGCGCCGCACGGCATCGACTTCGACGCGCCGGACGGGCGTCCCGCGCGCGTCGTCTTTCTCCTCCTCATTCCGCCGAAGGCGTACGAAGAGGAAGTGCGCATCCTCGCCTCGATCGCGCGCGCGACGTACGACGCGCGCGCCCGGGCGGAGCTGGCGGCGGCGAGCGGCTTCGACGAGGTCACGCGCGTGCTGGCGCAAAGCGCCAAGCGCACCCGCGAGTCGCAGCGACCGAAGCGCGGGGTCGCGTCCACTTCGTAAGACCCGAATCTCCTACATATCCGCGAAGGCGGGGACATGACGTTCGTTGAAGCGCCCGCCCGTGATACGTCCATGGGCGTGAGACAACGTGCCTGGTGGCCGCTCGGCGGCGTTTGCGCCGCGGCGGTCGTGCGAGCCATCTCGGCGGCGCCCCCCGATCAAGCACCCGCGGGTGCGGACGAGGCGACCCGCCGCGCCGCGTTCCGCGCCGTCGCATCGGAGGAGGCGAACCTCCGGCGCGATGCGGCGAAGACGTTCCCGACCGACCTCTGGTCGCGCGACGACGACTTCCACCAGCGAGAGCTGCAGCGTGCGCGCGACTGGGCGGGCAAGCACCGCGTCCGTCTCGGCGAGGTGCTCGGTGCCCTCGACGAGGGCCTGCGCGACGGGTGGCCCAACGACAACCACGCGCCGCTCATCCCGACGGTCCCTCCGTGCCAGCCACGCGCCATCTACTGACGGTCGCCGCGGCGGGATATCGGTTCGCGCGCACCGTCTCGGCGCGTCCTGCCCACAGGCTCGCGGTCTTCGCGGCGCTCGCGTTCGTCGCCACGTGGCCGCTGCTCGCCACCGCCGGCGCGATGAACGAGTTCCGCGACGCGCACGTCCTCGCACACTACGAGACGGTCGCGCGGGACTCGATCCTCCGCTGGCATCAGCTCCCGCTGTGGGACCCGTACTACTGCGGCGGGATGTACCTCCTGGGCACTCCGCAGGGTCGGTACGTCTCGCCCACGTTTCTGCTGACCCTCGCTTTCGGCGAGCCTCGCGCCGAGGCGCTCACGGCGTTCGCCATGATCGTCGTCGGCCTGGAGGGCATGTTCCGCTACGCGCGAGCGCGCGGGGCGACGCACTTCGCGTCGATGGCCACGGCGCCGGTCTTCGCGCTGAGCGGCGTCTTCGCAATGTCGCCCGCCCTCGGATGGGTGAACTTCTTCGGGTTCGAGCTCCTCCCGTGGATTGCGCTCGGCTTCCGGAGGGCGCTGGCGCGCGATCTGCGCGGGGCGATCGTCGGGGCGCTGGCGCTGGCCTTCTGCGTCGGGTTCGGGGGAACGTACCCGGCGCCGCTGGCCCTCGTGTGGTGCGCCTTCGAGCTCGCCGAGGCCGCGGTACGCCGCGGACGTCGGGACCCGCGCGGCCTCGCGCTCGGCGTGGGGCTGGTCGCGTGCGCGGCGCTGCTGTCCGCGGGCCTCGCGGCGTTCCGGCTGTGGCCCGTGGCCGAAACGATGCTCGCGGCGCGACGCATCATCGGGGGCGCCCCGGGGAACTCGTGGACGGGCATCGCGCACCGCCTGCTGCTCCCATCCATTCCGGACTCCGAGGACGGGGCGTTCTACATGGGCTGGCTGGTCGCGCCGGCGGTGCTCGTGGGACTCGGACGGCGGCGATCCATCGGTCCGGCGGTGGCCGCCCTGGCCTGCGTATGGCTCGCGGCGGGGTACGACTCACACCCGTCGCTGTTCGCGGCGCTCCGCGAGCTGCCGGTCTACTCCGCGCTTCGTTTTCCGGAGCGGTTCCTCGTGCCCGGCGCACTCGCGGTCGCCGTCATCGCGTCGCAGGGCATTTCGCGCGCGGAGGCCTGGGCGCGCGCGAGGCGCCGGGGCGCGAGGCGGAGGACGGGGACGCGGATCGTGCTCGGTCTCTCGGTGGCGGCGCTCCTCGCGAATGTCGGCCCCCAGCTGTCCGTGCACTGGTTTCGCGCGCACGGCAGGTCGTTGAGCGCGCCCCCCGAGGCGACGGCCGGCGCGTTCCATCAGTCGCGCGGCAACCGATGGGCGCTCGCCTACTACGAGCCGATGCAGCGGGGATCACTTTCGTGCTGGGAGGCGTATCCTGTCCCGGAGTCGCCTCTGCTGCGCGGAGACGCCGCCGCCGAGGAGCGCCTTCTGGAGCCGGGCGCCGGCACGGTGACCGAGGTCTCGTGGTCGCCCAACGCGATCGACCTCCGCGTCGACCTCACGCGGGGAGCGACCGTGGTGGTCAACCAGAACTGGCACGCGGGTTGGCGGGCGAGCGAGGGGGAAGTGAAGAGCCACGGCGGTCTCCTCGCCGTGGCTCTCGAGCCCGGCACGCACGACGTCGCGCTCCGGTTTGCGCCGCGATCCGCAACCGGCGGAGGCCTCGCCTCGGTGGTGGCGATCGCCGCGGCGGTGCTGCTGTCGCGGCGCGCCCGGCGCCGTCGGCTCGTGAGCGGTACCCGCGAACTGGTAGCCGCGGCGGCCGTCGCCGCGACCCCTCTGATTCCCGCAGCGCTGACGGCCGCGGTGGTGCACGAGGCGCGACCCGCTCCGCAGCTCGTGACGCCCGACGGGCGGCCACTCGTCGCCGACGAGCTCGACGAGGGCATCGTGCGCCTCGACGCGAAGCTGGAGGGCGGCGTCGTGCTCGAGGCGGCGACGCTATCGAACCCCGAGCCGGCAGCCGGGGGCGACCTGACGCTGGAGCTCGACTGGCGTCGCGGACGGACCGTCCCGCAAGGACTCGGCGTCTTCGTTCACATGGATCCCTCGAGCGGCGACGCGATCAACGGAGATCACGCGCTGCTGTCGTCGGTGCTCGATCTGGACGATGCCCCCGCGGACAAGACGCTCCGGGACGTGATTCCGGTGCACCTGCCGGACAGCGCGCGCGGCAAGACATGGAAGGTGTGGGCCGGATTGTGGCTCTTGCGCCGGGGGGGCGGGCGCATCCCGGTGGTCGACCCCGGGCATGCCATCGTGGACGGCAATCGCGTGCTCGTGGCCCAGTTCACGGCGCGGTGAGGTCCGACCTCGGCGTCGACCTCGACCCTCGAGCTGCATGCGCTACGGTCGTGCACCATGTGCCGCAACATTCGCGTTCTCTACAACTTCCAGCCGCCGACGACGCCAGAGGAGATTCGCGCCGCGGCGCTGCAGTACGTGCGCAAAGTCAGCGGCATCGCCAAGGTCTCCCAGGGCGATCACGACGCCTTCGAACGCGCCGTCGACGAAGTGGCGGCAACGACCGCGCGGCTGCTCGGTACGCTCACCGCACGCGCGCCGCTCCGGACGCGCGAAGGGGAACAGGCTCGCGCGAAGGAGCGCTGGCGAATTCGCGCCGAGCGAATGCGTCGGGCATAGCGTCCTCCTTCGGGGGTCGCGGTCGAGGTTCGGGTCACGGCCACCCGCCCGAGGTCAACGTCGCGAGCCAGCCGAGCGCCTCTCGCCGAGCCGCCGCACCGGGCGCGAGTAAGGTCCACGCGTTCAGGGTTCCGGCGGCAAGGCGGGACATTGCGGGCGTGAGGGCATCGATTCTCCTGCGGGTGTTTGCCGCTCCATCGGGTTCGCCCGCGGGAAGTTGCGTGACATCCTGCCAACGGGAGATCACCATCCAGGCCCATGAGACGCTGGCTCTGGGGTGCCTAGGGGCTGTCTTGCCGGTCGCGCTGGCTGCAGGCCTCGCCGGGTGTTTCTCCGACGACAACGGCGCCGGGATCGACGCGGCCTTTCCGGGCCTGGACTCGGCCACACTCGACGTGCAGGCGGGGCCCGATACGACGACGACGACGGAGGCCGCGGTCGAGGCGGGCGTGGACGCGCCCGTCGACTCCACGCTCGAAGCGAGCCCCGAGGCTGCCCCCGAGCAGCAGGCGTGCGGCACGAGCTGCGTCGACTGTGCCGGCAACCAAGTGGGCTCGGCCTGCGTGAACACCGGAAATGGGTACGCGTGCGGATGCACGGGCGCGGCGGACTGCCCCGTCGGCTACGCGTGCAACACGCGCGTGCACCAGTGCACGACGGCGTGCATCGTGGGGCTGTGGGCCTGCAACGGGGGATGCTGCCAGACGAGCGCTACCGCGGGGGCCTCGTGCGTCGCGGGGACGGCCAACGACGCCTGCGGCACGAACGGAGGCATGTGCGCGGACTGCACGGCGACGCCGGCGACGCCGACGTGCAACGCCTCCGGCATGTGCCAGTAGCGTAAGTACGCCGCGCGACGCGCTACTCCGCAGCGCCCATCGCCGGGTCGGCGCCGAACGGACCGACGGGAAGGCTGTCGCCGTGGCCCGCGGGCGCTTCGCCGGCGGCGACCTTCTCCCGCTCGCGGCTGTGGTCCTTGGCGAGGAGAACGTAAACCGAGGGGACGACGAACAGCGTGAACAGCGTGCCGATGGTCATCCCGCCGACGAGCACGATGCCGATCGAGTTTCGCGCGACGGCGCCCGGCCCGGTGACGAGCGTGAGAGGGAAGTGGCCGACGACGGTGGCGACGGTCGTCATCAGGATGGGCCGGAGGCGCGTCGACGCCGCAGCCTGCACCGCCTGGATCTTGCTCAGCCCGAGCTCCTGCTGCGCGTGGTTCGCGAACTCGACGATGAGGATGCCGTTCTTCGACACGAGGCCGACGAGCGTCACCAGACCCACCTGCGAGTAGATGTTGAGCGTCGTCGTCCACCCCTCTGTGAGTGCGAAATGCATCCCGGGGGGTCCGGCGAACTTGAGGAACGTGAAGATGAGCGCCCCGAACATCGCGAGCGGCACCGAGCCGGCCAGGATGACGAGCGGGTCGCGGAACGAGTTGAACTGCGCCGCGAGCACCAGGAAGATGAGGATGACCGCGAGCCCCATCGCCGGGAGGAACTTCCCCGACTCCTGGCGGAGCTGCCGCGACTCGCCCGTGTAGTCGATGCGCGAGCCGGCCGGCAGGATCTTCGCCGCCGCGGTCTCGAGCACCTTCAGCCCGCCGTCGATGCCGCGCGGCGCGACGCCGGAGATCTTGATCGAGTTGAGCTGCTGGAAGCGGTTGAGCGACCGGGGCTCGACGCCCTCGCGGAGCGTCGCGATCGCGCTGAGCGGAATGAGCTTCCCGCCGGGACCGGTGACCTGGATGTCCTTCAGCTGCTCCGGCGTCAGCCGCTCCGCGCGCTCGATCTGCGGGATGACCTTGTAGCTTCGCCCGTCGATGTTGAAGCGATTGACGAAGTTGCCGCCGATCATCGACGCGAGATCGGCGCCGACCTGCTGCATGTTCAGGCCCATCGACGCGACCTTGTCGCGGTCGATGACGATGTCCGCCTTCGCCTGGTCGATGCGGACGTCCATCACCGGCGGGAACGCGAATTGGCCGCTCTTCATGGCCTCCTGCTGGAGGAGCTCCGCGTAGCGGACGAGCTCCTCGTGCGACGCCGTCGACGAGATCACGAACTCGACGGGGAAGAACCCCGCGCTCGGCAGCGCGCCCGGCAAGAACGCGGGGGCGCGCACGCCAGCGACGGCTCCGAGCTTCTTCGCGACCTCCTCCTGGATCGGGAAGATGCTGCGCTTCCGCTCTTCCCACGACTTGACGAGCATGCCGCCGAAGCCCTGGCCCGGGAACGTGATCTGGAAGCTTTGCTCGAACTCCGGCTCCGTCTTGAAGATCTTGTAGACCTGGTTGGTGAACGGCGTGAGCTGCTCGAGCGTCGCGTTCGCGGGGACGTCGATGGCGCCGAAGACGACGCCCTGGTCCTCGTTCGGTGCAAGCTCCTGCCCCGAGAACATGTAGAGGGGCACGATGAGGAGCGTCAGCGTGATCCACACCATGTAGACCGCCGGGCGCATGCGGAGCGTACCCGCGAGCATCCGCGAGTACGTTCGCTTGATGAACTCGAAGCCGCGGTCGATGGCTCGCGCGAGGAGGCCCGGGTTGTGCGACTCGTCGAGGAGGCGCGACGACATCATCGGCGAGAGTGTGAGCGCCACGATGCCCGAGATGAAGACCGCGCCGGCGAGCGTGAACGCGAACTCGCGGAAGAGCGCACCGGTCAGGCCGCCCTGGAAGCCGATGGGCGCGTAGACGGCGGCGAGGGTGATCGTCATCGCGATGATGGGGCCGACGAGCTCGCGCGCGCCCTTGAGCGACGCTTGCAGGCGGGAGTCCCCCTCGCGGATGTGACGCTCGACGTTCTCGACGACGACGATGGCGTCGTCGACGACGAGACCGACCGCGAGCACGATGGCGAGCAGCGTCAGCAGGTTCAGCGTGAAGCCGAAGACCTGCATGAGGAAGACGGCGCCGATGAGCGACACCGGGATCGCGACGACGGGCACCAGGACCGTGCGGAACGATCCGAGGAAGAGGAAGATGACCACCATGACGATGAAGATCGTCTCGATGAGCGTCTTCGTGACCTCGCTGATCGCGTTGTTGATGTACTTCGTCGAGTCGAACGCGACGAGCGCGGTCATGCCCGTCGGCAGCTCGCGCTGAATGTTCTCGACTTCCTTGCGGACGGCCTTGATGACGTCGAGCGAGTTGGCGTTCGGGAGCACCCAGACACCCATGAAGACCGCTCGCTCGCCCGACATGCGGACGTCCTGGTCGTACGTGTCCGCGCCGAGGACGACGTCGGCGATGTCGCTCATTCGCACGAGCGCGCCGTTCTGCTCGCGGACGACCAGCTTGCGGAAGTCCTCGACGTTCGAGACGTCCGTCGTCGCGGTGAGGTTCACCTGGACGAGCTGGCCCTTGGTCTGTCCGACGGCCGCGAGGTAGTTGTTCGAAGCGAGCGCCTGGCGAACCTGCGCCGGGCTCACGTTGAGCGCCGCCATGCGGTCGGGCTTGAGCCACGCGCGGATCGCGAACGTGCGCCCGCCGAGGATGTCCGCCTTTTGCACCCCCTCGATGGCGGAGAGGCGCGGCTGGACGACGCGAATCAGGTAGTCGGTGACCTGGTTGTCGTCGAGGATCTTCGATCCGAAGCTCAGGTACATGGCCGCGAACTGCGAGTCCGACGGCTGGATGCTGATCGCCGGCACCTCGGCCTCGGGCGGCAGATCGGCGCGCACCTGGTTCACGCGCGCGCTGATGTCCGCGAGGGCCGCGGATCCGGGGAAGTTGAGCTTCAGGCGGATGTTGATCGTCGAGAGGCCCTGGACGCTCTGCGACTCGATGTAGTCGATCCCGTCGGCGGCGGCGATCGCGCGCTCGAGCGGCGTCGTGATGAAGCCGCGCACGAGGTCGGCGTTGGCGCCGACGTACGCGGTGGTAACCACCACCGACGCGCTCTCGAGCTTCGGGTACTGGCGGACGTTCAGCGAACGGATCGCCTGAAGCCCCGCGATGATGATGATCAGGTTGACGACGATCGCCAGGACCGGCCGGCGAACGAAGATGTCCGTGAATTTCATGGCCGATCCCTCACCGGTTCTCCGGCCTGGGCGAGAGCTTGGCGTCGAGGTTCACCTCGTTCTTGACGGTGACGGGCGAGCTGTTGTGCAGCTTGAAGGCGCCGGCGGTGACCAGCTCCTGGCCCGCCTTCACGCCGTCGATCGCCGCAACGTAGTCGCCACGCTGCTCGCCCACCTTGACGAACTGCTGGCGCGCGATCTTCGCGGGCTTGCCGTCGGCCCCGAAAACCGGCGATCCCGAGTCGTCCTTCTTGTCCTCGACGACGAAGACCGAGTCCCCGTACGAAGCGTGGACGACGGCGGTCACGGGGAGCGCGACGAACGGCGCCGTCTTGGGGAGGACGACGGACACGTTGACGAACATCCCGGGCCGGAGCTTCTCGTGATCGTTCGGGACGCTAGCGCGCAGCTTGAGCGAGCGCGTCGTCGAGTCGACGGAGGGATCGATCGCCGCGATGACGCCGCTGTACGTCGCGCCGTCCGCCCCTTCGACCATCGCCCGGACGGGGGTGCCGACCTTCAAGCTGGCGAGCTGCTGCTGCGGGAGAGTGAAATCGACGAAGACCGAGTCGATCTGCTCGAGCACCGTGAGCGTGGTGCCAGGGTTCAGATACTGGCCGAGGTTGACCGCGCGGATGCCGAGGCGGCCCGCGAACGGCGCCCGCACGATCTTGCGGTCGATCTGCGCCTCGAGCCCGCTCACGTCGGCGGCGGAGGTCTTGAAGGCGGACTCGTCGGCGTCGAGCTGCGACTGAGCGATCGCGTTCGACTGCACGAGGGCGCGCGAGCGCTTGGCCTGCACCTCGGCGAGCTCCTGACGAGCGCGGGCCGACGCGAGCTGCGCCCGCTCGACGCGCGAGTCGAGCTCGACGAGCGGCTGCCCCTGGCGCACGGTGGCGCCCGACTCGAAGTCGATGCGCCAGACGACGCCGGGCGCGTCGTTGCTGATCTCGACGCCCTTGGCGGCAGCTACGCTACCTACGGCCGAGAGGGTGCCCTCCCACGACTGCTCCTGCAGGACGGTGGTGTTGACGGCCTCCGGAGGAGGACCTGCCTTCTGCATTTGCTTGCCCATCGCCATGAGCGAGGCGATCTGCTTCCCCTTCACCCCGGCGAGCCCCCCGATGAGGAGGAGGAGCCCGAGTACGGCCGCGACGTAACGCATGTCCTACCGATGCCGCAGGACGCGAATCCGCTCGCGCCAGCATCAAAAATCGGCCGATTCGCCGGTCTACGCGGCCCCGGGGATCGGGGGGAGATCCCCGCGTGTGTGAACGGGCGGTTTCACGTTCGGGCACGCATGCACGGCGCCCGAACGTGGATCTCGGACCGTTCCCGGCGCTATTGCGCGGTCGCGAGGCAGGCCTCGGCGTTCGCCGCGCAGGTGGCCGGCGGCGTGGTGCTCGCGAGACATTGCTGGAGTGTCTGCAGGCAGGCGCTACCAGCGACACCCGCGTCATCGACCGGCGACGGGGGCGTCACGCCGCCGCCGTCGTCTCCCGGCGGGACGACACCGCCGCCGCTGTCGCCGCCGCCGAAAGGCGGGATGCCGGCATCGTTCAGGTTCGACCCACAGGCACCGCCGCTGCCGAAGCCGCGGCCGCCCCCGAATCCGTGGTGGCCACCGAGGCTCCCGAACCGTCCGCCGGCGAAACCGCCCTCGGGGAAGCTTCCGTCGAAGTCGGGGAAGCCGCCGTCGAGGTGGCCGAGCAGGCGGCCGCCCCCGTCGCCGCCGATCGACTGCAGGCAGGAGCGGAGCGCGTCCTGGCAGGCGGACATCGCCGCCGGCGCCGTCGCGGCTTGGAAGCAGCTGCGAGCCTGCGACTCGCACCCTCGCACCGCACCGAGCTCCTGCGACGTCGTGGCCGATTGCTCCGCGGACCAGGGAGCTTCGGATCCCTCGCACCCTGCGAGGGCGAGCGCGAAGACAAGACCGATGATGTTCGTTCTCATCATGTTTCTTCTCCATTCGTGAGCGCAGACGACGCCCGACGTGTCCCGCGCGTGCGGGCACGGGGCGGGGGTCGCGAACGCGCGATGCGATGACCATCGAGACGGTGGCGCTCGACGCCGGCCGCTGGCGATTGCAGGCGGTGTTCCCACCCGGACGTCCTCGAAAAGACGGCGATTTTCGGCGCGGCGGCATCCAAGACGATGGTCGGCCGGCTCACCACGAAGGAACCGTTCACCCCAGCCGAGCTCCGCGCGAAGGCGAGTGCGCCGGATGGAGAAGCGCCCGGCGAAGCTGCCGTGGGGCGCGCCAGTGTGTCAGCTTTGCTCCGGTCGTGGCAGCCGCGCCACGCGCTGCCACGCCGCATCGGCGCTCGCGCTGAGGGGCACGTGCAGTGCAGTGCGCAAAGGCCGAGGCCCCTACCCAATGCCGCACGCATGAACGCCGCTGCCGCAACGGAAGAAGAGGTGACCGCCGCCGCGGCGGCGCTTCGCATCCCGCCGCTCGACCACGGAGCCATCGGTAACGGGCGCGTCCTCGGGCTCGTATCTCCCACGAGCGCGATCGAGTGGCTCTGCCTCCCGCGCTTCGATTCGGCGTCGATCTTCGCTCGACTGCTCGACTCGCGGCACGGTGGTACCTTCCGCTTTCTCGTGGGCGAGCGCGAGGTGCGCGGACACCTGCGGTACCTGCCCAACACGAACGTGCTGTCGACGCGGTTCGAGCACGACGGCGCAGCCTGGGAGGTCATCGACTACGCGCCCCGCATCCCGGAGGGGCTCGATGTCCGCGTCCCGCTCGAGATCGTCCGCCTCGTGCGGCCCCTCGCCGGACACCCGCGGCTTCGCGTCGACTTCGATCCGCGCCCCGACTACGCCCGCACACCGGTGGAGCTGCGCGAGACGACGGACGGCATCGAGGTCGTCGGCTCACCCGCACCGCTGCATCTCGCGACGAACCTGCCCTGCCCCTACGTCCTGGCGCGACGCGAGTTCGTCCTCACAAAACCGGTGTTCTTCGTGTTGACCTACGGCCGGCGCGAGCAACCGCCAAACCTCGCGCAGGCGTTTCACGAGCTCGAGCTCACCGTCGCGGGCTGGCGCGCCTGGGCCAAGACGTGCGCTCTGCCCTACTTCGCCGCGCCGCAGGTGCTCCGGTCGGCGTTGTGCCTGAAGCTCCACGCGTACCACGACACGGGCGCGATCATCGCGGCGACGACGACCAGCATCCCGGAGGCGATGGGCACCCCCCGCGCCTGGGATTACCGCTTCTGCTGGCTGCGCGACGCGGCGTTCGTCGTCGAGGCGCTGCGGCGCCTCGGACATTTGAACGAGGGCGAGCAGTTCCTCAACTTCCTGCGCGACGTCGCCGAGAGCGGACCGCTCCAGCCGCTCTACGGCATCGACGGCGAGCGGAATCTCCCCGAGGACCGGCTGACGCACCTGGCGGGCTTCGGCGACTGCGGCTGGGTGCGCATCGGCAACGCGGCGGCCGAGCAACGGCAGAACGACCTGATGGGCGAGCTTGTGCTGTGCCTGGAGACGCTGCTCACGGATCCGCGCATCGTGGACGAAGACTCGGGGCGTTTCACGCCGCTCCTGCAGCGGCTGGTCGAGGAGGCCATCGAAGCGGCGCCGACTCCGGACACGAGCATCTGGGAGTTTCGCAGCCTGAGGAACGTGTACACGTTCTCGCGCGCCCTCTGCTGGGTGGCGATCGATCGCGGCGCCAACCTGGCTCGCCGCATGGGCAGGCTGGAGCTCGCCGAGCGCTGGGCGCCGATCGCGGAGCGCGAACGCAACGAGGTCCTGCGGCGGGGCTACAGCGAGCGACTCGGATATTTCACGCAGGCGCTCGACGGGGAGGTGCCCGACGCTTCGCTCCTGCTCCTGCCGACCCTGGGCATCATCGACGCGCGCGACGCGCGCTTCGTGTCGACGCTGGAGGCGTACGAGCAGCTCCTCGTCAGCGGCGGTCTGATGCGCCGGTACGCGGCGGCCGACGATTTCGGCGAGACGCAGAGCGCGTTCACGATCTGCTCGTTCTGGTGGGCGGAGGCCCTGGCGCTGACCGGACGCCTGGAACGCGCCGTGGAGGTCTTCGAGCGCATCACGCGCCACGCGAACCCGGTGGGCCTCTTCAGCGAAGACATCGACCCCGACACCGGCGCGTTGCTGGGGAACTTCCCGCAGGCGTATACGCACGTGGGACTCATCCACGCGGCGATGACCATCAGCGAGCTCCTCGAGGCGCGCGATGGTCGGGTGAGGGCGTGGACATGAGCTCTCCGCGCGTCATCCTCGTATCCAACCGCCTGCCGGTCACCGCGACGGTCCACGGCGGCGAGGTCCACGTCGAGCGCAGCGCGGGCGGGCTCGTCACCGGACTGCGCGGACCGCACGAGCGCTCGCTGGGCAACTGGATCGGGTGGCCGGGCGACGTGTCGGAGATGGACGATGCCCAGAGGCGCGAGCTCACCGCCCGCCTCGCGGACATGCGTTGCACGCCGGTGTATCTCACGGCGAGCGAGGTCAGCCAGTACTACGACGGCTTCTCCAACGCCGTCCTGTGGCCGCTCTTCCACTACCTCCTCGACCGCATCCCGCCGACGTCCCAGGAGTGGGACGCGTACCGCTCGGTGAACGAGCGCTTCGCCGACGCCGCGGCCGCTGCCTGGCGCGACCCGAGCGACCTCGTGTGGGTGCATGACTACCAGCTGGTGCTGGTGCCCCAGATGCTGCGGGCGCGCATTCCGAGCGCCAAGATCGGGTTCTTCTTGCACATCCCCTTTCCGGCCTCGGAGGTCGTGCGCATTCTGCCGTGGCGCGAGCAGGTCATCGAGGGGATGCTCGGCGCCGACCTCGTCGGCTTTCATACGTACACCTATCGCAGCCACTTCTCGTCGTCGGCCCTGCGCATCCTCGGGATACCGACGCAGGGCGACTGCATCTACGTGGATGGCCGCGAGATTCGCCTCGGCGTCTTCCCGATCGGCGTCGACGCGCACGCCTTCGGCGCGCTGGCCGACGACGACGCCGTGCTGCGCGAGGTCGCGACCATCCGCGCGGACGCGCGCGGCGAGCGGATCCTCCTCGGCGTCGATCGCCTCGACTATACGAAAGGGATCCCTCGACGGTTGCTCGCGTTCGAGCGGCTCCTCGAGCGCGAGCCTCACTGGCGCGGCAAGGTGCGCCTCCTTCAGATCGCGGTCCCGTCGCGCGACAAGGTGCCGAGCTATCAGGAGTTCCGCCGGCAGGTCGACGAGCTCGTCGGACGCATCAACGGCGCCTTCTCGACGGTGGACTGGACGCCGATCCATTACGTGTACCGAGCCCTGAACGAGCGCCAGGTCGTCGCGCTTTACCGCGCCGCCGACGCGATGCTCGTGACCCCGCTGCGCGACGGGATGAACCTCGTCGCGAAGGAGTTCGTCACGTGCCGCACCGACGGCGACGGCGTCCTCGTCCTCAGCGAGTTCGCCGGTGCCGCCGCGGAGATGGGCGAGGCGCTGCAGGTGAACCCTTACGACATCGACTCCATGGCCCGCGCCTACGATACGGCGCTGCGCATGCCCGAGGACGAGCGGCGCCTGCGAATGGGTTCGCTGCGGCAGCGAATCGCGTCGCGCGACGTGCAGAACTGGGCGCAAAGCTTCCTCGACGCGCTCGGTGCCGTGCGCGCCGAGGGGGAGCGCGCGCAGGTCGTGCTCAGCACGCGCGAGGACCTCGACGCGCTGGCGTCTCGCTTGCGAAGTGCCGAACGCCTCGTTTTGCTCCTCGACTACGACGGGACGCTCGTTCCCTTTGCGCGCGCGCCGGATCTCGCCGCGCCGGACGGCGAGCTGCTCGTCCTCCTCGCGTCCCTCGCGGCGAAGCCGGGGGTGCGCGTGCACGTGGTGAGCGGGCGTCGCCGGGACACCCTCGAGCGATGGCTGGGCGATCTCCCCGTCGGCCTGCACGCCGAGCATGGTTACTGGTCGCGCATGGCGCCCGGGCAGCCGTGGATCGCCCCGCACGACCTCGACGTCTCATGGCTCCCGCGCGTTCGGCGCATCCTGGAGGACGCGACGGCCACGACGCCGGGCGCGCTCGTCGAAGCGAAGACCGCGAGCCTCGCGTGGCACTGGCGCATGGCAGAGCCGGAGCTCGGCGACGAGCGCGCCCGAGAGCTGTGGCGCCGCCTGGACCAGGAGATGCCGGACGGCGCGTTCGAGCTCCTCGGCGGCGAGAAGGTCATCGAAGTTCGTCCGCGCGGCGTGAGCAAGGCGCGGGTGCTCGAGCGCGTGCTTGCCGCCATCGAGCGGCCGCTGCCCACCATCGCGGCGATGGGAGACGACGGAACGGACGACGACATGTTCCGGGCGATGCCCCCCGAAGCCATCACGATCAGCGTCGGGTTCCGTCCAAGCGTCGCGCGCTATCGCGTGGCCCGACCCCGCGCGGCGCGCGCCCTCCTCGGGAGCGTCGCGGGCGAGCGTTAGGGCGAAGGACCGAGCGCGGCCAGCGTCAGTCGGGGAGGTCCACGCCGGTCCATTCGACGCTCTTCTTCCATAGCCGCGCCGCGAGCTCGGCGTCCTCGGCGAACGGGCTCGGGGCCTTCTCCTCGCAACGCACGTAGTAGCGGCCGGTCTGGTCGGCGACCGCCGGATCGGTCGCGCAGTACAGAGAGGTGGCGGCCCCGTCTTCGTTCGAGATCATGCGCATCGTAACGAGAGGGCGGATGGGCCAGGGTATGCGGCGCCAGATGTCGGAGGCCACGACGCCCGGGTGGAGCGCGTACGTGTGCGGCCCACCGGTGCCGAAGCGGCGCGCGAGCTCCTTCGTGAAGAGGATGTTCGCGAGCTTCGAGACGGCGTACTCCGGCATTCCGGCAAACGACCGCGTCCGGCGGCAAACGGCGTCGAAATCGATACCCGAAGCGTCGCGGTGAATCTTGCTCGCGACCGTGACGACGCGCGCGCGGGAGGCAGCGCGAAGGCGCCCAGCCAGGAGCACCGTGAGCGCGAAGTGGCCGACATGGTTGGTACCGAACATCAGCTCGAAGCCATCCCGCGTGACACCGCGCCGGCCCGCGACGCCGGCGTTGTTGACGAGGACGTCGATCGCCGCGAAACGCGCGACCAGGCGCGACGCGCACGCGCGCACCGAGGACAGATCGCCGAGATCGAGCGCCTCGAAGTCGGCGGCGCCTCCCGCAGCGCGGATCGCGTCGATGACCGGCTGCGTCTTCTCTTCCGACCGGCACGCGAGGACGACCTGCGCTCCTCGAGCGGCCAGACGTTCGGCGGTGACGCGGCCGATTCCGGTATTCGCGCCGGTGACTACCACGTTGCGTCCTGCGAGGTCTCGACTGGTGCTCGGCAAGGGTGCGCCAATGTACCAGCTGCCGCCGGAGGGCTCACCGCTTCTTGCGCTCGGGGCAGGTGTGCCGGTCCGTGCCTCACGCGACACGGCGCGCGGGGGTTTGGCGATCGACGGTACCCGGTCGCGCCGTGATTTTCGCTCGGCCCAGTCCGTGCCTGGGGCGAGCACGGAGGAAAGCGCCATGCGTCTGCGCGTGCTTTGGAGTGCTGTGGCTTTGGGCGGACTGCTCGGCGTCACCGGGAGGGAGCACGACGCCGAGGCCTGCGGTGGATGCTTCAACACGCCGCCGCAACCAACGCAGAGCGGAACGGTCGTAACCGACCACCGAATGATCTTCCGGATCAGCCCTCAGCAGACAACGCTTTACGACGAGATCGAATACACGGGCGACCCGTCGGCCTTTGCCTGGGTATTGCCCATCCACGCCCCGGTGACCGTCGGCTTGAGCGCGGACATCGTATTCGCGACGCTCCAGACGACCACGGCCACGACGATCGAGGCGCCGTTCCTTCCTCCGTGCCCGACGTGCAACTGCGGGGGGCTCGGTAGCAGCAGCGGCTCCAGTACCGGGGGAAGCTCGGGGGGCACTGCAGACGCGGGAGCCCCGGTCACCATCATCAGCCAGCAGCAGGTCGGTCCCTACGAGACCGTCCAGCTCAGCTCGACCGACGCCGGGGCGCTCGAGACTTGGCTCATGACCAACGGCTTCGATATCCCCGCGGACATTCAGCCCATCATCAACGCCTACGTCACCGCAAAGTTCGACTTCCTGGCGCTGCGGCTCGAGCCCGGACAGGGCATCCAGGCCATGCGCCCTGTGCGGGTCACTTCCCCTGGCGCGGGCCTGACCTTGCCGCTCCGAATGGTGGCCGCCGGCACGGGGTCGACCGTCGGCGTCACGCTGTGGGTCCTCGCGGACGGTCGTTACGAAGCGCAGAACTTCGCGAATTTCACGATCTCGCCGTCGGATCTCGTCTGGGACTGGAGCGCGAAAGACAGCAACTACGCCACCGTGCGCGCGCAGAAGGAGAGGGCGCTCGGCAACGCCGCCTGGCAGACCGAGAGCTCGCTGGACATCAGCCCGTACAACGTCATCGGTCCGATTCTCGGCAGCGACCCGGGTGCCATGGACTACTCGCCGATCCCTGGCGACGACGCCGGCGCCGACGCAGGCGCGGGGCAGACCGCCGATGAGGTGCGGACGGCCGATCTGGAGACGCTGTTCCCGGGAAGCGCGTCCGGCACGTATACCGACGTGCGCATCACGCGGATGCGCGGCGACCTCTCGCGCGCCGCGCTGGCGAACGACCTGGTGCTTCAAGCGTCCATGGATCAGAGCGCGATGAGCAACGTCTACCAGGTCACCCAGTCGATCAACGCGCCGACGTGTCCGCCGCTACCCAACCCTTGCCCGTGCGGAGGCTCGTCCAGCAGCGGGAGCGCCAGTGGAGGCAGCAGCGGAGGGTTCGGCGCGTCGAGTGGCGGCACCAGCGGCGGGGGCGCGAGCAGCGGCGGCGGCAGCGCTAGCTCGGGCGGTTCGTCGGGCAGCGGACCGCACGGAGGCACCCTCCAACCCGGCGGCGGCGGTTGCTCGACCGCGCGTTCGAGCGACGGCGGAGCCGGCATCGAGCTCGTGGCGATCGGCGCCCTCGGCGCATCGTTCTGGCGCGCCCGCAGGCGCCGCCGGCATCGCCCTAACGTCTGAGGTCGAGCCCGATGCGCGGCACACCTTCTTCGCCCTGCTCGAGGAAGCCGTACCGCGCGAGATTGCCCATGACACGCGCGACGTAGTCGCGGGTTTCCTTGTAGGGTATGCGCTCGACGAAGGCGTCGATGTTCATTCCAGGCGCGCGCGAGAGCCAGCGCTCCACCGACTCGGCCCCGCAGTTGTACGCGGCGACCGCCAGGACAAGGTCGCCGTGGAGCTGGTCGAGCAGCTTGCGCAAGGCGTGCGCTCCGACAGCGATGGCGTAGGGCGGGCTGGTCAGCCGCGCGTCGTCCTTGGGCAAGCCCATCTCGTCGGCGACGGCGCGCGCGGTCTCGGGCAGAAGCTGCATCAAGCCGACCGCGTGGGCCGGCGAGACCGCGTCCGGATCGAAGCCGCTCTCTTGTCGCATCACCGCCCAGAGCAGCCCGGCGGGAAGCTTCTCGCGGGCCTCCGCCTCGTGGACGGCGTCTGCGTAAGGCGAGGGAAACGCGCACTCCCACGCCCAGCGGGTGCGCGCGACGGGGGCATTCGCGAAGAGAGCCGACGGCAGCGTCTGCGCGATCTGGTAGCGGCGGCGCGCTCGCCCGATCCGGCCGTATGCGGTGCAGAGCGCTTCGGATGCGCGCGCCCCGACGCCGGCCGTCACCGCAGACTCGCGATCGTGCATCGCGAGCTCGGCCTCGTCGACGAGCTGTACGCGCTGCAGCATGTCCGCGGGGGGTGGCAGGGCGAGGGTCAGCGGCGCGACGGAATCTCCCGGGCTCTCGGGCGGATCGATCGCGGCGGGCAGCGGCGCGCCGGCTTCGATCAAACGGGCACGCGCGACGAGCGCCGGCCACGACAGCGGGCGCGTCCTCGCGACGTCGGTCCAGCGCGCGAGGGCGTGCGTGCGGTCGCCGTCGCGCAGCGCCGCGAGCGCGGCCATGTTGGCCATACGAGCGCTCGCGACCGGATCCGACTCGTCGTCCACGAGCCGTTCGAACCCGGTGCGGGCGCTCTTCGCGTCGCCCTCGATGAGGGTGCACAGCGACCCGTCGCGCCGCGCGTCGCGCGCGTCCTGGCCGCTCGGGTGCGCGTGCAGGTACGCCTCGAAGCCGCGCGCACACTCGCGCCACTCGGCGTGCAGCATCCGCAAATACGGAACGAAGAAGGCCGCCTGGTCGGCCCACGGAGTCTTGGCGTACCGACGCTGCACGTCTTCGTAGCCGCGGATGGCCTCTTCGTCGCGATCGGCGCGAGACAGAGCGCGCGCGGCGAGGAAGGCGTCCTCGGCGGCGTGCGGCCCACCCGCGGCTGCGCTCTCGGACAGCGAGCGCGCGGCTTCGGAGTATCGACCGCGAGCGTGGTAGAGCGCCGTCCCGCGCGCGCGGGCGCGTTCTGCCGCGGGAACCTTGTCGGCGCCGGGCGCCCCGCTCACTTGCTCGATCGCGCGCAGCGCGTCGTCGACGCGCCCTGCGTCGGCGAAGGTGTGCGCGCGTTGCATGAGCTCCTGCGCCGTGAGCGGATGGGCGGGGTCGAGCTTTGCGACGAGCGCGAGGGCGTCCGCAGCCGACGGCTGGTCGGCGCCGAGCCATCGCGCGTCGGCGCGAACCACGTCGTCGGGAGCGTCGGCGACGCGCACGCGCAGCGCGCGCCCGTCCGCTTCCTCGGCCCGCGAGCGCTTGTCATTCGCGAGGAGCCTGTCGACCGCCACGCGCGCGCGATGCGGCTGCTGGGCCTTTTCGAACGCTCGCGCCGCGTCGAGCTGCGCCGCGGACGCCGCGCGCGCGAGAAACCACTCGCCCGCCTCTGCGTAGGGACCGACCGCAAGCCTCG
>CALKVG010000684.1 GCA_937998045.1 uncultured Myxococcales bacterium
AGATTTCTGCCTGTCTCGTGGGCTCGGAGATGTGTATAAGAGACAGCTATGCGTGGGAAGGGCGCGAATACCGCTGGCATCGTGGCCACTACGAGCACCGTCCACACGCACGCGCCCGCTGGGTCGCACCCCACTGGGAAGCTCGTGCAAGGGGCAAGGTGTGGGTCTCGGGCCGCTGGGAGTAAGCGAAAATCCACAAGGATCTTTTGCGAGAGACCGAGTAAATCTCCCGGCCGACCCTTGGCGGTCGGGGCTCTCTCTGGGAGGACGTCCATGCGCGGGTATGCCGGGTTGACCATCGTTCTTGTGCCCCTCTTCTCCATAGGGGCGTGTGCCGACAACGCAGGCGCGCCGCAGCCAACCGCCCCCACCGCCTCCTATGCGGCGTACCCCGCGTATGGGCAGCCTCCGCCTCCCGGCTACCCGCCGCAGAGCTACCCGGGCTACCCGACGGCAGCGCCGCCGCCGGCGCCGTATCCGGTGCCCCAAGCTCCGCCGCCTGCGCCAGCCTACGCGCCGACGTACGTGCCTCCCGCTGCGCCGGCGCCGGCACCGGCGCCGGCGCCGGCTCCCGCCCCCTCGCCGGCGCCCGCTCCCGCGGGCAGCATGGCCACACCCGGCTTGCTCGCTCTGCCCTGCCAGACCGACGCGACGTGCGGACTCCACCGCTGCAACACGCAGTACGGCAAGTGCGCGTTCCCCTGCCAGAGCGCGGCGGACTGCGCCCCCGCCAGCCAGTGCGTGATGGGCGTCTGCGTGCCGGGCGGCGGTAGCTGACCGCCCCTTCGATCGTTGCTCAGCCCCGAAGCAAGAGCCGCAGCAGCAGCAAAAGGAGACACCATGACGTCGATTCGATTGCATCGCTGGGCTGGAGCGACCGCCGCATCGGCCCTGTGTTTGGCCGTAGGCGCCTGCGGGGCTCCGGCCGCAACCACGCAGCCTTCCGCCGCACCCGCAGCGCAATCCGCGACGCCGGTCGCGTCCGTCCCCCCGCCCAGCGACACGACCGCTGCTCCGCCGCCTACTGCCTCCACGAGCGTAGCGCCCCCGGCTTCCTCCGCTCCTTCGCCTGCGGGACCATCGAGGGCCGAGCTTGCCGAGGGAGACGAGCACCGACATCACCATGAGGGCGGAGTCCTCATGCTCATCGCGATGAGCCTCCGCGATCTCGATCTCTCCGGCGAGCAGCGGACGTCCGTGGACAAGATCCGCTCGGATTTGGTGGCCAAGATGGAGCCCGCTCGCTCAGCCGGAAAGGAGCTTGCCAACACGCTCGCAGACGGGGTCGCAAGCGGAAGCGTCAACCGGTCAAAGGCCGAGGCCGCGATCAACAAGCTGGTTGCCCAGATGCAGACCGTGCACGACGCTTCGCTGGCGGCGCTCGATCAGCTGCACGCAGCGTTGACCGCGCCGCAGCGTGCCGCCCTCGTCGACGGCGTGCAGGCCCACTGGGAGAAATGGAAAGAGGCCCACGGGCGCGACGAACAACAAGACAAGCAACACCGCGCCGGTTACCTGCTCGCGCTCGTTCGCGATCTGAGCTTGAGCCAGGATCAGGCGGAGAAGATCAAGGCGAAGTTCCACGACGAGATGAAGGCGACGCCTCAGGACCACCAGCACAAGGAGGTCCAGGATCACCTCCAGGCGTTCGCGACCGCCTTCAAGTCCGAGAAATTCAGCGCGAAGAGCCTGTCGAAAGCGAAGGCCGCGAACGTCCACATGGCGCGCTGGGGAGCGACGCGGAGGGAACGCTTCCTCGAGGCGGCGGTACCCGTCCTGACCGCGGATCAACGAACCAAGCTCGCCGCCGAGATCCGCGACGACGCCAACCGCGCCGAGCCGTAAGAGCACCGATTCCGCGTGCGGCGCGACGCACTCGTTCGCGACGAGCGAGCGGGTGCGATCGAAACGGCCGCGGGAGTGCTTGTGTGGATCGCAGCGCGGCGTCGTTGCGACGGCGGCCCGGGGTCCATCTGCAATGCGCAAAGACGGTACACCGTTGAACAACTCGTATTGGCGGTTCGAGCGCGTTGCCTTCCTGGTGCGGGTCCGAGGTTTGCTGACCGCACGCTGTCCGAGCGTCCGAGGTCCCATGAACACTCGAATCCTTGAGCTTTCCCGAACGAGCGCCCTGCGTCTCGTCGCTTTCGCCGCGCTCGGAGCGACCGCACCGGCGGGATGCGGCAGCCAGCACGGCGCCGGCTTCACCGGGACTGGTAACCCCCCCGGTGGCGGCAACGACGGTGGTAGTCAACCCGTCGTCTCCCCGGTCTCGATGGGCGTGAGCCCAAAGACCGCTCAGGTGACTCTTGCTCGGGCGGGCACTGCGTACGCGGCGACGTCGATGTTCACCGCGCAGGGGAGCTTTTCGGGCGGCTCTTCCGCGGACGTCACCGCGCAGGCAACGTGGTCCAGCTCGGACCCCACGACCGTGGGGGTCTCGAACGGAGTGGCAACGGCAAGCGCTCCCGGCGTTTTCACCATCGAGGCCGTCCTCGGGACGGCGTCGGCTTCGGCGACGTTGACGGTCACCCTCAGCGGTCCCGTGTACGGGGGCGGTCTCGGAGCGGCCGACGGAGGAAAGCTCGACGGAAGGCCAGGCGCACCGGCGGGAGCAACCATCGCGTATCCGCTCGCCGGGTCGCTCTTCCCGGCGAATCTCGCTCCGGTCACCGTTCACATCGCGAAGACCGCCCCGACGCAGGCGATTGCACGGCTCGCGTTCACGGCCGCGCCTCTCCTCGCGCTCAACTATTATGCGCCGTGCGAGCAGGGTCCCAACAGCCAGACCGCCTGCTACGTGACGCTGCCTGCCGCCATCACCTCTCTCCTTCCGTCGGCCAGCGCGATGACGGACATCGGCCTCCAGGCGCGCTTGGCCGCGAGCGATGGCAGCGCCCTCGTCGAGACTCCGCCGATCCAGCTCGCGTGGGCCTCGACGAAGCTCACCGGGGGCCTCTATTACTGGACGACGATCCCGGCGACGCAGAACGACGGCTCGACGGGGATCCAACGCTATAACTTCGACGGGGACCTCTCGAAGCCCGAAGTCGTTTACACCGACAAGGGATCCCCGCCCGATCACGTCGACAGAGCGACCTGCGTAGGTTGTCACGCGATCACGCACGACGGGACGCGAATGGCGCTCACGATCGGGGGCAGCCTTCCCAGCGACTGGATGCTCCTCGACGTCGCGTCCAAGTCGAAGATCGTCCTCCAGAACACGGCCCCGTTCGCGACCGAGACGACGTTCAACCCCGACGGCTCGAGGATGCTGAACATGCTGCGCGGCGACTTCACGCTTCGAACGGCCGATGCCGCGCTCATGACCATCGGGGCGGCGCTCGGCTCGGTCAGCGAGAAAAAGACGGACGCGTTCTGGAGCGCAGACGGCAAGCTCTTCGCCTTCGTGAGCTGGGTTCCGGGGCAGAACGGCGCGCTGGCCGCGACCGATCCCTCTGGTCTGGACGGCGATACGAAGCAGGGCGGGCAAATCTGGATCGCGCCGTCGGATGGGCTGACCATCGCGGACTCGGCGATGCAAATCGTCCCGCGCGCGGCCGGGGTGACGAGCTTTTATCCGGCCATCAGCGACGACGACAGCCTCGTCGTGTTCGATCAGTCCTCCTGTTCCGGGCCGCCCTCCGCGGGAGGGTACGGAGATGCGCCCTGCGATGGTTACGACGACATCTCGTCGCAGCTTTACGTCGTACCTCCCACCGGGGGTGCCCCGGTGGTCCTTGCGAACGCGAATGGACCGCCGAACAGCTCGAACTCGTGGCCGCGGTGGAGCCCCGACCACGGCACGTTCCGCGGCAAGACGCTCTACTGGATCGCCTACTCGTCGCGACGTCCCTACGGGCTCGAGCTCGACACGGCGGGCGGCGCTACCGGAAAGCCCCAGCTGTGGTTCGCTGCAATAGCGGTCGGCGCGGGGACTCTCTCCGGCGATCCGAGCTTCGAGCCCGTGTGGCTGCCGGGCCAAGATCCGGACCTCACGGCGCCGAACGGCAACCACGTCCCGCAGTGGGTTACGAAGGCCGTGCCCATTCTGCAGTGAGTTCCCCGCGGCGCCTCGCGAGTCGTCGTCGTCGGTAACTCCTTGCTCCTACACTATGCGCGTAGGACCAGGCTTGAGTTTTCTGGTGGGAGTGCGCGCGCTCGGAAGCGCGGCCGTACCGGAGCGTGCCTGCGGGCCGTTTGTCAGGTGAGGCCCTCGGCGCGCAGGGTAGACTGAGAGCGTGAGCGTCGCACACGACCGCGAGACAATGCGGGTGGGGCGCTACTCCATCTTCGGAGAGATCGCGTCCGGCGGCATGGCAACCGTTCATTACGGACGCCTCCTCGGGCCGGCCGGCTTCTCCCGAACCGTGGCGGTGAAACGCCTCCACCCGCAGTTCGCAAAAGACGCCGACTTCGTGGCGATGTTCCTGGACGAGGCGCGACTGGCCGCACGGATCCAGCATCCGAACGTCGTCCCCACGCTCGACATCGTCGCAACGGACTCCGAGCTTTTCCTCGTCATGGAGTACGTCCAGGGCGAAACGCTGGCGCGCCTCGTCCGGTCCTTGCGGGATCGCAACGAATGCATGCCCCCCGGTGTCGCTGCGTCGATTGTCGCGCAGGCGCTCCATGGGCTTCACGCCGCGCACGAGGCCAAGAACGAGCAGGGCTCTCCGCTCGGCATCGTGCACCGAGACGTCAGCCCCCAGAACGTCCTCGTGGGTGTCGACGGTGTCGCCCGCGTCCTCGATTTCGGCGTCGCCAAGGCCGCCTTTCGCTTGCAGACGACGCGCGACGGCCAGCTCAAGGGCAAGCTCGCCTACATGGCGCCCGAGCAGATTGGAGGGCAGGTCAACCGGCTTACCGATGTCTACGCCGCCGGCGTCCTCCTCTGGGAGGCCCTCACGTCGCATCGCCTCTACGAGGCAGGCAACGAGGCACAGCTCCTCCAGAAGGTTCTGAAAGGCACGCCCGATCGCCCCAGCAAATACGTCCCCGATCTGCCTGCGGCCTTCGACGGAATCGCCCTCCGTGCCCTCGAACTCGATCCGAAGAAACGCTTTCAGACAGCGCGCGAAATGGCCCTCGCTCTCGAACGCGGCGTCGACGTAGCCATGACCTCCGAGGTAGGTGAGTGGGTCGAGCGCACCGCGCGCGAGCGACTCTCGCACCACGCCGAACGCATCGCGGATATCGAGAGCGGCAGCGCCCAGACCAAAGCACCGCCCAGTCACGAGCTCCCCTCACTCCTGCGAACCTCGTCGGAGCCTACCAAGATCCAGCCTGCCGTCGCGACCGAAGACGTCGCCGAGTTCGCTGCAACGAGCACGCCCGCCTCGTCGACGTCGTCCGCCAAACGAGCCCAGCCCGCGCGCCGCCGCATTCTCGTCATCGACGATAGCGACGTAATGCTCGACCGCATTCGCCGCGCCCTCGAGACGGAGGGTCACGACGTCATCACGACGAAGCAGGCCGTCGGCAACGCGCGACACATCCCCACCTGCGACCTCGTCATCATCGACTACCATATGCCTGGCATAGACGGCGGGACCGTCATCCAGTCCCTGCGCCGCGCCGCCACGTCGGGCGGTCATGCCTGCCGCTTCTACCTCTACACGTCGGACACAGCGATCGCGAAGGGATACGAGAAGCTCGGCTTCGACGGAGTCTTCACCGACAAAGGCGACGAAGCGGCGCTCGTCAGGCAGGTGCGCGCCGTGTTCCGGCTGCTCCAGATGCGCGCCATGCAGCGGAAGACCAATACCTAGCGCACATCGGTGTTCGCGACCGAGGCTGCTTGCGAAAGTCGGCCGAGGCATCAGGTCGGATGCGCCGCGCGCGGCGCGGCAGCACGAATCCTTGGACGCAGCGCGCTGGACGGTTCTTCCGCGTGGCGACGCGCGCCGTTCGTCCGGAACGCCGTCTGCACGGCGGAGGTTCTCATGAAGCAATCGGCCTACGCCTGGGCCTATGGCGAAGTACTGCACCCAGCATGGGAGCGCGTCGTCCGGAAGCGCCCGATTCGAAGGTACGTCTCGCTTCTCCGGCAGACTCAGTGGCTGGGACCGGACAGGCTCGCCCGTCTTCAAGGAGAAGAGCTGCGGAACTTGCTGGTAAACGCCGGGTCGCGCGTTCCATACTACCGGGAGCTCTTCACTCGCTCTCGGTTCGATCCGCGGGCGGTGACGTCGCGGGACGATCTCGCCGCCCTCCCGATCTTGACGCGAGAGACTCTGCGCGAAAGGTGCGACGAGCTCGTCGACGAGACCGACCGAGACCGACCCATTCGAAAGCAGACGAGCGGTAGCACGGGAGTTCCCCTTCGGTTCGAATACTCGAATCGAAGCGAAACGTGGCGGCAGGCGACGCGTTTGCGCGCGTACGAATGGGCCGGCTATAGGCCGGGGCTCGTCACACTGCACTACTGGGGTACGGGGACGCACGTCCCCCGCGGCGTCGAGGCACTCAAGATACGTTTGGACCGCGTTCTCCGCCGAGATCTGTACGTCGACTGCGGACATCAAGACGAAGCGGACATGCGCGAGCTCGCCCGGCTCATCGAACGGAAGAAGCCTCATGCGATCGTCGCGTATACGCGGGCGCTGGCCGCGTTCGCCCGCTGGGTCGTGGAGAGCGGGTCGCGGGCCTGGGAGGACATACCGGTCATCTGCGGCGCGGAGGCGATGGCCCCGGCACATCGAGACTGGCTGGTTCGTGCGTTCGGGAAGCGTGTGTTCGAGACGTACGGGGCGCGCGAGACGATGCTGATCGCGGCCGAGTGCGACGCACACGACGGACTGCACGTGGCGGAGGAGAACCTGGTCGTCGAGATCGTGCGCGATGACGGCAGGCCAGCCGAACCCGGAGAGACCGGCGCCGTAGTCGTGACCGACCTGCACAACGGGCGAATGCCCATGGTCCGCTACGCAAACGGCGATCGAGCCACCTGGGGGCCCGCACGCGCGTGCCTTTGCGGTCGAACGCTGCGGCGCATCGCGCGCGTGGACGGCAGGGTCAACGACACGATGCGCACCGCGAGCGGGGTCCGCGTTCCGGGCATGCTCTTCATCTCGCTGCTCAACGGACACGCCGCCGAGATCCGGGAGTTTCAGGCTCTGCAACGGAGGTCGGGGGCGGTCGACCTGTTCGTGGTTCCCGGCCCGTCGTGGTCGAACGCTCGGTTCGAGTCGACGGCCCGGCGGCTCGAGGCGTACTTCGACGGATTTCCGCTTCGAGTGACCCTGGTCGACTCCATCGCGCGCGACGCGTCCGGCAAGTGGCGTCCGGTCGTCGTCGAGCAATGATCACGGCCGTGTGGCCACCGGCGTCATCGTAACCCGCGTGTATTTGTTCGGCTCGCTCTCGACCGCGATGCCGTAGCCGACCCGAGCAAGGTCCTCGCGGACGGCACCGAGGCCAACGCCGCGGCCCGCCAGATCACCCGCCTCGCGCGCCGTCGAAAGGCCGTCCACGAATACGAGCTTGGCAAGGTCGGGCTGCGTCCCTTCCTCCGTGGGTATGCCCAGCTGCGCAGCGCGCCCGGTGATGCCTGCGGCGTCGAGCCCCCGCCCGTCGTCTTCGACGAAGATCGTCGGCCCCCCCTCGGCGGTCTCGAGCGCACCCACGTGAATGGTGCCGCGCGTCGGCTTGCCCGCTTCGAGGCGCACCTGCGGAGGCTCGATGCCGTGCGCGATCGCGTTGCGCACGAGGTGTGTCAAAACGCCGCCGAGGACGCGAGCGAGCCTCGGCGGGACGCGCACCTCGCGGCCATCGATGGCGAGGTGAACGAGCTTGCCCTCGCGGTCTCCCCAGGTCGGCGCCATGTCGACCAGGCTCGCCGTGCTCTCGCCGAAGGGGCGGGCGGCGAGCCGAGCCACGGCGCGCGAAAGCTCCGTGTCGCGTCGCGCGTCCGCGAGGTCGGTGAGAGCCTGGACGTCCGGGCGCTGTACCGTCAGCTGCTCCAGGGCCGCTTGGCCGATGGGTGACGCCTCGACGAAGACCTGCGCGCCCCTCTCGATTCCCTCCATGGCGCGCCGCAGCCGGGAGATCAGCGCGCCGTGCACCGAGCCAGTCGTCGCAAATCCTTCGCCGCGCGCCAGGGCGCGCAGTTCGTCGAGCTCCTCCTCGAGCTTCGCCGTCTCGCTCTCGAGCTCGCGCAGGTCGAACGCGCGTGCCTCGCCCTTGATCGTGTGCACGTGTCGGAAGACTTCGTCGATCTCACCGGTTCTCAGCATTCGCGGTATCGGACCGACCAGAGCCATGCACCGCTCGAGTCGCTCGCGAGCGGCCTCCATGAACTGGACGAAGACCTGGCCGCCGCCGGCGATGAGCCGGCGCATGGCTGCCATCCGCCGCGCGTGCTCCTCCTCCTGCGTCTGCACCGTGAGCTCGAGCTTCTTCTTCTCGCTCACATCCGTCGCGAGCAGCATCACCCGTTCGATCGAGCCTTCCTTGACCACCGGGCGAACCTCGAGCTCGAGAGGGACTTGCTGTGAGCCCCGTCGGATGGTCACCTCGCGCGGGGCGAGCTGCGCGAACTCTCCCCATTCTTCCAGCGGGACGTCGAACGCCATCGCAATCCACTCCTCGAACGCCTGCGCATCGACGTCTCCGGCCGCCGCGCCTGCGTAGAGGAGATCTCGAACGTGTGCGCTCTCGAGAACCGTACGGCCGAACACCTTGGCTGCCTGGCGCGAGGCGGCCCCGAAGACGCGCCCGTCGCGGCCGAACGCAAAGATCGCTTGCCGCATGTGGTCGAAGAGGTCCCGGAGCTCCTCCCTCGCTGCCTCGAGGTTGCGCTCTCGGTCCGCGAGCGCTTCGCGCATCTTGTTGAAGGCGCGTGCGAGCTCGCCGATCTCGTCGTGCGAGACCACCTGGACCTCCTGGCCGAATTCGCCCTTGCCGATGCGCCTGGCGGCTCGCGTCAGCTGCCCTAGCGGCGTGACGATCTGTCGTCGCGCGATGGCGATGAGGAGGAGCGTCGTCGCGGCAGCAAGGGCGAACGAAAGGCCGAAAATGCGCGTGCGACTTGCGGCGTAAGCACCGTTCTCGTTCGCCAGCGAAAAGATGAGTCGTAGCCGCCCGATAGGCGCCCCGCTGACCGGCGACTTGATCGTTCGCGCGACCTCCACTCGATCGGCGAGCACGCGCACCTTGCTGAGGTCGTCGTCGATCGGCATCGACTTGCGACTGCACCCGCCTCGATTCAGATCCGCGAGCAGCCGACCCGAGGGGTCGCCCCAGATCTCCGTGCAGATCACGTCGGGGTTGCTCTCGAGGTGGGCAATTTCGTTTCTGAGGGCGTCCGGGTCGGTATCGGCGAAGTCCACCGGGGCCGCCACCGTGGCCGCGAAGAGGTCCGCGACCATCGACGCAGTCTGCGTCTTCGCGAGGAGGAGGCCCCGCCACTCTCGCTGCGTCAGTTCGAAGAAGAGGAGAGTGGAGGCAATACCGAGCACACATGCCGTCGCAAGCGCCAGCTTGGTCCCGAGCGACACGATGGGGCCGTGGGGCGGCGACGACGGACCGCTCGCCGCGGATGCTCGGGTGCGCGCTATCCCGGAGGAGGTCATTGCCTTTTGGAGGAGACCGTGATGGGTCTACTCTCGAGGATACGTGCGAAGGCCGGCCGAACGAAAGACGTGGCGTGCGACCGTCGTACTGGGTGTAGTTGGCGTCACGCTGTACGCCAGCTCCTCGCAGGACGCCCGCGCCGAAGACGTCGCGGTCCCGGAGAGGCTGCAAGCGGAGCTTGTCGCGAAGATGGCAGGCTACGATCGGGGCTTCGCGCACCGCGCCGGAGACCGCGTGCACGTCGTCATCGTCGACAAGCCCGACGATCCCGATTCGGCGCGCGCCGCGACCCACCTCGAGTCGGCATTTCATGTCCTGCCCGACGTCGGAGGGCTCCCGCACGACGAGGCCATCGTCTCCTGGCAGGGAGCCGCCGCGCTCCCAGAGCTCGTGCGCTCGCGCCACGCGGCGATCGTCTACTTCACTCCGGGCTTCGCGGGCGATGTCGGCGAAATCCGCGCCGCGCTCGACGGGGTCGACGTTCTCAGCGTCACGGCAATACCCGAGTACGTGGCCCGCGGCATCGTCCTCGGCTTCGACGTCGTCAGCGGAAAGCCGAAACTCTTGGTCAACCTCGGTCAAGCGCGCAAGCAGCGCGTCGCGTTCATGGCCGAGGTGCTGAAGCTCGCAAGGGTGTACGAATGAGGCGCGCCGCGTTTTCCCTCACGTGCCTCCTCGTGCCGCTCGCCGTCACGCGGCCCGCCAGAGCTCAATCGGCTCCCTCCGACCTGGAAGGTCTGCTGGATCAGAGCGTCGTGACGACCGCATCGAAGTCCGCCGAGACGAGCACCACCGCGCCGGCGACGTCGAGCACCCTCACCGCGGAGGACATGCGCCGCTACGGGATCCGATCGATCGCCGAGGCGATCGATTTTCTGTCTCTCGGTGCGGTGACCAGCGACCCGCTCTCGACCGTCGATATCGGCGCGCGGGGCGTGCTTCTCTCGGGAGACTCAGGGGACCACTTCCTCTTGCTAGTCGACGGACACGCGGTCAACGAGCCATTCTGGGGGACCGCGCGCTTCGATCACGGCGCTGGAGTGCCGCTGGAGATGGTCGACCACATCGAGGTGGTTCTCGGGCCCGGCTCGGTGCTCTACGGCTCGAACGCCGTGCTGGGCGTGATCAACATCATCACCAAACGCGCGAAGGACTGGCACGGAACCCACGTCGCGGCGGAGGGGGACGCCGGACCAACGCAGGTCGATTCCGCCCACCTCGCGCGGCTGCCCGACTCGGTGAAGTCCCAGCTCGACGGCTGGAAGACCAATAACCACATTGGCATCACGTCCGCTCGTGTGATGGGTGGCGCCGGCTACGAGTTCCCGCTCTTCGGCAAGCCGGCGGAGATCACCGCGGCGATCGAGTACTTCCAGCAGGACGGCCCCGCCTTCACCTTCGGCCCGCAGTACGGCGGGATCGACAGCGCCAGCGGGCAGCCCGACCAGTTCACGAGGCCTCCGCTACCGGCCACGGGCTGGTGGGGGGGCATCGCGAACAAGGATTACTACGTTCGCGAGCCGGCCGGGCAGCTGCACGTAGGCTGGGGAAGCTTCGATCTCAGTGTGCACGCTTCGACCTTCAAGCGCGCGACTCCTTACCGCGCTCGCTTCACGCACGAGGTGCAGGACTTCGACGATCCGGACAGCTACGATCTGGATCGCTCCCTCTGGGTCGATCTGAAGCACCGCGCGACGCTGTCGGAGCTTGCGGTCTTGACGTCGCGCGCATACGGCGACACGTTCGATTACCAGGACGTACAGAACACGTCGCTCGAGTCGTCGTTCGTCGGCCTGCAGGCGACCGGGTCCAATCCGACGGTCACCTACAAGGGCACCACCGCGTCTCGATGGCTTGGCCTCGAGGAGCAGCTCTCGCTGGACTGGCTCAAGGATGCGTCGCTCGTGACCTTGGTCGGCGTCGATGGGCGCGTGCGTTTCATCGGCAGCAAGTTCGACACGAGCGACTTCAACACCGGAAAACCCGTGGCTCCGAGCACCAACTTGGTCAGCAAATACGATCAGGCGGTCGGAGTCTACGCGCAACAGACCTGGCAGCCGGCGCCGTGGCTCGGTCTGAACGGAGGCGCGCGCTTCGACGAAGAGACGCGGTACCAGGGCAATGTCTCCCCGCGGATCGCCGCCTCCGCGCGGGCGTGGGATGGGGGCACGTTCAAGGCGATCTACGCCGAGGCGTTCCGGTCTCCTTCGTGGGCGGAGACCAATTTGCAACTCCCCTTGCAGATCCCGGGGGGCGACTTGCAACCGGAGCGCGTGCGCTCGGTGGAGGGTTCGTTCGAGCAGCGCCTCGGCGCCCACCGCCTGCTCTTCGGCGCGTTTCGCTCGTGGTGGAGCAACCTCGTCGAGCTGCACGCGCTCACCCCGCAGGAGACGGCGGCGGCCGTGGCTCAGGGACTCGTCAGCCTCGAGAACTACGGAGTGACCCAGTACAGGAACGTGTCGTCGATCGACAACTGGGGATTCAACGCCTCCTACGAGGGGACGTGGGGCGCGCTCCAGCAGGTGCGTTGGGGAGCGATGGTGACCGGTGCCGTGGCGAAGCGCAACGACGTCAGCGCGCCCGGATCGCCCAGCGAGCCGCTCACAGTCGGGCCGCAGGTCTTCGGCAACGGCCGAATCTCGTACGACCTGCCCGGAGATCTTCCCACCGTCGCCGTTGCGGTGCACTGGATGGGAAAACGCTACGCGGACCGGGCCTTCACGGGCGGGTGGCCGAGGGCCGAGCTTCCAGTGGCTCCGCCGCAGCTCGATTTGCGCGTCACCGTGACCGGCTCGGTCCCTGGGGTGAAGGGGCTCTCGTATCGGATTGGCGCAAATTGGGCGCTGGCCGATCGAGGGCCGTATGTCGTGGGCCCGAATCAGGACTCGGGGTCCATTTGTTCGATCTCCGCCACGTGCGGAACGACGACCGCCGGGGCGCCCGCCGGTCCCCAGCTGGTTCCCGTGGATCCCTTCCGTGTGATGGGCGGGCTACAATACGACCTATTGCCCTGAGGATGAAATGACGGGACTCGGGTGGTCAGCGGTCGGTGTCTCGCTCATCGCGGCGATTGGCTGCGTAGTCGTCGCCTGCGTCGATCTGACCCCGGTCGCCTACGACGGGGACGCGAGCGCGTTCACGCCCGACGCGGCCGTCGATGCGTCGGATCTCGACGGAGGCGCCCCGGACGGCGAAGCCGGTCCTACATGCATCTCCTGCCTGACGTCGGCGGACGACGCCTCGCCGCCGGGCTGCGGAACCGAAGTCAGTGCATGCCAGGCGAACGCAAAATGCGCGGTTATCTACACGTGCGCCATCGCCCATCACTGCTTCGAGCAACCGACCTTCCGCGGCATCGTGAACTGCGGCGTTCCCTGCGTCGTGAGCTCCGGTGTCAGTTCGTCCACGGATCCAGCGATAGGTCTCATCTACGGCATCGCCTTGTGCGCGCAGGGCGGCTGCCACGGTCCTTGCGGCATCGGAGATGCCGCCACCGGCGGCGACTAGCGGGGTGGATCCACGGTCCACGACCGATCTCGTCGCGATGGCGACGGAGCGCCAGTGGCCCACGGTCGCTCGCCCTCTCCTTCCCACGACATCGCACCTTTCGACCACGACGAACGCGAGAGCGCGTGACGACGGATTCCTGGTCCCGCTCGTGCAAGAGCGAGGCGCCGGCCCGTCCGCAATGAATACCGACGCGACCCCCGAGAACGGCGTGGGACTGACGCAGATCGCGCCCTTCGTGAAGGAACTCGACGCGCCCCTGTCGAAGCTCATCGCCGGGCTCCGCTCGGCGGAGGGGGCGTGGGGCAGGGGCAGACTCGGCGACCAGGTCGCGCTCGCCGAACGTCTCGCCGCGCTCGTTCGGGGCATTTGCGCCGTCACCGCGCCGTCGTCTGTCCTCGGCGCCGCGGAATTGGTCGATGTCCACGACGCCATCGAGCTCGCGATCGAGCTGACCTGGCATCAGGTCGCCGCACGCGCTTGCCTGTCGCGACTGTACCGGCCCTTGCCGAGGGTCCGTGTGCATTTGCCTGCGCTCGCGCGGGCGGTGATCGCACTCCTGCGAAACGCCGCGGAGGCCATTCCGGAGATCATTCCCGGCGCAAATACGATCCGGATCGAAACCGACGTCCGCCCCGAGAGCCTGGTCACCATCGACGTGGGCGACACCGGAGTGGGCATTCCCCCGGCCGACCTCGAGCGAATCTTCGAACCATTCTTCACAACCAAAGATCGCCCATCCGTCGGCTTGGGACTGGCCGCGGCCCGTGAGGCCCTTGCCGCAGCCGGCGGCGCGATCACCGTCGAGAGCGAAGTCGGCTACGGCAGCTGTTTCCGCATCACTCTCCCGGCCAGCGATCCGGCGACCGACGGCGTAGTCCGGGTCACGCGCGCCGACGCCCTGCCTGTCCGTCGCGTGCTCGTCGTCGCGGGCGACGTCACCGAGGCGCGAGCGCTTGCGGCCCAGGTCGAGACCGAGGACACCAGCGTCACATACGCGGACTGCGAGGAGGCACTGGAGCGTCTCGGGTTGGCCGAGCCGTTCGAGCTGATCGTGTGGGAGGCGCAGCGCTGGGTCGCCGGCCGTTATTGCGAACGGCTGGCGCAAGTGGCCCCTGCCGCGCTATCGCGAACGTTTGCATGGAAGGCCGCGCTCGCCTCCGGGCGTCGCCTCGAAACCGAAGTGAGGGCGCCTCGCGCGCCCTAGGGACCCGCGCCAGGCCCGAGAGTCAGTGTTTGAGCGCGTGCCGCTCGGTGATGGTCGACACGTACTCCGGCAGGTCGAGCTGCTTCGGCACGTAGGGCGTGGTCTGTCCAGGACCGCAAGCAGCCCCGGGCTCGATGATCCGGAAATCCATCATACCGGCCCACGTCGCGTCGGGTGGGATATCCATGACCCCGTCGGTGCTGCCGTCGTAGTTCGGGTCGGGAACGACGCCCCACGGATTTCGGGCGGAGGCCATGAAGGAGCTGCTGTCCGGAACTAGCCCGGCATAGCCGTGCGCGGTGACGCTCTGCGCGCCCGTGGGCCGACCGCCCGCAGGGACGACGACCCCCTCCATGTTGAATCCCGTCGTGATGAACTTGCCCGCGGCCAGAAACGCGGTGACCGCGCGCGTGATGTCTGCGGGCTTGAGGACGCCCGGGTTGAACGCAAAGCTGTCTCCCACGCCGGTGAACATCGGCGTCGTAAACTCCGAGCCGATGCCGTTCACGTCGGAGACGACGCCGTATACCTGATTGTATTTGATGTACGCCTTCTCGACGACCGTGGACCAGCACGCGACACCGTTCTTGCACGATACCTGGCCGAGATTGCCATTCGAGTCGACCATGAACTGGCTGTCGACGTTCACCGTGATCGGCTTGGCCATGGGGTCGAACATCTTCACGGAGAACGTGCCGTCCTGTTTGTCGGTGATGAGGCCCTGGATGAACGCGGGGTTCTGGTAGACCAGGCCTGCCAGCGCCGAGTCACCGTCGCAGTTGCCGATCGCGTGTTGATTGATATCGGCCGGCTCCGGCATGCCATCGGGCGCCGGATAGAGCGTCACCGGCATCGTCTTCCATGTAGCCCCGGAGAAGACGGTCGCCGGCTGCTGCGTGGCGTCGCTCAGCAGAGCCTCGTCCGCGGATGTCATAACGTGCTGTGCCGGAGTCTCGAAGTGGACGCCCATTGGCGTGACCGAAGACTTGGTGCTGCTCGATGAATCGACGCTCGGCTGAAGATCCCGGATGCTGGCGGGAAGCCCCGGGGCGCACGTGTACGTGACCGCTCCGCTGCTGCTTCCGCTGCTCCCGCCCGACGTCGAGCCGCTGCTGCTTCCGCCGCTCGTCGATCCCGAGCCGCTCGTGGACCCGGAGCTGCTCGTGGACCCCGAGCCGCCCGTAGACCCCGAGCCGCTCGTGGATCCGGAGCTACCGGTCGACCCGCCGCTGCCGCTCGACCCGCCGCTCGTCGATGCGCCGCTGCTGGTGCTCCCTCCTCCGCTCGTCGAGCCACTGCTGCTCGATCCGGGCCCCCCTCCCGAGGTGCCGCTCCCAGGGGCTACCTGCCACGGGCTCGAACCGCTCGCATCGCCGCACGCGGCCGCGGCGAGCACGCACGTGAGCATCGAAATCTTCGTCATGACAGCCCTCGCCTTGGTGTCCTCTATAAAGACCGCCGCGCGCGCGATGGCTCATGGAATCGCGAGCCTCCGAGCGTTTCGCGACACCAACTGCGGCTGGATTGTGAAATTTCCGTCCCAGTGGATGCGTCCCGTCGTGGTCGCTGGGCGTGCGTAAGGTGCCGTGATGGCCACTCGAATTGCCGCAAGCGGCGCACCGTCGTCGAACACGACGCGGTCGCCCTCGACTCGCACGCCGAGTCGCTTCCAGAGCGCGGCGAGGTCCACGGTGCCCGGGGCGAGAGCCATCGAGGCAAAGAGCTCACCGAGGACATGAGTCCCGGTACCCCGATCGCCGACGTCGAGGAATCGCTCCACGCTCCAGAGCGATTCGACGTCGTCTCCGGTCGCGACGATTCCCCGCAATGCGTCATCCAGCGAGCGGGCACCGTGGGTACGCTCGCGGATCGTCACGTCGGCCATCAAGCAGAAGAGGGCGCCGCCCCAGTACGTGCGACCCCATGTGTGCGTTCGCTCGAGGCCCTGGTCTCCGGTCTCGGGCAGCCCCTGCGGCAGGCCCTCGACGAGATCGCGCCAGAACTTCTCCTGCGTCACGAGTCCCGCGCGGGCGCGGGCGACTGGCTCCACGTAGGTAGCGATGCCTTCGCTCAGCCAGACGTGGTCGCGCGAGAGCGAGGGAAGCGAGACGTGGATCAGCTCGTGAGTGACGACCCAGTCATCGCGCGTCGTCGCCGCGGTCACCTTGCTCCCGGCGCGCACGAGAACCGCGGGGCCGCCATCGCCCAGCGTCTCGCCGCGCGTCGGACTGCCCGGCCGGCCCGCCTGCACGATGACCAGCGTCCGGTCGACCGGGAAGCGGCCGAAGTAGGCGGCCAGAGAATCCACCGCCGCGCCGATCCACGCGAGGACGTCGCGCTCCGCGAGAGCGAGCCGGTACGGTGCGATCGCGACATCGACGCGGCTCGTGCCGCTGCGCACGTCGTTCAACGCGAAATTCCCGAAGACGGCGAAGCTCGAGCCCTCGATCGCTTCGATGGACGCTTCAAAGGTGTCTGCTCCGGCACCGGGCGCCGGACGTGTACCGGCTGCGAAGCGGTACGGCGGCTCGACGTGGACGCGAAAGCGAAAGCGCCGCCCGCCGCCGGGCGTGAAGGACGGCCGAAGCAGCCAGGTCGCCGGGGGTGCGACGAGGACGTCTCCCGACGCGATCGCGCTCTCCGGGTCGTCGAGCCGCACCGCCGCCTCCCGCAACGCGAAGCGATATCGAACCCGACACCCCTGCGCCCGGCAGGGTGCGGTCCACGTCGATCCGGGGCGCTCGGCGCGTAGCCATTGGTCTCCGGACGCATATTCGACGTCGTGCACGAACGCGTCGGCACCCTCGTCGATGCGGAGCTCGTCGGATGTGCCTGGAGCGAACCGGGCGTCCACCACGAGCTCGTCGACTGCCCCTCCGCTCGTGCGGACGTCGTAATCCCACGCGATGGCCGGTGGGGCGGCGTTTGCCGGAGCGCGCGCACCCCGCAAGCATCCCGACGCGCTCAAGCCCGCGACTACGACCCCAGCGGCGAGCCGTGCGTGTAACTTGGTAGCCTGCCGAGCGTAGAAGCGATGTCGGCGGGAGCCGCCGGGGAGAGGAACGAAATGACAAAGGATGGGATCCGGGATCTCCGAGCGCGTGCGCTGACGTACCTCGCGCGCATGCAATGGCTCGCGCCCCTGCTTGGCCGCGCGGCGGTCGGACTGCTCTTTATGTCCACAGGATGGGGAAAGGTCCACGACATTCCCAAAGTGACGAAGTTCTTCGAAACGCTCGGCATCCCCGCACCGGGCTTTCACGCGGTGCTGGTCGGTTACAGTGAGCTCATCTGCGGCACGCTCCTCGTCGTCGGGTTCGTGACTCGGTTCGCCACCGTCCCGCTCATCGTCAGCATGGTCGTCGCCATCGCGACGGCGAAGCGGAGCGAGCTCCATGGCCTGTTCGATCTCGTCGGCTTCGACGAGTTCACCTATCTCGTCGTGCTCGTGATGATCGCCATCGTGGGGCCGGGTGCGCTCTCTCTGGATCATCTCCTGATTCGAAAACTCGGCTGGAGGGCCGATGGAGCCTGAATCTACGCGACCCGGGAATTCGGCGGCTATCGGCGCGGAAGGGATCGTCTCGGCGAAACTCCTCTTGACGCCGCGCGTACTCAAGCCTCGAGTAGTGCACCCGGAGAAGGAGCGAACATGGAAAGCAAGATGATCGTGGCGGCGGTGGGCGGGATCCTCATGGGCCTTACGGGCTGTGCCGGTGCGAATCCACCGGCGAACGCGCCCGAACCCGGCGCGGCGAGCGCGCCGGCAGCCACTCCCGCCAAGCACGCCTGCAAGGGCCAGAACGACTGCAAAGGTCAGGGCGGCTGCAAGACGGACAAGCACGCGTGCAAGGGGCAGAACGACTGCAAGGGTCAGGGCGGCTGCAAGGGTTGACCGGCCGGGTCTGCGCGAGCCATGGCGAACCGATTCTCGCTCCCGAATCTCGGAGTGGGGCTCGGCCTCCGCACGGTCCACTACGCGCATATCCTCGAGTATCGCCCCGCCGTCGACTGGTTCGAGGTCTTGAGCGAGAACTACATGCAGACGGCGGGGCGCCCGCTGCAGTACCTGGAAGCGATCGCGGAGCGATATCCCGTGGTGATGCATGGGGTGTCGCTCTCGATCGGCTCGACCGACCCTCTCGACCGGGGGTACCTCGCCGAGCTGCGCGGCCTGCGGGACCGCGTGGGCGCGCTGTGGGTCTCCGACCATCTGTGCTGGACGGGGGTCGGCGGCAAGAACACGCACGACTTGCTGCCTCTCCCCTACACGGATGAGGCGTTGCGCCACGTCGTCGATCGCGTTCGTGCGGTCCAGGACTTCCTGGGCGCCCCGCTCGCGCTCGAGAACCCATCGACGTACGTCGAGTACACGGGGTCGACGATGAAGGAATGGGAATTCGTGGCCCGCCTCGCAGAAGAGGCCGACTGCGCGCTACTCCTCGACGTGAACAACGTCTTCGTCTCGTCGCGCAACCACGGCCATGACCCACACGAGTACCTGGCGGCCGTTCCGTTCGATCGCGTCGTGCAGATTCACGTCGCAGGCCACACCGACCACGGTACGCACATCATCGATTCGCACATCGGCCCTGTCGCCGAGGAAGTCTGGCGCCTGCTCGGGGACGCCTACGCGCGCGCCGGGGGCGTGTCCGTGCTCCTCGAGTGGGACGCCGACATTCCCTCTTTCGCCGAGACCCACGCCGAAGCCCTCCGTGCGCGCGAGTACATCGGGAAGTCGGCGTGAACACGCTCCGCGGTACCCAACTCTGGTTTGCGCGTTCGATCATGGCTACCGGATCCGACCCCGCGAGCGCGGACGAGCGCGAGGCCGCGCACCGGCTGACGGCGGGTCCGCGTTTGAGCTCGCCGGAGCGCCTGGACATTTACCGACGCGCGTACCACGCGCGGCTTCTCGAGTGCCTGTCGGACGACTATCCCGCGTTGCAGCACGCGGTCGGCGCGGCCGCTTTCGAGGAGCTTTGCCGCAGCTTCATCGCGCGCCACCCGTCGGAGGGGCCGAACCTCAATTTCTTCGGACGTCGCCTTGCCGCGTTCTGCCGCGACGAGGGCCCGTTCGAGCCGGCGACGCGCTCATTCGCGGCGGATCTCGCGTCGCTCGAATGGGCGATCGTCGAAGCGATTCACGCTGCGAGCGGCGAACCGATGACGCTGGAGCGACTGCGCGATCTGCCGGCGGAGGCGTGGGCGGCGGCGAAGCTGGTCCCCAACACTTCGCTTCGTCTCCTCCGCCTCGACCACCCCGTCAACGCATACTTCCAGGCGTTCAAGGACGGACGAGACGCCGCGATCCCATCCGCCGGGCCTTCGGCCACGGCCGTTTACCGCAGCGGCTACACGGTGTGGCGCATGGATCTCACCGTGCCGATGTTCGACGTCCTCTTGGCGCTCCTAGACGGCGAGGCGCTGGGTGCGGCGCTGGGTCGCGCGGACCGGGCGCTTGCGGAGCTCGATGCCGCAGACGCAGCGCAGAGGGTGACCCACTGGTTCCGCGAGTGGGTCTCCAGCGGCTTGTTCGCTGGCGTGATCGAAGCGAACAGAGAAGGTTAGCATCCAGGGAGCGGTCCGGCGGTGCGCCTACCCCTCAACCTCGGAGCAGCGCGAGGAGCTTCTCTCTCGTCGTCGCGCCGAGGTGCCCCGCTGTCTTCTCGCCGTTGCGGAACACGAGCACGGTCGGAAGGCCGCGAACGCCATAGCGCTTCGCGGTGCTCGGCGAAGCGTCGGCGTCCACCGTCACGAACTTGATTCGGCCCGTGTGTTCGGCCGCCAGTCGCTCGATGACGGGACCCAAGGCCTTGCACGGCCCACACCACGGCGCGACAAAGTCGACGAGCACCGGAAGGTCGGACGCGAGCACCTCGGCATCGAAGGTGCTGTCGTCCACGGCGATGACGGTAGAGCGGCTATCCATGGGCACTTCTCCTGTGCGCCGGCGAAGCCGGCAGAAAGTTGATGGTGAAAGTCCGTTACGGT
>CALKVG010000685.1 GCA_937998045.1 uncultured Myxococcales bacterium
CCGCGGCCGGCGCCAAGAACGCGCTCGCGTACCTTCTCGGACGAGAACTAGCTATCGCCCTCGGCCGCCTTCTTCTCGGAAGGGCCCGGACGAGGTTCGGCCTTTCTCGGCCCGCGCGGAAGAAGCAACAGCTGCGGGTTCTTGGAGAAGAGGCGCTCTTCGGGGATCACGTGATCCCAAAGTCCGAAGACAGCGGCCAGCACGTGATCCAGCTCGCGCGTCGAGGCCGTGCGCGCGAGACTGGACCGTTCCGGCAAGCATTGAACGGCGCGACGCGACCCCTCGAGGGTGTGGCGCACTCCCTTGGACCATCCGCGGCCCGCGTAGACGAGGCACCCCGGAATCCACAGCGCTTCGAGATCTTGCAACGCGTAGGGAATCTTTTCGTCGGTCGTGCCGGAAACATCCTGGTACTTCGTCTCCAGTGCGATTGCGCGCTGGTCAGACCGTCGGAGGACGAACAGGTCGAGCTTCCGGTTCTTGCCGATGATCGTCTTCCCGAGCGAAACCTCCGTGTACACGACGAGGTCTCTCAGGCCGTAGTTCGCGTCGATGTAGGCCGCGATCAGGTCGCGATAGTCATGCGGCTTCACCGCTCCGGATCGTATGGGTGCGCGGAGAGGGGGTCCAAGTTTCCTGTGCTTCTGGCAACCGCTTGCAGCGGCGCGCGCCCGCTTCGTCGAGCCTGCGACGGGCGACGTCGAACGCTTGCCCGCTTGTATCGTTGCCGGCAAAGCTACGCCCGAGACCGACGGCGGCAACGCCGAACGCACCGGAGCCCATGAAGGGATCGACCAGGAGGTCGCCCGGCTCGCTGCTCTGGCGGATGAGCACCTCGCCAACCGCCACGGGCTTCTCGGTCGGGTAGCCGTTGCGGACCCGGGGCACCTCGATGACGTCTGGCACGCCGAGGTCAGACAGTCGCCGCCGCCCTTTCTCGAAGAAGAGGATGGTCTCGTAGCGCGCCCGGTAGTGGTACCCCATGCCGATGGTGCGCTTGTCCCAGATGAGGGGCTTCCAGAACTTGAAGCCGGCGGCTTCGCCGATCGGTTTCGCAACGAACATCGTCTCGGGATCGCAGAATAGGTAGAAGTGAGCGTTCTTCTTGAGCACCCGGTACACGGCGTCGAACAGCTCGGGGAAGCGGGCGTTGGGGAAGATCGCGAACCAGTCGTTGCTGGACGCCTTCGAGTGCTTGAGGCGCGTCGTGGTCCCCACCGCGCGATGCTTCTCCAGCGATTCGTAGGCCGGGTCGGTGATGACGAGATCGACGGAGCCGGCCGGCAACGAGCGAAGCCACTCGACGGCGTCCATTCGGACAAGCTGGTACCGGGCGGGCATTGGACCACCGTTCGCCGAGATGGAGGAGGAGGGCAAGTTTCCGGCACTACGCCCTCTTCTCATCGCGCTCCCTGACCGCAAAATCTTTGAGCACGAGGCTCGCTCGTCGAAGCTGGCTTCGTGGTTCCACATGGAGGAGCGGGCGAAGGCGGCGCTCGGTGTACAGCCGCGCGTGCGGCCCCGGGGGCAGCCCCCGCAGGAAGTCGAGGATGGCCGGGTGAAGCTTGAGCAGCAGGAGGACCTGCGTGACCCTCGCCCGGCTCACCGCGTACAAGCGTGCGAGGTCCGCCTGGTTAACCACTCCACCCTCGAGCCGGCCCCGAAACTCCTCCGCTAGAGCTAGCGTCGCCTGTATGGGCGGCGGCCCCCAAACCCGCTCCTTCGGCCGAAGTCGCTGTTTCGCCTCATAAAAATCGACAACCACGTCGCTCACAATTCTCCCACTACCGGAGGCCCTGGGGAGCTTTCGTTCCGCACACTTGCGGGCTCCTTGGACAACTCGTTGGACAGCTCCGCGGGAGCAAAGGGCAGCGCCCCGAAGGGCGCGCCCAGCTTGCCCGCCAGGTCCTCCACGAGCTTGATGTATCCGAGCGTGGTCGCGATGTGTTCGTGTCCGGCGCGGGCCTGGATGCGCTCGATGGGGGTGCCCTGCAAGCACTCCCAGGTGATGCCGCTGTCGCGCAGCGAGCGGAAGTTCACCATCATCGTGTCGTGGCCGTGTTCTCGAGCAGCCGAGACCGGGTCAGCTTCGCGAGCTTCAGGTTGGCTCCACGAACTCGAACACCGCCCCCTCGACGTCCCTCGCCACCATGTTCCGACCCGCCGGCGTCGGGGCTGGCGGCTGCAGAATCGTCCCCCCACTGCTGCGGAGGTGGGCCTCGAAGTCGGTGATCGAGTCGACGATGAAGGTGGCGCGCAGTTCCCGCATAGGAGCGAGCGCCTCCTCGTCTCCGGAGATGAGGGTCACGCTGCCGAGCAGCGCGATCGTCAGGCCACGCCCGGGAACGACGAAACGCGCCTTCACCCGTTCGCCCGTCAACGCCTCGTAGTGCGGGATGGCCCGATCGATGTCCCGGGTGAGCACCGGGACCGAGACGCCGACGACTCTCATCGGGGCTTCTTGGCTTGGGCGTACGGGTAGATGAGCTCACCCGAGGCGACCGCGTCTGGTGAGACGACGGCTCTCGTCCGTGCATCCCTGAATTCGGCGATGTCGTTGGAGCGAATGCCACGGAATTGCACCTGGAGAACACGCGCGGCACTCCATTCGCCACCCTTGCCGAACTTCACGTCGCCCGCCGCGGTCGCGAACGAGGCGGTGCGCGTGTACTCGATGAGCGCAGCGTCATCCAGGCTCTTGGTCGCGGAGATGGCCTGCTCGAGTACCTGCATCTGGGCGTACGCCAACGGCGCTACGTAGTACCCCAACGCGTCGGCGCCCTGAGATTCGGCCCGCGCCTGGTACCGTCGGATCACGTCCTCGACCCCCGGTACGATCATCTTCGGAACCGGGAGCCAGTACTCGTAGTTCACCAGGCCGTTCAGAAGCGGCCCGAGTGCCGTCTGGACCGCGCTGCTCTGCGGACCGATCATCGCCCCGCCGACGACCTTCGGCTCCAGCCCAACCTCGCTGATGCCTCGGATCAGCCCGACGGAGTCGTTCAGGTACGAGCACAGGAAGAGGATGTCGGGGGACGTCTTGCCGACCTCCCGGAGCAGCGGCGCGAAGTCCTTCGTCGAGAGCGGATACTTGGTCTCGGAGATGATTCGGAGGCCGTTCTTTTCAGCGTTCGAGTGCGCGCCCACGATCGGGTTGCGTGAGAAGTCCGCGTCGGCGGCGAGGATCGCCACCGTCTGCGGCTTCGGCTTCTGCCGCGCGGCCACCTCGAAGAACCCCGCGGTGAGCGCCGTGTTCGGATCGGGCCCGGTCGGGATCATCGCGAAGTAGCCCCGGTAGTCGAAGCGCAGGTTTGCCCCGAGGCTCATCAGGCCCACGAGGTAGCGCTTGCGTTCGATGAGCCGGGGCATGGCGGGCGTCAGCGAGTTGTTGCCGTAGCCCCCCACGACCAGATCGACCTTTTCGACGTCCAGAAGCTTGTCGTAGTTGGCCGGCACAAGAGAAGCGTCCGACTTGTCGTCGAAGCACACGAGCTGCACCGGCCTCCCGAGCAGCCCGCCTCGCTTGTTGACGTCCTCTTCCCAGATCCGTTGTGCCAGGTAGGCCGTCTGGCCGTTCGCCCCGAGGGGGCCGCTGAGCGAAAGGCTGTAACCAATCCTGATGGGGCCTGTCTCGCTCACGGTCAGCCGCCCCGCTGGATCGCAGCTTCGAGGTTCCCGAAGACCCCCAGCTGCGACAGGACCACCGTCCCCGACGGGTAGCAGTGGAAGGTCGAGATCTTGCCGTTCACGAGCTTGAAAGCGTCGAAGCAGGGCGTGTCCATCCGCTTCCCGGTCGCGGGAATGAACCCCTCCGCCATCTTGAGCGGGCCCTTGTGCGTGCCCTGCAGCGCCAGCTCGACGAACACCATGTCGTCCAGCGTCCACAGCTTGTAGATCTCGCGGTGCATGTCGGGGAACGCCTTGGCGTAGTTGGTGACCGTCGCCGGGATTCCCAAGGGACCCTCCGCCCCTCGGTACGTGACGTTGATGGACATGTCCGTGAACGTGCCGTCCGGTGTGAAGCAGTCCACGAACGCCTTGAGGTCGACTCTTTCGGCTGCCTCGTACGCTCTCCGAACCATCTGCTCGTTATTGTTCATTGGTCGATCCTCGGTGAGTAGGTTGTTTCAGTCCGTTGCGAGTAGTTGAGCGAGGCCCTCGGCCGGCGGCGTTCACGTAGTTGCCCTTGGTGGCCTCGAAGACGTCTCTTCACGGCCCGGGCCCCTTGGCAAGCGCTTCGGCGTCGATCTCGATCGCGACGTCGAAGCCCGTGGCGTTCGCGCCGATCTCCTCGACGAGGTCACGCGTCATGGCGAAGTCGGCGCGTTTCGTGTCCGCGTGGCCCCCGAATGCGACGCGCGTGGGCTTCCCAGCCTGCGCCGGAGCGACGCCGCGGAATGCGAACCTGACAGGGAGTACCAGGGAGGTCTCGCGGATCGTCAGCGTCCCGTCCATGACCCACCCCTCTTCGGAGCGGTGTATTCCGCGGGCACGATAGGTAATCGTCGGAAATTTCGCGGCGTCGAAGAACGCTGGGCTCTTCAGGTCTGCGTCGCGTATGGGGTTCTGAGTCGCGAGGCTCGGGGCCTCGATCGTGACGTCGACGGTGCACGCGGCCGGGTCCTGCGCCACCACGAGCGTGCCCGCGATCTTGTCGAATCGCCCGCGCACCATGCCGACGACCTCGTGCTTGGCCGCTCACACGATGAACGTGTGCGGCGGATCGAGCTCGTAGGTACCCGGTGCGGGCAAGGCACCGGAGGCCGGGCCCTCGGCAGGATGGCCGCCAGGCTCCGGCGGAGGCGTGACTACGTTCGCCGCTCCCCCGCCGCACGCCACGAGGCTCGCTCCTATGAGGAGGGCGCCAAGAGCGGAGCTCCAACGGGAGGTGCTCACGAATGTTCCGCGAGTGATCTGCTCGTTCGTCATGCTCGCTCTTTCGTCAGTTCAGCGGGTTGGTGATGTGGGCGAAGAGGAGCGCTCACGCGCCGAGCTCCGCGCGCAGAAACGCGGCGACCACGTCGTGGGCCGTACGAGCCGCCTCGAAGAGGCCGACGGCGCTGGGGAAGACATGAGGCATGCCCTCCCATTCGTGCACCTCGACGCCGTTCCACGATCCCAGCCGCAAGGAGTCGTCGAGAAGCACCTCCGCCGTGCCGACATGAACCTGAATGGCGGACGTTCCGGGTGCAGGACCATAGACGGGGGACGCACGTGGGTCCCGGCGGTCGTGGTCACCGAGGTATTGGCGCGCGCCGGCCTCGAGAGCGGCGCGAGAGAGCTGTGGATCTTCGGAGGCCTTGCCTTCGATGCTGCCGCCAGTGAGGGCGAGATCCGTCCACGGCGAGAACAGAACCGCGCAGCGAGCACCCGGCTCCCCCTGGAGGAGCGATAGGGCGAGACCGCCTCCGGCAGAGTCACCGACGATGGCGACGTTTCGCGCGCCGTACTGAGCGGCGAGGCCGCGGTAAGCCGCCACGGCATCGTCCAGCGCCGCAGGGAAGGGGTGCTCCGGAGCCCGACGGTAGTCCGCGACGAAAACGGGCACACCAGACCGCGCGGCGATCTGCCCGGCAAAGTGTCGGTATGCGTGAGCCGCTCCGTAGACGAAGACGCCGCCGTGCAGGTAGAGCACCGCCGCCTTGCTCGAGCTCGTTGACGGGGCGCACCAGACGCCACGCACACCAGCGACGCTGGTCTCGGTGTAGCTGACCGAGTCGGCGGAGGGCACCTGCTCGAGCATGGCGTCGTACGACGCTCGGGTGATCGCGACGGGATGGGCCGCGACCCTGGCCCGGAACGCGATCATGGCTTCTCGGTCGGCGGCAGTGAGCCCGTGACGGAGGATGGTCATGGCTCAGCTCCTGCCCGTGATCATGGCGGCGGCACGGCCCCCGATCATCACGGCGGCCGGGTTGGTAGGAGCCGCGACGATGGACGGCATCACCGAGGCGTCGGCAACACGCAGCCCGCGGACCCCGTGGACACGGAGGCTACTGTCCACCACGGCATCGACGTCCGCTCCCATCTTGGCCGTGCCGACGGCGTGCCCGAAGCTCGCCGAGGCGGTTCGCGCGAGGTCGGTCAGGTCTTGCCGACTTGTGACGCTCGGCCCGGGGACTACCTCTGCTTCGCGAATGTCGTCGAACGCCTTTTGACGACCGAGCTCGCGGGCGGCTTCGATGGCTCGAAGGATCGCGGCAAGATCGTGGTCCGTGGCGAGGTAGTTGCTCTCGAGGAGGGGTGCGTCACGCCAGTTTGCACTCACGAGGCGCACCTGACCGCGGCTCGTAGGCTGCACCAGCGCGGGGGCGATCGTGAAGCCCTCCTTCGGCGGCGCGCCAAATCGTGCCGCCGCTTCCGGCGTGGCAATCGATAGCTGCTCCAGCACCAGCTGGATGTCCGCCGGATGGCTGGAGAGGCCGCTGGACAGGGCCACCTTCGCGTCAGTGGCATTGCTGTCCACCGGGCGCTCCGGCATCTTGCCCTTGTACTTGAAGACGACTCCGGACAAGAGCACGTGATCCTGGAGGTTCTGGCCGACGCCGCGGAGGTTGGCGATCGGGGAGATCCCCAGCTTCTTCAGCTCGTCGGCGTTGCCGATGCCCGACAACAGGAGCAGCTGTGCGGTGTGAACCGTTCCCGCCGACAGGATCACTTCCCGCGCGGCGCGGACGGTGCGCACGCTGTCCCCCTCCGCGATCTCGACGCCCACCGCGCGGTCGCCCTCGAAGACGACCTTCGTCACGTTCGCGTTGAGCAGCAGCGTGATGTTGGGGCGACCCAGATTCGGCCGCAGGAAGGCGCGCGCCGCGCTCACCCGCGAGCCGTCCGCGGCGATGTTCATGTTGTTGTACCCGGCGCCAGGTCGCATCGGGCCGTTCATGTCGTCGAGGACGGGGAGTCCCATCTGACGAGCCGCTTCGATGAGAGCCGGTGAGGTCGGATGCGGATTGTGGACGTTCCGGACGTGGATCGGGCCGCCTACACCGCGCCATTCGTTCGCGCCGCCCTCCCAGTCCTCCTGAGCCTTGAAAACTGGAAGGACGTCTTTGAACCCCCACCCCGTCGCGCCGTTGCGCTCCCAGCTGTCATAGTCGAGATCCATCCCGCGCGACCAAACCATGGCGTTGATGGAGCTGCCGCCGCCCAGAACGTGTCCGAGCGCCATGTTGAACTTGCGGTTGTTCAGCTGGGGCAGGGGCGCGATCGGAAGGTGCCAGTCGAGGGGGCCGCCCACATTGCGGAACCAGATGCTGGGATTGCTGATCGTCGGCGCATCATCCACGCCGCCCGACTCCACGACCAAGACGTCCGCGCCGGTCTTCGACAGCTCGCCCGCAACGACCGAACCTGCGGCACCGGCGCCTACGACGATGTAGTCGTACGAGCCCTTGCTCCCCGCCTGGTTGCGCGCTTGGTTCTCACCGGCCGCAACGGCGTGCTCGGCGGCAGGAGCCGAGTAGCAAGCCGTCAGGCCCGCGACGCTCGCGAGGGTCAAGAACCGCCGACGGCTCAGCTGCCCGGTCGAGACGAGGTCCAGGAGAGCTTGGGCGTCCTCGCTCGGATTGCGCTTGGCCATATGAAGAAGCTAGGCGTCCAACTCCTTGACGAGCGCGAAAGCTCCGCCAAGTTGGCGTCAAAGACGCGCCGCCAGCCGTTCCGCGCCGCAGGCGGCTCGCGCCAGCGCACGGGGGCGGCGGAAGGCCGTCGGCTCCCCGCACGGTTGGGCCCCAGATGCGAGGGCACGACGACGACCGATCGGGGGCGCCGTCGACCCTGCGAGCAAAGGGCGTCAAATCCTCATCAACCGGGCCTCTGGGCTCGGCGCGCGGCCTCGGTTCTCTGCTACTCAGAGGCCCATGGGAAAGACCATCCTCGTCGTCGGTTTTGGGCCCGGCATCTCCACCGCCGTCGCCGAGAAGTTCGGCTCGACAGGCTTCTCAGTCGCCCTCGTCGGCCGAAACGAAGAGAGGCTCGCCTCGGGGGTGATGGTGTTGAAGGCGAAAGGCATCGACTCCGCCGCCTTCCCGGCCGATGCCGGCGACCCCACCGGCATGCGCGCGCTCGTTGGAAAGGTGCGGCGCGCGCTCGGCCCCATCACGGTGATCCACTGGAACGCCTCCAGTGGCAGCAGCGGGGCGGGAGACTTTCTCACCGCAGACCCCGCGAGCGTCCGCGGGCTCCTCGACGTCACGGTGATTGGCCTCCTCGCCGCCGTCCAGGAAGCCCTCCCGGATCTGAAGAGGGCGAACGAGGGAGCCGTCCTGATCAGCAACGGCGCGCTGGGCGAGAACACTCCGCAGATGGACGGGTTGGCGGTGACCACGAAGGTCATGGGCCTCGCGCTCGCCAACGCGGCCAAGCACAAGCTCGTAGGCCTGCTGTCCCAGCGGCTGAAGGGCGAGGGCGTCTACGTCGGCGAGGTCATGGTGGTCGGCAACATCAAGGGCAGCGCCGGGGACAGGGGCGCGGCGAAGGTCGACGGGTCGACGGTCGCGAACAAGTTCTGGGAGCTGTACCAAGCTCGCGAAGAAGTCCGCGCGCGCGTCAGTTGACCGCGGCTACCGGCCGGCGTCGAGCAGCGCTTTCGCCTCCACGAGGTCGCCAGTTCCGAAGCCCTCCGTGAACGACGCGAAGCCGCGTCGAAGCTCTCCGAGGGCAGCACGGTTCTTCTTTGCTCCGCGATCGAGCTTCGCGAGGCTCAGCGCGGCGCGTAGCTCGAAGGACTTCGCCCCCTGCTCTCGAGAGATCTCGAGCGCCCTGTGGATGGCGCGCTCCGCCTCCGCCTCATCCGACTCCCTCAGGAGCTCACCACGCAATCGATGCAGCTCCGAGGACCACGCTCTTTCGTCGGTCCGCTCGACGAACGCGAGGGCCTCGTCGAGCTCCTGCAGGGCGAGGTCCTGGCGACCGGCCGCAGCGTAGACTCCGGCGACACATGGTGTGAACGCGGTGCGTCCACCAGGACCCGCGCCGAGCTGCGAGGCGATGGCAGTCGAGAGCTCGTCCAAGTGGGACTGTGCCGTTCTCGGGTCGAGCACCACGGCCGCCCAATGGTGGATCGACATCGCCCGTCCCTGCCAAACGGGCGATCCTTCGTCACGGCCGACATCCATGGCCCGGCGCGCCGCGTCGAGTGCGAGTTCGGGCTCTCGGCGCCAGACGTGCGCGAGAGCCGTCATCGTGAGCGCGACGCAGAGATGGAACGGATCGCACCATGTCTCGACCCTCGCGCGCATCTTGGCGGCAGCGGCCAAGGCAGCATCCGGAGCACCATCCAACCACGCGAGCACGACCAACTGCCCACCCCAGACCCCGACCACAGGCGCGCTTGCCGCGCGATCGGCGTCGCTCTCCACGGCGTCTGTCTCTTATACACATCTGACGCTGCCGACGATCTTACGCGTGTAG
>CALKVG010000686.1 GCA_937998045.1 uncultured Myxococcales bacterium
TTCTGTTGCCGCCGCGGTTATGTGCCCGCACCGTCCCGGACACCGCGATCGACGCCACGAGCCTCTGAGGCCGACTACATAACGGTTCGATACGTCCGGGCCGCGCCCAGCGTTTGGGGGGCATGCTCGAGCGCTACTTCATGAGGCTGAAGACGGTCGACGAGATCCGTGGGTCGTGGATTGGGCCCGCCATCGAGCAATACGTCACCTGGCTCCACGAGCATCGGTACTCCGCACGCTTCGTGTTCTCCCGGGTTCCCACGGTCATGCACTTCGGGCGGTTTGCTGCTCTACGCGGCGCCAAGACCTGGGCCGAGCTGCCGACCCACGTCGCCGCGTTCGTCGAAGAGGGCGCCCTATTCATCAAGAACAAGCGAAACACGAAGGCCTCCAGACGAAGGCTGCGCAGCGACCTCAGACGCCCAGTGGAGCAGATGCTGGAGCTCGTTCTCCCGGGCTACAAGGGGCTCGGTCGGGCGCGTCGGACCACGCGTCCCTTCCGCGATCAGCTCCCCAGGTTCTTCGACTACCTCGTGTCCGAGCGCGGAGTCGGCCAGGGCACGATCTACAACTACGACTGCTATCTCCTCTCGTTCGAGAAGTATCTGGTCCGAGAGGGGGTCGCCTCGCTGGGCGACGTCGAGCCGAAGCACCTCACCGCGTTCACCGTCGAGCGCGCAGCGTCCGGGCTGGGCAAGGCGGCGCTCGGCATGGCGTGTACCTGTCTGCGGGTCTTCTTTCGCTATGCGTATCGAGAGGGCGCGGCGCCGCGCGACCTGAGCGCGGTTCTCGACGCACCGCTCGTCTACCGACTGGCCACCGTTCCTCGCTCGATCAGCTGGCTGGAGGCAAAGAAGCTGATCGCCTCGATCGACCGGCGCGATGCCAACGGCAAGCGCGATTACGCCCTTCTTCTTTTGCTGGTGACCTACGGCTTGCGCGTGAAGGAGGTCGCGTCGCTCCAGCTCGACGACGTCGACTGGAAGCACGACCGAATTCGGATTCGCAACCGCAAGGTGGGCAATTCCACCGGGTACCCGTTGACGCCCTCCGTCGGAGAGGCCCTGCTGGACTACTTGCGCCAAGGTCGGCCGACGACGTTGGACCGCCACGTGTTCATGCGTCGGTTGGCGCCGTTGAGGCCGATCAGCCCTCCTGCGATCACCGCCCGGATGCGCACCCTTCTTCACGCAGCCGGCATCAGCGTGCCGCGCCCCGGCGGGCAAGTCTTCAGACACACATGCGTGCAACGGCTCATCGACGCGGACGTCCCGTACAAGACGATCAGCGACTATGTCGGCCATCGCTCCACCGCCTCGCAAGGCACCTACGCGAAGGTCTCCGTCGAAGCGCTGCGCGAGGTCGCTCTCGGCTACGGGGAGGACGTGCTGTGAGCGCGGTCGAGCAGAGACGTACCGGCGCACGACGGGGGGGAGTACGCAAGGACGAGCGATGGTCCGGCTTTCGCAGCGGACTGGCGCCGGAGATCCTGCTCTTCATCGCCGCCAAGCGCGCGCTGGGGCGCAAGTACAAGAGCGAGGAGCGGGGGTTCCGTCTGTTCGACGCGTACCTCGCCGACCACCAGGTGGCGCGCCCCGACGATCTCACGACCGAGCTGGTGGACCAGTTCCTCGCGTCCCGACCCGCCGGTCCGCGGCACTTCAACGGCCTGCGCAACCTTGTTCGTCGCCTCATGACGTGGCTGGTGGGGCAGGGCCGATTGAAGCGCTCGGTTCTGACCGCCCGACGCCGGCCGCTCTCCTATCAACGGATGCCGTTCATCTTCGATCCTCCCACCGCGAAGCGGCTCCTGCAGATGGCGGGAAAACTCGACGACTCGGGTTGGGCTCGCGGAAGGGGGGCCACGTACAGGACGCTCTTCGCTCTTTTCTACGGCCTGGGGCTGCGCGCCAGCGAAGGTTGTGGGCTGCGCTGCGGCGACGTTGACCTCGACCGCTGCATCCTCACCATCCGCAAGACCAAATTCGACAAGACGAGGCTCGTCCCGTTCGGGTCCAAGATCGGCACCCTTCTCCGCGAGCAGATCGAGCGGCGGTCCCAGCGAGGCCGGCGCGCTGGGGCGGACGCCCCACTGTTCACGTTCGACGGGCGGCGGTGCATCCACGCCGGCGGCGTCAGCATGACGTTCGTCGAGCTCACCCGACGCATGCGGCTCGTCGTGCCGGACGGGGTTGCGCCGCCGCATCTGCACGATCTGCGTCACTCGTTCGCGGTAGGCACCCTGCTTCGCTGGTACCGCCAGGGCGTCAATGCCGCCGAGAAGCTTCACTATCTCTCGGCCTTCATGGGCCACGCCGATCCCTCGTCGACGGCCGTTTACCTCACCATTACCGATGACCTCCTCAAAGAGGCCAACCGGCGCTTCGAGGGCTTCGCCCGGACGGGGATGAAGCCGTGAGCCATCCGCTCGGGCCCATCATCCACGGCTTCTTCGCCAACCACCTCGTCTCGGTCAAGGGCCTGCGTCCCACGTCGATCCGGAGCTACCGGGACGGGATGCGCCTCTTCTTGCTCTTTGTGGCGGCCGACAAGAGGGGCAAGGTCTCGCGCCTCACCATCGAGGATCTCTCGTTCGAGCGCGTCTTGAAGTTCCTGGAACATCTCGAAAAGGGGCGGAAAAACCGCGCTCAAACGCGAAACCAACGGCTCGCGGCGCTGCTTGCCTTCTTCGACTACATCGCTGGTCGGGTTCCCGACGTACTCGACGTGTGTCAGCGCGTCGCTGCCATACCGCGGAAGCGTGCGCCACGGGCTCAGGTCACCTTTCTCGAGCGTGATGAGATGGCGGCTTTGATGAAGGGTCTCCCTTCCAGGGGCGCCCACGCTCTTCGCGATCGAGCCCTGATCCTGTTCCTGTACAACACGGGCGCCCGCGTACAGGAAGCCGCTCAACTTCAAGTTGAGCATCTCGACTTTGACGGCCTGCGCGTGCGCCTCCATGGCAAGGGGGACAAGTGGCGCACGTGTCCGCTTTGGAAAGAAACCGCCCATCTGCTGCGCGAGCTCGTCGCCCATCCGACCCCAAACCAGCCGGTGTTCACGTCGACCCCGGGTCGGCCCCTCACGAGGTTCGGCATCTACAAGATCGTGCGCCGGCACAGTCGGTGCTTCGACCGACCCGTGGAAGGCGCGCGGCGAGGAAGGGTCACCCCACACGTCCTCCGTCACACGACTGCCGTCCACTTGCTGGAGTCGGGCGTGGATCTCAACGTCATCCGCGGATGGTTGGGGCACGCGGACATCTCCACCACGAACCATTACGCGGAGATCAACACCAAGGCGAAGGAGCAGGCGCTGCGGGCCTGCGACCCTCTTGGCGCAGACGGCGCCTTCCCACGCAAGCCGGTCTGGCGCGATGACGACGCACTGCTGACCTGGCTCGCGTCACTGTAACGTTATGTTCCGCCGGCCCCGGCATGCAGATCTAGGCAGTGGAGCCGGACCCCGGCGTGATCGAGCTTGCTCGCTCGCTCTTCGGGCTCGACGAAGTCCCAAAACCGCGGGGCGTTTATGGCGTCCGTCTGATGTACAGCTCGGGAAACATTTGCCGGTGGCGCTCGACCATCCAGAGCGCCAGGTCGCGGAAGGTCGCGCGAACCTCGTCGG
>CALKVG010000687.1 GCA_937998045.1 uncultured Myxococcales bacterium
GGCTTGGGATAGATCGCGACGGCGAGGGGGCGGCGCTCGGCCTCCGGCCCGCAGAGCGTCGCCTCCGCGCGAACGATCCACGGCGCCGGCTCGACAGAGGCGACCTGGAGGCGCCCGATCGTCATCGGCAACCCGCCGGCGACGCCGAGGCGCACGAGGATCTCGCGTTCGCCGCCAGGGCCGACGGCGGGCGGAGCGAGCAAGCTGCGCAGGCGCAGTCCCGCCACGTCGTTCGTCGCGTAGGCCCGCCGCAGGTCCGCGTCCTTCACGTGCACGAGGATGCCCGCCATCTGCGGAGGGCCGAGGAGCAGCTGCGCGCTCGCCGTGTGACGGACAGCCGGCTCCACCGAGAGCGCCTCGCCGGGATCGTCGGGCGCCGGCTCCGTGGCGCCCGCGGGGAGGGCCACGAGGCGCGCGTCGGCGGCCGCGGGCGTCCCCGGCGAGCCGAAGGCGACGTAGAGGTCGAGGCCGCCCGACTGCCACTCGCCGCGCGGGAGCGCGACGTCTTCGACGACGGTGACGTGATCGCGCGCCGCCTCGACGCGGACGCGCGAGAGGCTCGGAAGCATCGGTAACGGCGGCGCCGGGCGCAGCCAGGTGTGCGGGGCCGGGGCGGCCGTGTGGCTGGCCGCGCGCGGAGCGGCGGCTGGCCTCGCGTGCGCGAACCCGAGCGGGAAGAGGGCGCCGGCGAGGGCGAGAGCGGACGTCTTCATCCGAGGGCGTCCTCGAGGGCCCGCGCGATTGCGCGGACGGCGTCGTCGAGCGCGGGCGGGTCGAGCTCGTGCATGCCGGACGCCGGTGCGGGAGCGCGCGCGGCGTCCGCGGGCGAAGATCGCCACACGGTGTCGCGCGCCGGAGCCGCGCCGATCGCGTGCAGGTGCGCCCAGGCGCGCGGGTTGCGATACCAGTCGGAGTCGAAGAGATCGCGCAGCGTGCACGCCAGGGCGCGGGCTTGCAGGAGGCCGACCCAGCGGGCGGGCTCGTCGTCGCGCGCCCGCGGCCAGGCCCCGCGCAGCCGTGGGTCGAGCGGCGCGCCGAAGAGGCGGACGCCGATCTCGTCGAAGGCGTCGCGCGGGGCGAGCGAGGCGTCGTCCCCGAGGAGAATGCGCGCGGCGTGCAAGCGCACGTCGAGGAGAGCCGTGCGCGCCAGCGTGCGCGCCTGCGCGAGCGCGCTGCGGCGAACGACGCCGAGCGCCTGCATTTGCCACGCGGGATCGGCCGGGAGGGCGCCGAAGACCGAGCCGAGGCGGTGCGCCGCGACGAAGGCGGGCTCGCGCGCGATGGCGAAGGGCGCCGCGGCGCTGCCTGGGCCGTCGGGTTTCGACCACGCTCCGGCAAAGCCGGAGACGTGCCGTCCCCGCCCGAGCGAAGCGCGAACGGAGTACCCGAACGCGTAGAGCGCCCGCGCGAAGCTCGAGGCGCCGGCTGCAGACGGAAGCGCTGGCAGATCCACGCGAACGCCGCGCCCGCCGGGCGCGACCATGTCTTCGATCCAGCGCGCGGTGATGCGCGCCGGCCACCCGTGAGCCGCCGCGCGACCGATCGCGGCGTCCAGCGTCGCCGCGGCGTCGCGGTCGGGACCGAGAGCCTCGCGCCAGACGGCGCGCGATAGCTCCTCGGTTGCGTCGAGCAGACCTCTTGCGGAGCGCCGAAGCTCGCCGATCGGCACCGCGCCGAGCGGGCTCCAGGGGTGCTCCAGCCCGAGGCGGCGTGCGACCTCGACCCGCCGCGCGGACTGCGCGCTCGCGACCGCGGCCAGAGGCGGTCCGGGGTGCGCCGCCGCGTCGAGCCAGCGCCGCGCCTCGGCGGGCCCCTTCGACGCGACCATGCCGCGCCACGCCTCGCGCCAGCTCACCTTGCGGGGGACGTCGACGTCGAGCAAGCCGCTGGGCCTCGCGGCGGCTTGCGCCCAGGCGACCTCCTGATCCCGGCCGATGCGCGCTTGCATCAGCGCGTATACCCAGACGCGGAGGCCGTCGCGAAGGGGCACCTCCGCCGCGATGGGAGAGAGGGCGCCGAGCGCGTCCCACGTCGACTTGCCGGCCACGCGGCGGACCGGCTCGAGCGGCTCCTCGGCGGCGAACGCCTCCGGGTCGCGCGCCAGCGCGCTGCGCCAGCGAGCGAGCGCCGACTCTCCGCGGGCGACGTCGCGGTCGAGCGCGAGCAGGTCCTCTATCGGCGCGTCAACCATGGATCGTCGCGCGGGACGGGGCGGCGCCCCCGGCGGCGAACGAGCCGACGATGGCCCCCTCGAGGCGGGCCAACCGCTCGAGCCGCGCGGTCGCGCGCGGGCGATCGCCCCCGGCAGCGCGTACGGCCATCTCGACGAACGTGCGGTAGTGGCGAGCCTCCGCCGCGAGGAGCTCGTTCCAGAGGGCGTGCTCCTCGACGAAGGCGGCGCGCGCCTGCGTGGCCGCGGCGAGGAGCTTGAACCGCTCGCACGAGCGAGCCTCGATGAGCGCACACACGAGCAACCGGTCGACCAGCGACGGCAGGCCGGATTCGCGGGGCTCCGCTTGCACGGCTCGCCGCAGCTCGGCCGCATACGCGTCGACCGGGGGCGGCCCGAGGCCCACACCGCGCGCCGTCAGGACGGCGTGAACGCGCTGGAAGTGGTCGATCTCCTCGCGCGCCAGATCGGTCAGCGCGCGGACGAGCTCCGCGTCCTGCGGGTGGCGCGCGGCGAGAGAGAGCGCATTCGAGGCGGCTTTCATCTCGCAGTGCGCATGGTCGAGCAGCACCGCCTCGACGTCGGCCGTGGCGGCGTCGACCCATGCCTCGTCGGTGGGCACGGTCAAGCAGAGCATCCTGGCCCCGTCTTAGCACGCGCTGCGCCTCAGACCCGCCGGCGGCTCCCGAGGTAACCACCGAGAGCCGCCGGCGGAACGGCGATCGCCACGGTCGCCAGCGCGGCCGCGGAGACGCCGACCGTCGCCCAGGCGAGCGCCGTGGCGACGAGCGCGGCGACGAGCCCGGCGAGGGCGGCCTCCCGCACGCCCACCCCGGCGGTGCCCCACTTCCCGATCAGGTACCCGCCGGCGAGCGCCGAAACGGCGAGGCCCGCGGCGAGGACGAGCGCTCGCGTGGCGAGGACGCGGGCGCTCGTTTCGCCGGGCGACACGCGGATCGCTACCAGCATCGACAGCCACGCCAGGGGCACCCATACGGCGAAGATCGCGAGCGCGCCGAAGCCGACCCACTGCCAGGGCGACCGCGCCGGCACCTCGTCCGCGGAGGCGCCTCCGGCGTTCAGCAGCGGCAGGCGACGCTTCGGCTGCACCATCGGGGAGACAGCGTAGCCTCGCCGTGGTACCTGGCGCTCGTCATGGCCGAGGCGAACGGGTCGGACGCGTCGCGCAGCGTCGTCCGGGTGCGCGTGCGATTCTGCGAGACCGATCTGATGGGGATCGTGCACCACGGAAGCTACGTGGCGTACATGGAGGTCGCGCGCGTGGAATGGCTGCGCCGGCGCGGCGTCTCGTATTCGTCGTGGGCCGAGCGGGGGCTTCACCTCGCCGTGGTCGAACTGTCGCTCAAGTACCGGGCGCCGGCGCGGTTCGACGACGAGCTCGACGTCGAGGTCCGCCTGGGTGAGAGCCGCACCGCGAGCGTGCGCTTCGACTATCGGTTGACGCGCGTGGCCGACCAGGTCCTCTGCGCCGAGGGGGCGACGCGCCTCGCGTGCATCGACGACAGCCAGACGCTCCGGCGCATCGGCGGCGAGATCAGCGAGGTCCTGTCGCGCCCCGAGGGCGCCTGACGCTATGCTCTCGCGCCGATGAGGGCTGTGGCCATCCTCCTCGTGGGCGGCGCTTCGCTGGGAGCGGGATGCCGGCACGCGGGTCCTTCGCGGCTCGAGGGGCACTGGCGCGGCGTTCGCGCCGAGGGGGTCCTTCCCGAGGCGCAAGCTGCGGCCAATGCGTTCGCGGCCGGCGTGGAGCTCGACGTTCGCGGGGACTCGATCACCGTGTCGACGCCCAAGGACAAGCAGTCGGGCCGATTTCACGTCGTACGCGAGGACAAGAACCGCCTGGTGCTGACGACGGAGAAGGACGGCCCGGACGAGCCACAGAGCTTCACGTTCGCCGACACCAAGACGATGAAGTGGTCCGTGCTCGAGGGCAAGACGATCGTCTTCGTCAGGCAGTGACGGCCGAGACGTCAGCGGCGCACCGCCTCGCGGGCGACGCGCAGCGCGAGCGTCTGAGCTCCCCGCCGCACGCCGACGATCACGTCGTCGGCCAGCGGTCCGCTCAGCTTCGCGCGCGCGTCTTCGATGGTCCTCACGTCCACGCCGTCCACCGAGAGGAGGACGTCTCCGGGGGCGAGCCCGGAGCGCTCTGCTTCGCTGCCGTCGATCAGCGAGACGATCACGACCTCGGCGGGATCGCCGGTCTCGCCCAGCGTGACCGCGACGCTCCCGGCCGCCGCCGACTCGGGGGCACGCGCGGAGTCGGACCCAGGCGCCTCCAGGACGATGTGGACGTCGACGGTCGTACGCCCCGAAGAGACGTGCACCCCGTCCAGGTGAGCGCGCCCGCGATCCGGCGCGTACGCTTCGAGCGTGACGTTCCCCTCGGGCAGCTCGTGGAGAGAGAAGCGGCCCTTGGCGTCGGTGGTCGCGACCCCCTGCGGATTCGCGCCGACGACGAGCCACGTCGGCACGTGGTCTCGCGCGACGCGCGCGCCCGGCACCGGGTCGCCGCGAGCGTCGACGACATCGCCCTCGACGGCGCCCTCCGCCTCGAGCTCGACCCGCGGAATCGCATAGGGCCTCCGCCCGCGGTTGTCCGGGATCGCGATCGAGCCCGACGACGGCGCGAAGCCAGCGGCGCGCACCCGCAACGTGGCGCTTCCGGAGGCGAGGTCGCGCAGGAGGAACGCGCCGCTCGCGTCGGTTCGCGCGCGCCGCACGCCGAGCTCCGTGTACAGGGTCACCTCCGCGCCGGCGATGGGCGCGCGCCCGCGCGCTTCGACGACCTCCCCGGTCGCGCTCTCGGCGGGCGACAGGTGGACCTTGAGCTCGCCGGAGCCGCCATCGGTGGTCACGATACGCGGCGCGTACCCTGGCGCGCTCGCCTCGATGCGCAGCGGTACGCCGCGCGTCCGCTTCAACGCGGCCGCGCCCTGCTCGTCGGTGAACGCCGTGGTCCGGAGCGGGACATCGGCGGACAGCGAGCTCGCGCTCACCTGAGCCGCTGCGATCGGGCGGTCGCGGTCGTCGACAATGGAGACGGCGAGCGCACCGCGCGGATCGGGCAGGTGGATCGTCAGGTCGCGCCGTCCACCGTCGGGCACCTCGAGCGTCATTCGCACCTCCGGCTGATCGTCGCTGCTGTCGACGCCCGCGGTGAGGCTGATCGCGTCCGGAAGGGAGGCGAAGGCGAAGGAGCCGTCCGTCGCGGTCCGCGTCGTCCTCTCGAGAGAGCCGCGAAGCGCCGAGACCACCACACGGGCGCCTTCGACGGGCCGGTCGCGCGCGTCGACG
>CALKVG010000688.1 GCA_937998045.1 uncultured Myxococcales bacterium
ACACGCGTAAGATCGTCGGCAGCGTCAGATGTGTATAAGAGACAGGGAGTACACGCCCGCGTGCTCGGAAAATCGACAGGACCCGTCAAAAGAAGTCGCGCCCCAGGCGCCTATATGGACGGGAGCGACGTGGCGCCTCACCGAGTGCGCCGCGGCCCACCGCGAGATCCGCCTGGCTGGGTGAAGAGATCCTCGGATTCGAGCCGGCGCGACGTCGATCCGAGCGAAAGGCTCGTTGATCTGGACGCCCGCGTTCGAAGAAGAACCGATCGGATCGATTTGAAAAGCGATCGGGCCGTCCGTTCTTGCGGGGCGACCGCCGATCGTGGCGGGGCGACCGTTAATCGTCGCGGGGCGACCGTTGATCGTCGCGGGGCAACCATCGATCGTCGCGGGGCGACCGTTGATCGTTGCTGGCCGCCCGTTGACGGTCGCTGGGCAACCATCGATCGTCGCTGGCGAGCCCTTCGTCTTGGCGACCGGTCCTCTGACATCGGCGACCGGTTGTGCAGCGGCGATCGACGGTCCTTCGTTGCGCAGGAGAGGTCGTCTCGTTCTTGAAAGCGGTCCTTCGCGCACGAGGAGAGGTCCGCCAGGAACAGAAGAAGGCTGGATCGAACGGACTGCCGATCCTTCGATCGTGGACGCCGGTCCTCGACAGAGCCACGAGAGGCCTCTGGTCAGGAACAACGGTCGTCCGAGAAGAACGAGAGGCTCTTCGGCAACGATCGATGGTCCGCCGGCGACGATCGATGCTCCGCCGGCGACGATCGATGCTCCGCCGGCAACGATCGATGGTCCGTCATGAAGGACGAAGGGCTTCCCCGGGAGAGCTATCGGTCCGCTTGCAGACGCCGAAGGCCCGTTCCTGGACGACAACGGCCCGCGACGAGAGACCGACGGGCGCCGGGCAAAGGACAACGTTCGTTCACGAACCGCGAACGGTCCGTTGCGCAGGGATGACGGCCCGTCACCAAAGACGAACGACGCATTGGCAGACGACGACGACCCGCAAAGAAGGACGGACGGTCCGCTCGCCAACGCCGAGGGTCCGTCAGGGCGGACGAACGGCCCGCTACTTGATGAAGGTGTGGCCGAGCATGAAGACTGCCGCCGCCAGCATGATCGCGCCGAACGAACGGCGCAGCGCCGCGCGGCTCATGCGCCTCGACAGCCGGACTCCGAACAGGCTGCCCATGGCCTCTGTCCCGCCCAGGTACGCCGCGACACGCAAGTCGACCTGTGGGTGAGGGAGATGGCCCGCGAGGCCTGCCAGGGTGTTGACGGCGATGACGAGGAGCGAGGCGCCGATGGCCGAACGGACGGGCGTGCGTGCATAGACGACGAGCAGCGGGACGACCGCGAAGCCGCCGCCGAGGCCGATCAGACCCGTCATCGTTCCGACCAGCAGTCCCGTGCCCGCCAGCGCGATCATGCATCCGGTGTCCGCGCGCGCAGGCCGCATGTCGGCCACGGGACGCCGGACGAGCATGACGACCGCCGCCAGCAGCATGCACCCGAGGAACACGACCAGAAGGACTTTCTCCGGCAGCATCGATGCCACACGCCCGGCGAGAAAGGCGGCGGTCGTCGAGGCAATGCCGAAGCTGACGGCAGGCCTCCAGACGACGGCGTGCTCCCAGGCGTAGGGCGCCAGCGCGACCAAACTCATGACCGCGACCACCACGAGCGAAGTGGTGATCCCTCGCTCGAGGTCCAGCCCCGCGGCGTGCGTCAGAAGAAGCACCGTAAGGATCGACGGCCCCGCGCCGAGCATTCCTGCGAGGAACCCGATGCAGAGCCCGGCGACCGCGATCAGACAGGTCAGGAGGTCCATCGACGCACGCCCACGGGGCACCGCGCGTGCCCCGGCGCCGTCTCACCGCGACCGGCTCTGCGATCGAGGCGGTGCGCCGGTTGGAGAAGAGCCGCGAACGAGCGCGCTCAGGCGGCTCCGGTCTCGAGCCAGCGGGCGCAGTCGGGTCCGAGCTTCTCGAGCGCCTTGCGGTCGAAGCGTTCGATCAGATCCGTCCTCAGCTCCGTCCGGTAGTCACGGGCCGGCCCCTTCTGGAAGAACGCCCTGGCGTCGTCCATGTGCGTGCCTCCGAACGGCGCAAGCTCCTTCGCTCGGCCGCGCATGAACCCGAAGCTGCAGTGCTCCACGATCGTCCCCATCCGCAGCTGGCCGGGATCGAAGCCGATGAACCGCGCGATCCGCTCGACCTGCGCCGGCAAGCCCTCGAGCAGCGCCTGATAGTGAACGAGGAGCACGTTGGGCCGATCGCGGATCGTCCACCACGACCTCACGACGTCGAACAGGTCGCAGCAGCCGTAACCGTCCGTATCCAGCCACCGATCGAAGAACTCCTGGGCGCTCTCGGGGATCACGAGGGGCGTGGTATCGCCGGACCAGGCCGCGTGGATTCGCTTGATCTCGGCCATCGTCTCCGCAGAGAAGTGCTTGAGGTAGTTGTGGAAGCTGAGCCCGATGTCCTTGCCGTTCCGGCCGACGAAGACGTACCGGGCGCGCGCGTCGATCGGGATCGCGTCCGCCGGCAGGTGCGACTTGATGACGCGACGCTGCCCGCGCTCCCTCCGCTCGCGCAGACCGCTCAGCATGCGGGCGTGATCTCCCCAGCTCGAGTCGATCCATGGTGACGTGTCCGCGAGCGGAGCGGTGGCCTCTTCGCCGTTGTCGAGGATCTGCTGGAGGATCCGCTGGGTCCAGGTGGTGCCCGCCTTGAACGGATCGGCCACGACGATGTCCGTCGGTACGAAGCCACCCTGCTCGAGGAAGTCGTTCCAAACGAGAGAGCTCGAGAGATAGTCCCGGACCGTTCGAGCCGGCGTCGAAACTGGAGTGCCGGGTGTCATGTTGATTTCGCTGGGTATGCCCGATCGACGTGTCAAGTCGTGTGATCGGATGGGACGCCTAGCTTAGCTATGGGATAGCCGCCCACGCCGCCGCGAGCCGCACCAGCCCTCCTCCAACGAGGAGCCAGAGAGGACTGGTGGGCTTCCAAAGCAGAAGCGCGAGGACGACGACCGCCAGGACGACGTCCACGTGAACGGCGACCGCCGCCCGCGCAAGGCCGAACGTCGCGGCGCCCAGCATGCCGATGACGACCGGAGCGAGGAGGCGGAGGGCGCCGCCTACGACGGGGCTTCGTCGGAAGTGTTCCACCGACCGGCCTGCGGCGAGCGCGAGCGCGGTCGCCGGAGCGAACATCGCGAACGTCGCGACGACGGCTCCCAGCAAGCCCGCGACTCGGTACCCGATGAACGTCGCGCATATGGCCACCGGTCCCGGCGTGATCTGCCCGAGCGCGATCGCGTCGGCGAACGCCTTCGGGTCGAGCCAGTGCTGCTCGACGACGACGGTGTGCTCGATCGCCGGGATCATCGCCAGCCCGCCGCCGAACGTCATGACACCGATCGGGACGAAGACGCGGAGGAGCCCTGCCAGGAGCGCCAGCCCGCCGGTCCACGCGAAGGGAACCGCGACGAGGGGCACGAACGCGTGAAGGCTGTCCCGCTTGGGCGGCTCGCTCGTGCTCGCGGGCTCCGACTCGGGAGCTGCGCTCCACAGGCCGCGGATCCCGCCGACGAACGCGGCGCCGACGGCGAGCACAGGCTCGGAGACCACCCGCGAGGCGAGCAGCGCTCCGCAGAGCACCGCGGTGCCGAGATCGAACTTCGACCGCAGCGCGCTGCGCGCGAGCTCCACGGTGACCGCGGCGACGACGCCCACCATGGCGGCGTTCATGCCGTCGAAGAAGAGCGAGAGACCGGCGGCCGAGCGCAAGACGCCGTAGACGGCGCCGCATGCGATCATGAGCACCATGCTCGGGAGGAGGAAGGCGGCGGCGGCCACGCTTCCACCGCGCACGCCGCCTACTCGCTGGCCCACTAGCGCCAGGAGGGCCGTTGCCGGCGTGCCGGGGAGGCTCTTCGAGAGCTCGGCGAGGACGAGAAATTCGTCGCTCGAGAGCCAGCGGCGCCGCTCGACCAGATCGCGTCGGAGTTGCGCGAGGACCGAGTAGCCGCCGCCGAACCCGGCAAAGCCATAGAAGAGAGCGACGCGGAAGACCGCTCCGAGTTTTGCCGGAGTGCGCATCGGCGCCGACCGATCAACGGACGCCGAGGGCGCGCTCGAGCGCCGTCACCAGCTCGTCGACGCGGAACGGCTTCATCAAGTACTGGTACACGCCCTCGCCATTGGCCTCCATGGCCGTATCGAGCGTTCCGTACGCGGTCATCATGATGACCGGACGCGAGGGATCGAGCCGCACCGACGCGCGCAAGAGCGCAAGCCCATCCATCTCGGGCATTCGCATGTCGGTCACGAGTGCGTCGACCCGTTCGGTTCGCAGGACGCGCAGCGCATCCCTGCTGGAGGTGACGGGCACTCCGTCGTAACCGCGGTCGCAGAGGTCGTCCGCGATCATCTCCGCCATTTCGGGACGATCGTCGACGATGAGGACCCGGGTCGGCTCACTGTGGCTGCGCATTCGCACCTCCGGACGCGATGGGAATCTCGATGAGCGCGCGGGTGCCTCCACCCGGGTTTGGCGCAATAACGAGCTCGCCGCGATGGCTCTTCACGATCTCCGTCGCGATGGCGAGCCCCAGACCGGTGCCAGCGCCCGGAGCCTTGGTCGTGAAGAACGGCTCGGTCGCTCGGGCGGCATTCTCGGGGGTGATCCCCGCGCCGTCGTCGGTAACGACGAACGCGACCTCTTCGGCGTCCGAGCGCGCCGTGACCTCGACCCGTCCTCCGCTCCGGCAAGCCTCGCACGCGTTGAGGAGCAAGTTGACGATCGCGTGCTCGAGCAGATCGCGGTCGCACTGGATGGCCGGCATCGCGGGCGGGAGATCCACGGCGAGCGCAACGCCTGCCTTGTCGAAACGGTGCTCGACGGCGCTCGTCGCAGCCCGCACGACGCTCGCGGGGTCGACGCGCTCGAGCGACGGCGGCCCGCCGCGCGCCATATCGAGGAAGCGACGCACGATGTGCTGAATGCGGTCGGCCTGCTTCAGAATGGTCTGCGCGCTGCGCCCGGCCCGCTCGTCGTCGCGAACCCGAGCCAGGAGCTGCTCCGCCCTCCCGACGATGACCGCCAGCGGCGTGCTGACCTCGTGCGCGATCCCCATCGCGAACGTCCCCATGGTCGCCACGCGCTCGGCGCGCACCAGCTCCTCATCGCGCTGGCGCTGCACTTCCGCGATGGCCAGCTCCCGCTCGAGCTCGAGCTCCTTGCGTTGCTTACGAAGCGCCGCCCCGCCGAACGCGAGCACCAGCCCGGAGGCGACGACGACGCCCAGGACGAGCCGCCAGATCGCGCGCTTCTCGCGATCGCGCTCGCGCGCCGCGGACGCGACCGTGATCACCCCCCAGCGGCCCAGCTCCGCGGCGTCGACCCGCGCGACGCCCGCCATGGAGGTGCGCGCCGGCAGCCCGACCTCCGTGGCCTGCTCGTGACTTAACCGAAGTGTGGACGCGCCCTGGTCGAGCGCATCCCGCAGCGGCCGAGACGAAACGGCGCTCCCGTCGACGGCGTGCAGCGCCGGGTCGCTCGGAGCCGCGAGGAGCACAGTCAGCTCGCCCGGACGACGGAGCTGCCGCTCGGGGTCCACGAGGTCGTCCGCACGCACGCCGAGGTCCACCTCACGCCCGGCGTCGATCGGCACCGAGACGAGCAGGTGCGAGCCATCGGCCGGCTTGTCTCGCGCAGCAGCCGCGGGGCGGACCTTCGCGACGGAGTACCGGTCCCCGAGCACGCCGGGGCCGTGCTCCCCGGCAAGGACTGCGTCTCGCTGGAGCGTAGCGAGGTGCGCGCGCAACGACCCGGCGAGGCTGGCGGCGAGGACCGACTGCTCCGTCTCCAGGTCCCGAAGCGCTGCGTCGGCTTCGCGCTGCTCATCCCACCACGCGAGTCCGGTCACGAGGGCGATGGCGAAGAACATCCAGGCCACCAGCGGCCAGCGGCGGCCGGCGGGGCGCGGGACGGGCCCTCGCGAGGGTCGAGCTATCATCGAAGCGCCCCGGCCGCACGCAACGGCCGCGCCAAGCATATCGAGGGGCGCCGAGAACGACCTGCTCGCGTGAAGGGAAGGACCCAAAAGGCGTACGCAAGCCCTTCCGCAGCGGCAAAAATTCCTCGAACCGGGAGAAATTCCCTGTCCCCCATCGTGCCCCTCCGTGCAAGCGTTGCGCAAGAACCGTGGAGAAGAGATCCCCTGCCGTGGCACAAGAGCTGCCTATGCTCGACGCGAAATTCATGGGCTCTTGCCGTCGCTCGCTACTCTTTGCGGTCGCGCGCGCTGCGGCCTGCGCGAGCCTGGCTTCTGTCGCCGCTTCCGCGCGCGCAGAAGCCCCCCAACCCCAGGC
>CALKVG010000689.1 GCA_937998045.1 uncultured Myxococcales bacterium
CGTGAGACGCTTCCCGGCTCGGCTGGCCTCCACGACGTCGGCCAGCGCGCTGGCCAGCAGCCGCTCGGCCTCGTCGGCGCGGCCCATGGCGAGCGCCTTCTCCGCGACGCTCCCGAGCAGGTCGAAGGCGCTCGCCCGCCTCACCATGCTGGGGTCGTCCATGTCCGGCATCGCGACGCCTGGATTCGACCCCGTCTGCGTGAGCGGCCCGGGGGGAACGGACGTCGTCCGGTCCCGCGAAGGCTCGCCCGCCGTGGGGACCTTCGGGAGGGTGCGCTTGCCGACCGACGGATTCGCCGTTTCCCGTCCGCCGCTCTCGCGACCAAGAAGCAGCGTCAACTCCTGCGAGCCGATGACGACCTTGTCCCCGGCGTGCAGCGGCGTCTTGCCGACGATACGCTGCCCGTTGACGATCACGCCGTTGCGGCTCTGGAGATCTTCGACGGTGACGCCATCTTTCGACACGACAAGAAGCGCGTGACGCCGCGAGACGAGCGGGTCGTCCAACGAGAGCTGGCAACCTGCGCTCCGACCCACTGCGAACTGCCCCTCGTTCAGCTCCAGGTCGTGGTGAAGGTACCGCAGGCGGAAACGCATGGGCGGCGCCGACTCAGACTCCCCGCCTGGGCGGCAGCGCTAGTGTCTTGCCTGGCCTTGCCATAAGACTCGCTTAGAGCTTTACCTTCTCGCCGCGCGGCGAGGCAAGTCGCAGGCGGCTTTCGCCCCCCTTTGGGACACGGCGCGGGTGGCGGACGGGCCGCGCCAGCGCCCTACGAGGGTCCCGGCCAGTCGCCGGTCACGTCGGTCCCGTGAACCGCGGTGTCGTCGAGCAGTCGGCGCATCTGCTCCAGGCGCGCGAGGACTTCGACCTCCGCGGAGGTCGTGCTCTGCCCACGGGCGCGGAAGTGCTCGATGAGCGCCCCCAGCCCGGGGCGGACGATGCCCGGGTATTTGCCTACGATATCCCAGAGGTGCTCGACGACCTCGAGCGGCGGCACGGCCCCGGAGCGGCGGTACGCGTCGAAGATCCAGAGGCCCCAGGTGGGGTCATTGGTGACCTGCGTCGTGGCGGCAGCCTGCACGGCAAGGGACGCGAGCGCCTTCGGGTCGACGGGGCCGCCGGCCGCGACGAGCTCCTCGACGCGCGCCGTGGCGCGTCGAACGAGGCGTTCGGCGTCCGCGATGCGCCCCAGCGTGAGCGCCCGCTGGAGCGCCTCGACGAGCAGCGCGAGGCTCCACGCGGTCTGGCTGTCACCTCCGAAGCTCCCGCTCAAGGTCTCGGCGTCGGTCTGCTCGGTGGCCTCGCAGTTGGGACAGGCGACCACCTCGCGCGGATACGGCAACCGACAATTGGCGCACAGCCGCAGCACTCCCGTGGTCTTCGAGTGCGACTTGCCGTTGGTGTCCACCAGGCAGAACACGAAATCTTGTGTGCCGATTCGCACTCGATCGCCGTCGCGCAGTCGCGTGGAAGCGCTCACGGCGACGCCGTTGACGCGCACGCCGTTGCGGCTGCCCAGGTCCTCGACCCTGCCGCCCTCGTCGTCGATGGCGATTTGCGCGTGCATGCGCGAGACGAGCGGATCTTCGATGGTGAGATTGCAGTCGAGACTGCGCCCGATCACCGTGACACCGCGCGGCAGATCGAACTCCTGCAGGAGAAACCTGAGCCGATAGCGCGCCACGAGCTCCTTACCGGGTGAAATCTGCAGGCAGCGGTGGCGCCCGCACTTCACCCCGAATAATGCACTATAGCGCGTCCGCTCGAGGAAGGCGACGCGAGCTTCTACACCTTCGAACGTTTCTTTTTCGCTTGTCTCTCACGTTTGCCGCTAGCTTGCCGGTTTCTTGCCGCTCGTCCTTGCCGCTTGCCGCTTTCGGTGCTTGCAGAGGCTCAGAGAGCTTCGCAAGGCTTGACGACGGCACGTTTCCTCGCACGGTGTGCGCGTCCTCGCTACGTGAGACGGGCCCGTACGATGTGCACGATCACGCACCGCGCCGCGGGAACCGGCGGCGTCGTGCGGCTCGTCCTGCCTGTTCGGGTGCCCAGGACGGAGCTTGCCCGTTCGGCCCGTTCGCGCGGCTTGCCAGGTCCACGGGACGCCGGCTAGGTAAGAAGAAGGGCGCCGACCACGTGGACGATACCGTGAAGGACCAGCTTGCGCGGATTTGCCGCGAAGTCCTCGCACCCCTCGTCAAGACCGACGGCGGCGAGATGTCGCTCGTGCGGTTCGACGGCGACGACGTGCACATTCACCTCTCGGGGGCGTGCGCGGGGTGCCCCGGGGCGACCCTCACCGGCGACAAGGTCATTCTCCCCGCCCTACGCGTCGCGCTCCCGAAAGTGCGGGTCATCATCTCCACCGGAGTGAAGATCCCCGAGGGTGCGCAGAGACTGTGAGATCCGCTTCGCGGGTCGCTGGTCTCACAGCCTGAGGTTACTTCCTCTTGCCGGCGCCGGCGTCGGAGACGTTGGCGTGCGCGGCGTTCGGATCGCTGACGCCGCCCTTCGTGATCGCTGCGATCGATGGATCGATCGCGAAGGGATCCGTCGGCTTGTTCGCCCGGAGCGACGAGAGGTTCTGCAGCGTCGCCTTGTCTTCGAGGACGAGACCGACGAGGTGCTCGTTCGAGCGATCGACCGCGCGAAGGTGGGCGGTGCGATCTTGCCAGTCGACCTCGGTGCGCTCGAGCCCCTGCGCGGCGTTCGCTGCGCGAATGCGCCCAGGAACGGTCAAGACGGTGTTGAGCTTGGTGACGGCATCCTGGTAGCTCGCGCCGAGCTTGCCGCCCTCCTTGAGAGGAATCTCGTCGTAGATCTTCCAGAGACGATCTTTGATGTAGAAGAAAAACCGGGTCCTGCTGTCCTTGAACAGGCGCTGCACCGACTCGTCATTCTTGTACGTGTACTCGTTGTGGATCGCCGTCACGTCGTAGCCGGTCGGCGTGTCGCCGAGAAACTTGGTGAGGCTCCGCTCGAAGTTGGCCTTTCGGCTGTCGCGATCGGCCTCGAGCTGCTGCATCTCGACGCCCGGCTGCAGCTGCGAAATCTGCGACGCGTACTCCCGATCGAAGAGGCCCCCGACCTTGTTGTACACGTCGGTCACTTCGGCGTGGGACATGCCCCAGCGGATGTCCTTCTCGACGATACCCGCGAGCGTAGGGACGGTTGGCGCGGCGGCGGCGGTCGACTGAGACGACGGCGTCGCGGCGACGGCGATCATCCCACCGGCGGACGTTGCGGCGGCGAGGAGCAATGCTAGCGTGGCGGCCTTTTTCATCGGATCCCCTGGGCTTGAGCGGGGACGGTAGCACACGAGCACTCCGGCCAACCACGTTGGACGTCGTGGCGCTTTCCGGGCTAGACAGGGCGGGATGGCGACGTCCCTGCCCGCTCGTGTCCTCTCGACGCCCGATGCAGCGCGGCATCGCAGGAGCGGCTGGGGACACGCGCTCCCGTCCGCGATGGTCGCACTGTGCGTCGCGTCGTGCGGCGGTGAGGCCCAGAAAGCACGCGGCCCGGCGCGGCAACTCCCCCCGTACGCCGGGCACGCGGCCGAGCTCTTCGACGACGCCATCGAGCCTGCGGGTGTGGGAATCCAGCTGGGAGCGGCCAGCGACGCCAACCGGAATACCCCGCGCACCGACAACCTGCTCCGCGAGCGAACGCAGGTCGGCGACGCCGTCGTTCGCGCGCGGATCACGACCGTGACCTCGAAGGAGGAGGACCGCGGGCGCTCGTGGCAGCTCGGGCTGCATACGCTCGAACGAATCGGCGGAAGCGGACCGCTCGACGCGGACTTCACGCTGCGCGTAGGCGCGGCCGACGTGTCCTCCGGGATCGTCCGGGCCTTCGAGAACCGCCTCATCGGACAGAGCTTCGTCGCGTTCGTGCGCGAGTTCATTCGCCCGGGCGGCGAGACGGAGCTGCACTTTCACCTCGCCCCGGACGCGAAGGACGAGGTGGACGCCGTCAAGTCCGCGGTTCTCCTCGACCAGGTGCGCTAGTCGCGAGGGCGACCGGGACGACGCACGCGGCGAAGCGCCCGCAGGCGTGCTAAAGGCGAATGGGCAGTGACCGTCGAGATCAAAAGCCCGAAAGAGATTGAGCTGATGCGCACCGTCTGCCGCCTCGCGGCCGAGACGCTGCTCGTCGTCGGCGACAAGATCCGCGTCGGAATGACGACGCACGACATCGATCGCATCGTGCATGAGCACACGTTGAGCCAGGGCGCCCGCCCCGCCCCGCTCAACTACAAGGGGTTCCCCAAGAGCGTGTGCACCAGCGTCAACGACGTCGTGTGCCACGGGATCCCCGATGCGACTGTGTTGCAGAACGGCGACATCGTGAACGTCGACGTGACGCACGTGTACCAGGGCTTCCATGGGGACACGAGCGCCACGTTCTACATCGGGACCCCGCGGCCCGAGGCGCGCCACGTGGTCGAAGTCGCACGGCGTGCGCTCGAAATCGGCATCGAGCAAGTGCGCGACGGCGCGCGCCTCGGCGACATCGGTGGCGCCATCCAGGAGTACGTGGAGGGCGAGGGTTGCAGCGTCGTCCGCGACTTCGTCGGCCACGGCATCGGGCGCAAGTTTCACGACGCGCCGCAGGTGAAACACTACGGCAAGCGGGGGACCCTCGACCGCGTGCGCGCCGGGATGACGTTCACGATCGAGCCGATGGTGAACCTCGGCGGCTGGGAAGTGAAGATCGATCCCGACGACAAGTGGACCGTCCGCACGGCCGACGGCAGCCTCAGCGCGCAGTTCGAGCACACGGTGCTCGTGACGCGCGAGGGCGTCGAGGTGCTGACGGCGCGCGACCGCGCGCTGCGCGCGAGCGAGAACGTCGCGGCGCTCTTCGTGGCGTAGTGTCCCGAGTCGCGGCTCCCATGAGCCCGATGCTCGGGACGCCCAGTGGCCACTATTGGGTACGGAGCCGCAGCATCTCCGCGGCGGCGCGCTTGGCCGCCTCGCCCACCTTGATGCCGCCGATCATGCGCGCGATCTCGTCGATGCGCTCCTCCGGGGAGAGCCGCCGTACGTTCGTATGGGTGCGGCCGCGCGATTCGCTCTTCCCCACGACGAAATGGGCGTCGGCGAGGGCGGCGATCTGCGGGAGGTGCGTGATGCATACGACCTGCCGGTGACGGGCGATCTCGGCGATGGCGCGTCCGATCACCTCGGCGACCGCGCCGCCCACCCCCGCGTCGACCTCGTCGAAGACGTACGTGCCCGCGGGGCCGTTCCCGGCCAGCACCCGCTTCAGCGCCAGCAGAGCGCGCGAGAGCTCGCCTCCGCTCGCGATCTTGCGGAGCGGCCGCGGCTCCTCTCCGCGATTGGGCGCGATCAGGAACTCGACCCGATCGATCCCGGTGCGCGTCAAACGAGACCCATCGACGAGCAGCGCGTCGCCGGACGCCGCGGCGGGCGTGACCTCGACGACGACGCGAGCTCTCCCCATGCCGAGCTGCGACAGCTCGCGCCCGATGGCGTCTGCAAGCTTGTCCGCGGCGCTGCGGCGCTTGCGCGAGAGCGAGCGCGAGCTGGCGGCGGCCTCGGCGAGGCGTCGCGCTCTCTCGGCTTCGAGCTGGGCGAGGCGTTCGGACGTGCTCGCCAGCGACTCGGCCTCCCGCGCGAGGGCGGCGCGGTACGCAAGGAGGTCGGCCGTGGCAGGGCCGTGCTTCCGCAAGAGCTTCTGCAACCGGAACGACCGCTCCTCCACCTCGCTCAGGCGCTCGGGGCTCGCCTCCACCGATTCGGCGTAACGGGCGAGGGCGCGCGCGGCGTCGCCGAGATCGGCGCGCGCCGCCTCGAGCGTGCGAGCCAGCGGCGCGAGCGACCCATCGATGGCCGCCGCCTGGTCGATCTCCGTCGAGAGTCGCGCGAGCTCGTCGCAAATCGCCGCCTCCCCCTCGTACAGCCGGTCGGCGGCTCGCTGGGTGGCCGCCTTCAGCTTCTCGGCGTGGCGCAGGCGCGCGCGCTCGTGCTCGAGCTCCGCTTCCTCTCCCTCGCGCGGATCGACCTCGTCGATCTCGCGAGTCTGCCAGCGAAGGAAGTCTTCGCGCTCGGCTCGCCCCTTCTCCCGGGCGGTCGCGTCCTCGAGCTCGCGCGCAACCTCCGCCAGTCCCTCGACCAGCACCGCGACGTGGGCCCGCTCCTGTTCCAGTCCGCCGAAGGCGTCGAGGTACCCGACGTGGGTGGCGGGATCGGTGAGCGACACGCTCTCGTGCTGGGAGGCGATGTCGCACAGGTCCGCCGCGATGTCCGCGAGCTGCGACGCCGTGCAAAGGCGCCCGTTCACGTACGCGCGGCTGCGCGTCTCCGCCGCCCGACCGGCGGCGCCACCGGACGACTGCACGACGCGACGGACGACGAGCTCCCGGTC
>CALKVG010000690.1 GCA_937998045.1 uncultured Myxococcales bacterium
CTTGTGAGGCGAGATGGGGGGGCGAGGCTTCGAGGCGCGGCTCGTGGCGATCGGTTGGGGCGGGCTCGTCGTGGGCGCCGCGGCGACTGCGGCCAGCTGCGGAGACGTCGTCGCGCTGCCCATCGGGGCAGGGCCCCCGGCTGTCGACGCCGCCGATTCGGACATCCCTTTCTTCGACACCGGGCCAGACCATACCGTTGCCCTGGAAGGCGGCGACTCCTCCGCGCCGCACGACGGGGGCGATGGCGCCGTGCGGGTCGACGCCACGCCCTCCTGCAACGTCCTGAAGCCCATTCCCGTCCCGGGGACGGCCTTCTGCACGGGTGACCTCGCGGTCGCTTTCCGCTTCGCCGCCTGCGCGTGTGGCTCGTTGGACATCTCGGGCGACCTCGTCACCGACACGATCGGCGCCGGGGGCGACGCCTCCGCCGGAGTCTCCGCGTCGATCGGGGCGAACGGCGCGGTGGCGATCAACACGCACACGATGGTGGGTGGATCGATGTGGGCGGGCGGCGCCAACCTGCAGAGTGCGCCGTCGGTCGGGCTGCACGGCGACGGCACGATCGCGGGCGACGTCCACGCGGGGGCGTCCGTCGACGTCGGCGGTCCGTTTCAGGTGGGGGGAGACCTGTTCGCCAACGGCGCCATCGTCGTCGACGATCCCGACGGCGGCGACAGCCTGTCGGTGGCCGGTGCCGTTCACCTCCCGAGCGGAGACGCGGTGTCTCCGGGAGTGAGCGCGAAAGGCGGGATCGTGAGGCAACCCGTCTCGATGGGCCCTCCGTGCGATTGCAGCAATCCCATCCCGGTCATCTCGATTGTGTCCGCCTTCAAGAATACGAACGACGACGCCCTCATCGGGCTCGGCACGGGCGGCCTCGAGAATCCGCCGGCCCCGGTCGCCCTCCCCTGCGGCCGCTATTACGTATACGGAATTGCGGGCGGAAATGTCGAATTGCAGGTGAGCGGGAGCGTGGCGCTCTTCGTCGACGGCAACCTGAACATCGACGGCTCGCTCCAGGTCGATCTTCCGGCGGACGCCGAGCTCGACCTCTTCGTGGCCGGTAGCATGGTGCTCGGCAACGGGGCCATGCTGGGCAACGTCAACTCGCCGGGACGCGTGCGCGTCTACGTGGGCGGAGCGGTGCAGCTCGGTGACATGATCGTCCTCGGCGCGAATATCTACGCCCCCACCGCCACGATCACGTCGAGCGACCTCCAGATGAGCGGATCGCTCTTCGCCGGTCAGTTCAACGTCTCGAGTCTCGGCATCCACTACGATCCATCCGTCCTTGCGACGACGGGGTGCCGCGCCACCGGCGGGTCGTGCAGCGTGTGCGACGATTGCTCCGGCAGCACGCCGGCCTGCGTGAAGGGAGCGTGCTCGGCGTGCACCGGGAACAGCGACTGCTGTGCGCCCTTCGTCTGCAGCGGCGGTCGCTGCGTGCAGCCCGGACCGTAGCCGCTTCCAGCGACGGCACGAACACGCCACGTCGTAGCGGTTTGCCACACGCGCAAACACCGTGTCCGTGTGTTGAAGATAAGTGCTCGTGGCGACTTGGTACTCGAAGCTGCTTTCCCAATGTGGCGTCGAATGCCGCATTTGCCGTCAAGTGCGAGCGGGGTACGCGCAGTGCAAAGCGCCGCGACCCCAACACACTGCGAGGACGAACATGGAGCTTGACGAAGCCATCGGCCAGGTGAGCCAGCTGTATCGAGCGGTCACCGGCCGCGACATGCCGATGTCCGACGCGCCGTACGCCCCGATTCCCGCGGAAAGAGATCCGGTTCAGCACGTCCAGGAGCAGATCGATCATCTCGCCGCGATGCTCGCCGGCCCCTCCTCTCCGATGAGCGCGCCGCCCTGGGCGCCGCCCATCGCGATCTACGAGAGCGCACACGAGGTGGTCGTTGCGATCGACGTACCGGGGATGACTCGCGATCGGATGGACGTTCATCTCGAGGCCGGTTTGCTGGTCATCAGCGGAGTGCGCGCGCCTTCGCCGGCCGACGGACAATCGCTTCGCCACGCGGAGGCGCGCTTCGGCACGTTCCGGCGCGTCGTGCCGCTGCCCCCGGGTCTCCGCACGACGGATATGACTGCGCGCCTCGACCGAGGAGTGCTCGAAGTGAGAATCCCGCGCGACGGCGCGGGAGGTGTGCGCCAGGTCGCGGTCGCCTGATAGACCGCGCGCCGCGAGCTGCAACGTGACGCAAGTGGGCCCGGGCACGCGCCCGTCAGGGCAGCGGTGCAGCGGTAGGGCCGCAGCAGCAAGGCAGCACCAAGAGGTTCGTGCGGCGGCCGCGAGCGCGAGCGCGTTCGACGGCAACGCCGAGGTACGTCCGAGGAAGTCGTCTCGATCCAAACAAGAATGGGAGGAACGGTCATATGGAGACAGCAAAGGTGGACATTCGGAAGCTTCAGATTCTGAGCGACTGCATCAACCGCACGATCGAGGCACTGAATCAGGTGCGCTTCTCGGTCCACGGGGGCAACCCGTTCGCTCAGCTGGGCCTGCAGGGCGCCGGCGCCCCGTTCGTCGGTGCGTATCCGGGCACGTTCGGAATCGCGCCGCAGCTGGTGGGCCAGGTCCCGGGCGTGATCCCGGGCATCGCCCACTCGGCGGCGCAGAACGCCCTCTACAACCAGTTCGCCGGCGTGACCCCCTGGGCCAACCTGACCCAGCTGGGGAACCTCGCGCAGCAGGCGGCCTTCGCGAACTCGTTCGCGAACACGCCCTGGAACAACGGGGCGTGGAACAACACGGGGCTGAACGGCAACGCGTTCTCGCAGTTCGGACAGAGCGGCCTGGCCCACACGGGCGTGGATCAGCGCTTCAACAACCTCAACGGCTTCAACAACATCAACGGACTCAACGCCTTCAACGGCCTGTTCGGCAACGATTACGTCGACCCGTACGCGCAGGCGCGTATCGCGCAGACGTTCCCGTTCGTGCACTGGGGCTACTCGCCCTTCGGCTGGCCGACCGTATGAGTCGGTGAAACGCTCGGCGAGCCGGCCAGCGCGTCGGTCGGCGAGCCGAAACCGAGAAGGCGGCGTCCTCCCGCGGGCGCCGCCTTCTGTCTATTTGGAGTACCCTGACCGCCCGTGGTGCCCGGCACCGTCTTTCGCCTCGCCCTGGTGCGCCTCGCACTCTTGGCCGCGATGCCGCTCGGCTGCAAGGCACGCCCGCGGCGGCGTACACGCCCCCGCCGGCCTACGAAGACGCCGGACCGCCGCCCACCAGCGTCGCATTCCCCAGTTCCCCTGACGCTGCACGGCCTTCTTTATCGTCCCGCCGGGGATGGGCCCTTCCCCGCCGTCATCTTCAACCACGGCAGCGAGGCGATGCCCGGCGACCGGCGCGACGAGGGCCCGCGCACCTTCAGCCGCCCGGCGGAGGGGCCCCGGAGCACTGACAAGAGTCCAGCGAGCAGTGGGTGCCGTCACAGCCGCTCACCTTTCCGTGCCAGAACACGGAGTCGCCCGATGCGCTGTCGTAGGAGCAAGTGCCCTTGCCCCCAGGGTTGGATACGGAACAGGACGATACGGAGTATCCCGGGTTGCATCCGACGCTGCTGCTCCAATCGCAAGTCGTGCCATTGAAGCAAGCGGGCCCGCAGCCGTTGTTGATGCCGACGCCCACGCTGTAGCTCGTCACCCTCGCCTCGCAGACGCCGACGCCCGTCGAGGTATTCGGAAGGAATGTACAGCCCACCACGCCGCAGGACCCCATGTTGCCGCAGGTTCCGCCGCAATTCTGGCCGAAGTTGGTGGGTGTCCCTACGCTGCACGCACCGTTGCACTGCCACGTACCGCCGCACGATCCGCACGCCTGCCCGTAGTTCCCCGGCGTGGCGACGCTGCACGAGCCGTCGCACTTGACGGTGCCTCCGCACGAGCCGCAGCTCGCACCGTAGTTGCTGGGCGTGGACACGCTGCAAGTCCCATCGCATTTCGTCTTCCCTCCGCAGGATCCGCAGCTCGCGCCGTAATTTCTAGGCGTCGCCACGCTGCATGCACCGGAGCAATCGATGGCGCCGCCGCACGAGCCGCAGCTGTACCCGTATGTGGCTGGCGTCATACTGCACGAGCCATCGCACTGAATCGTACCGCCGCACGAGCCGCACGACGCGCCAAGGTTCGGCGGAGTCGGCTTGCTGCATGAACCGTCGCATTGCACGGTGCCCCCGCACGAGCCGCAGGGAGCGCCCCCTGCCTTGCTGCACGAGCCGTCGCACTGGATCGTACCGCCGCACGATCCACATGCGCTGCCGTAGCCGGTCGGCGTGGTTTTGCTGCACGTTCCGTCGCACTGAGTGGTACCGCCGCACGAACCGCACGGAGCGCCCAGGTCCTCGGGCGCGGGCTTGCTGCACGTTCCGTCGCACTGGAGGGTGCCGCCGCAAGAACCGCATTCCTGTCCGAAAGTCGAGGGAGTGGCCACGCTGCAAGAGCCGTCGCATTGCGTCACGCCGTGGCACGAACCGCATGGCATGCCGCACGAGGCGGTGCACCCCGATGTACCGCAGCTCGCGCCATCCGCAGCGGCGTCCGGCCCTGCCTCCGCGTCGATCATCGCGTCCACCGACGCGTCCTCCGGCGCGTCGTCCGGCGCGTCGGCCGTCGCGTCGGAGCCGGCATCACGGGTGGTCTCCATCGCCCCCCGTCGAGGCCGGAGTCCGCGCTCGTCGGCGTGGTGCCATCGGCGGCTCCGTCCCCGCTGCTCCCGGAGTCGGCGACGGGACTCGATGCGGCGTCGGAATCCGTCTCAAGCTCGTGCTGGCTGACACCGACGAGCGCGTTGCAGCCGAGAGCACCGGCCGCGCACGAGGTAGCGAGCACGAGACGCGCGAACGTTCGCATCACCACGTACCTTTCAGTCGGAGAGCCCCGGGGCCGATCCCCACCTGCGCCTTGGGCGCGCTGCCGGAAGAGGGCGCCGTGAACCAGAGGGTCGCCCCTGCGGCGATCCCCACGGCGCCGACGACGAAGAACGCGGTCGCGAGGTTGCCGCTCGACGCTGCGTCGTTCCAGAGGTCGACGCCGTGTTGATTGCTGCATGCGTTCGGGCAGGCGTTCTGCGCGTCGCTCTTCTTCGAGAGCACCATGGCTCCGAAGACGCTGCCGACCACGAGGCCGACCACGCCCACGCCTGCGGAGACGAGGCCGACGGTCCGCTGCAAGCCGAGCCGGGCGCCGGAGGTTTGCGGCACCTGCGGCGCTCGCCAGGGCGAGCGCGGCGTCTGCGCCGCAGGCAGGAGTGGCTGCTCGGGTTGCGGCGGAGGCGTCGCGCCTGCCGCCCCGAACGTGACCGCTTCGTGCCGCTCCTTCTGCGCCTCGCGGAGGACCAGCTGCTTGGTGACCGGCGGTTGCCCCGCCGTCTCGAAGAGGAACGTGTGCTCCCCGGGATCCACCGAGAGCGCGGTCCCTTCCAGCCGATCGACCAGCGGCTGTCCGTCCATCGTCACCTTCACCGCGCTGAGATCTCGGCCGCTGGCGTCCTTGACTTCGAAGATGATCGTCGGAATCTGCGCGTTGACCTCGTCGACGTGTTGCAGGCATTCCTTGCGGATGTCGCTCGGACAGCTGGTGGCCCCGCATACGAGGAGCTGGGCGCGCGCTTCGCGGAGCCTGTGGCTGTTTCGCAGATCGATCGAGCTGTTGTTCGCGGTGAGACAGTCGGCGGTCGTCGGATCGGCGGCCCCTGCGGGCGAGGCCGCGGTGATCCATGCGAGCGCAAGAGCGCTGGGGAGGCCGACGCGGATCGGTTTGCGGGTCATCTGCTGTCTCTTATACACATCTCCGAGCCCACGAGACAGGCAGAAAT
>CALKVG010000691.1 GCA_937998045.1 uncultured Myxococcales bacterium
ATCCACCGCTGGTGGACCCGCCGGTGCTGGTCCCGACGGGGGTGGGGCTGCTGGCTGCGGGACCAATCCGGGTGATGCCGTTCGGCGTGCCGATGACGGCGTCGGTCAGAGGCTCCGTGTATTCGTCGTAGGTCTCGGCGGCGAAGCGTGGGTCGCGGTCACTGGAGCCGCTGCACCCGCTGAGGATCCCCGAGAAGGCAACGAGAGGAATGGAAAAGACGAAGGCGCCCGCTGTTGCCCAGCGGGCATGTCGTGCATTCATGTGTGCTCCCTCCTAAATGCTGACGATGGCCGGACGAGGACCACTCCATCGCCGGAAGTCGTGCGCATGGACCTCTGCGCACGATGGCGCCCCGAGTGCAGGGGCTGTGCCCGTGACCGGACGCGCACGGCCGCGCGAGCAATCGCGGCCAAGTACGACCGAACAACGGTTACCCGCGAACGGGAAGCGCCATCCAGTGGGACAGCGTCGTCGTGCCCAGGCACGGTGCGGCACCAAAGGGCCCACGGCGCAAGGACGTGTCACCCTCGGAGAACGGTTGCTCGACGTACTGGTCTGAATGCTGCGTGCCGATCCTCCGCGGTCCTCGACCCTCGCGAACGCCGTGGGTACTCTGACGCGCGTGTTTCGATTGCGCGTCGACCGGTCGTCGCTTGCGTCGATCCTCTCGCTCGTCGCCGCCGTCGCGTGCGGCGGCGGGGGCGCCGATCGCGTCGTGAGCGCGCCGTCCGTCCCCGCGCGGAATGCCGGGTCGCCGGCATCGCCGTCGGGTCCGGAGGCGACCGGCGTCCTCGACGCGTGCGCCCAGGAGTGGACGCTCGAAGGGGCGGGCGGCGATCAGGCCAGCGTCGTCGTCGTGTGCGGGACCGACGTGAGGCGTGAGTTGCTCTCGCGGTCGGCGTCGCTCGGGCGCGCCGTGGCCCCGGCGCTGGAGCCTGCGCGCAAGCGGGTGTGCGCGTGCGCCGAGCGCCTCGCCGTTCCCCCGTTCGTCGACCTGGTCGTCACGGCGAACCCCGATCGTGGACGTGCGTCCGTCGAGGCGAGCGACGACGACGATCTCGACTCCACGCTCGGGCCGCCCTTCGTGAAGTGCATCGGGACGGTCGAGACCACGTTCGCGCCCGTCCACACGGCGGAGGCGTGCCACGGCGCGGCCGAAGCCACGCTGAAGTACCCGATCCGCGTGCAGCTACGCCCGGAGGCGAGCGAGTAGAGCGCGTACAAGGAGAGACCTTGGCGCGTTCGCGGCTCTCTCAGCCTTTCTGAGGGCGGCTAGTCCTTGGAGTCGCCGCGCGCGAAGATCGACGCGACGTAGTTGAGGACGTCGGTCGCGCTCACCTCGTTGTAACCGAAGTTCTTGATGAGGCGCGCCTTGATGATGTCGATCTTCTCCTGCGTGTCCTTGTCGACCACGGCGCTCACGAGGGTCTTCAGCTTGATGCTGTCCTTCTGATCCTCGAAGAGCTTGAGCTCGAGCGCCCGGCGCAGGCGGTCGTTCGTGTTCCACTCGAACTTCTTGCCCTCGACCGCCAGCGCGCCGATGAAGTTCATGATCTCGCGACGGAAGTCGTCCTTCCGGTTCTCGGGGATGTCGATCTTCTCCTCGATCGACCGCATCAGGCGCTCGTCCGGATCCTCGTCCTGGCCGGTGTAGCGGTTCTTGACGCGCTCCTTCAGGGTGAATGCCTTGATGTTGTCGATGTAGTTCGCCGCCAGCTTGCTGATCGCGTCCTCGTCGGCGCTGATGGCGCGCTGCACCTCGTTCTTCACGATCTCCTCGTACTCGCGCTTCACCATCCCGATGATCTCGGCGAAGCGCTTGCGCTGCTCGTCGCCCGTGATGAGCGAGTGGTGGCGCAGCCCCTTCTCGAGCTCGTTCAGCACCATGAACGGGTTGATCGTCCCCTCGCCCGACTCGTTGACGAGCGCGTTCGAGATCTTGTCCTGCACGTAGCGCGGGCTGATGCCCTCCATGCCTTCGCGCTTGGACTCCTTGCGGAGCTCCTTCACCGTGTCCTGCGTGTACCCGGGGAGTACCTTGCCGTCGTAGAGCTTCATCTTCTGAACGAGCGACAGGTTGTGCTTCTTCGGATCCTCGAGGCGCGTGAGCGCCGCCCACATCGCCGCGACCTCCAGCGTGTGCGGCGCGATGTGCTTGCCCTTGATCTTGTGGCCGTTGAAGTCCTTCTCGTAGATGCGGATCTCTTCGGTGAGCTTCGTGATGTACGGGATGTCGATCTTGATCGTGCGGTCGCGCAACGCTTCCATGAACTCGTTGTTCAGGAGCTTCTTGTACTCGGCCTCGTTGGTGTGGCCGATGATGACCTCGTCGATGTCGGTCTGGGCGAACTTCTTCGGCTTGATCTTGTGCTCCTGCGTCGCGCCGAGAAGGTCGTAGAGGAACGCGACGTCGAGCTTGAGGATCTCGATGAACTCGAGGATCCCGCGGTTGGCGATGTTGAACTCGCCGTCGAAGTTGAACGCGCGCGGGTCGCTGTCCGAGCCGTACTCGGCGATCTTGCGGTAGTTGATGTCGCCGGTGAGCTCGGTCGAGTCTTGGTTCTTCTCGTCCTTCGGCTGGAACGTGCCGATGCCGATGCGGTCCTTCTCGGAAAGCGTCATCCTGCGGACGCGCACGTGCTTGGCGACCATCTTCGCCCAGTCGCCCTCGTACTTCGCCAGGAGCGCCTTGAAGATGAAGCGGCTCGCCGGGTCGAGGTCGCCGTCGACGCGGACCTTGAACTTGTCGTTCGAGAGGCCGAGCTGCTCGATCGCCTTCGCGCGCCAGTCCGGCGGGATAATGCGGAGCGGCTCCTCGTTCATCGGGCTGGGAAAGCGATCCACTTCGACGCCGTTGCCGGTGCTGTTGATGCCCGTGCCCGCCAGCCCCACCCATTCGAAGGTGTAGAGCGCGCCGTCCGGCGAGCGCGAGTACTGCTCGGCGCCTTGCTTGAGGAGGCGCGCGATCGTGCTCTTCGACGAACCGACCGGACCGTGCAGGAGGATGACGCGCTTCTCCGGCCCGTACCCCTCGGCGGCGGCCTTGAGCACGTGCACCAGGCGCATCAGCGGGATGTCGAGGCCGAAGATGGCGTTGCCGCCGGAGTTCTGCTCGTCCTTGAAGAAGTTGTAGCGAACGAGCTTCTTTTTGTTGTCGATGTACTCCTCGGTCCCGTAGCTGATGATCATGTCGTAAAGCCGCTGGTACGCGTTGCGCGTGACCTGCGGCTTTTCCCGCACGATTCCGAGGTACTCCTCGAAGCTGCCTTCCCAGTGCAGCTCGCGATACAGTTTGAAGTCCTGCATCGCGGCGATGCGTTCGGTCATGGAGGTCAGGCGGGTCTCTGCCATCGGGGTTCCTCGTTCTCGAGACGGTGGGCGCAAGCTCCTACCAGGACAACCATATCATTCACCCCGAGTCGCGAAAGAGCGGGGGTCCTCGGCGAGGTTCGCAATGGGAGCCGGTCCATCCGCCGCCGCAGGCCGCAGGGGGAGATGTGCGATGGGACAGGGGGCCCCGAGGACAGCGCGACCTTACGGGGCAGCGCGCCCTTGCCGCGTTGGCGCGCCGTCTCGAGCGTGGAGGGGTCGAGCTTGCCAACTTGGCGAAGATCCGCACGTTCCGTTCTCGCCGGACTCTCGCTTCGCTCGCGCGCGCAGGCCTTTTTCGAACGACGATCCCTCGCTCCGCCCGCGCGCGCG
>CALKVG010000692.1 GCA_937998045.1 uncultured Myxococcales bacterium
ACGAGCACGTCGACGACGGCCGCGTAGTCCTGCGCCGGCGGCGAGTCCGGCGCGAGCTCGAAGATGGTCTTCCCCTGCGCGGGGGCCTCCTTGATGCGCGTCGCCTGCCGGATAGGGGGCATGACGCGATCGCCGAAGTGCTCCTTGAGAGCGTCGATCGCGTCGCGGCAGATGCGCGCGCGAGCGTCGTAGAAGGTCGGCAGGACGCCGTGGATGGTCACCGGGTGGTGCAGGAGCGAGTTGACGTTCTTCACGGTCCGGATCACCTGGCGGACGCCCACGAGCGAGAGAAAATCGCACGCGACCGGGACGACGATCCCGTCGGCCACGACGAGCGCGTTCTGGTTCATGAGCGAGAGCGACGGCGAGCAGTCGAGCATCACGACGTCGTAGTCGTCGAAGGTCGACGCGAGGCGCTCGCGGAGGATGCGGTCGCGGTTCTGGCGGCCGGCGAGGTAGAGCTCCGCCGCCGCGAGCGTCTCGTTGGAGACGATGACGTCGAGGTTCGGGCGCACGCGAACGGCGGCGTCCGCCGGTCGAACGCCCATGACGAGCACGTGATAGAGGGTCTTCTCCGCTTTGACGGCGAGCGAGACGCCGACGTTGCCCTGCGAGTCGGTGTCGACGAGGAGGACGCGCAGGCCGCGCGCGGCGAGGCCCGCGGCGATGCTGACGGAGGTCGTCGTCTTCCCCGTGCCGCCCTTGTGGTTGAAGATCGCCAGGCGCGAAGGGGCATGGATCGATCGTCGCGCGCACCCCGCCTGCGCAGGCGAGATCGCGGTGCTCCGAGGCGGCGGCGACGGCGCGATGGCCGCACCCAGGCGGGCCCCCGCGGCCTCCGCCAGCACCTGTTGCCGGCACTCGTCCGAGCAGGCGTGACGCAGCTCACCCCGCACGCGCACGACCTGGGACACGAGCTCAACGCAGAACCGCTTCTGGCAGGCGGCGCAGGTGGCACCCCCGGTGACCTCGCCGCTCACGACTTTGCCGTGGCACTCGTGCGAACAGAAGAACGCGAACCCGCCGTCGCGTTCCTCCATCTGGTAGCGGAACTGCACGTCGAACCGCTTCCCGCAGACGCTGCACGTCTCCGTCATCGCGCTCATGTCGTTGTCCTCACTAGCCACATGGGCACAGCGAGGGCCAACAAACGTGCGCTTCTCGAGCTGCTACCGGGTGAGAAACGGAAGCGCCGACAATCGCCTGGCGAAGTCGGAGCCGCCACCGATTCAGTGCCGGAAGTGCCTCACGTTGGTCATCACCATCGCGATGCCCAGCGAATCGGCCGCGGCGACGACGTCGACGTCCTTCACGCTTCCCCCTGGTTGCGCCACGGCCGTGACCCCGGCGCGCGCGGCGGCTTCGATGCTGTCGGGGAAAGGAAAGAACGCATCGGAGGCGAGGACGCTGCCACGAGCCCTTTCTCCGGCCTTCTCGCAGGCGATCTGCACCGACACCACGCGCGACATCTGGCCCGCCCCCACGCCGACGGTGACGGCGCCGCGCGCCAGGACGATCGCGTTCGACTTGACGTGCTTGCAGACTCGCCAGGCAAACTCAAGGCTCTCGAGCTGCTCTTCCGTGGGGAGGCGCTTGGTGACGACCTTGCCGCGCAGCACCTCTCCCGGACCGGTGGCATCCCGCTCCTGGACGACGATCCCTCCCCCGACCCGCTTGTGCGTGAGGGCCTCGTGGTGGGCGGGGAGCCACGCGCCGGTCGCCAGCAAGCGCAGGTTCTTCTTCGCGCGCAGGATCTCGAGGGCCTCCGGGACGAACGAAGGCGCCACGATGCACTCGACGAACGTCTCCGCCAGGACGCGCGCCGTGTCCTCGTCGACTCCGCGGTTGAGGGCGACGATGCCGCCGAAGGCGCTGAGCGCGTCGGCCTCGCGCGCGGCGCGGTACGCCTCGGCCAGGGTGCCGGCGACCGCCACGCCGCAGGCGTTGGTGTGCTTGACGACGACGGCCGCGGGTCGGTCGAACTCGCGAACGGCGTCGAGCGCTGCGTCGACGTCCACCAGGTTGTTGAAGCTCAGCTCCTTGCCGCCGGCGCCGAGGCTCTCGGCGCGCGCGACGGATCCGACGGGAGCGTCGCGTTCGACGTAAAAGGCACCGGCCTGGTGGGGATTCTCCCCGTACCGCAGCCCGTAGGCGCGCTCGAACGGTAGCGTGAGGTAACGCGGAAAGCGCGTCCGGACCCCGGCCGCGTCGCGCGAAGACAGATACCCGCTGATGGCGGCGTCGTACGCGGCCGTGTGGGCGAACGCCTTCGCCGCGAGCTCCGCGCGAGTCTCCGGGGTCGTGCCGCCGGACCGGGCGATCTCCTCGAGCACGCGCGGATAATCCGCCGGGTCGCAGACGATCGTGACGCGGGCGTGGTTCTTCGCTGCGGAGCGCACCATCGAGGGCCCCCCGATGTCGATGTTCTCCACGATGTGCTCGTGGGTGGACGATCGGTCGGCCGCCACTCGCTCGAACGGATACAGGTTGACGACCACCAGGTCGATCTCCTGCGCGCCGAGGCGTGCCAGATCCCCGGCGTCCCGCTCGCCGCGCGAGAGAATGCCGCCGTGCACCCGGGGGTGCAGCGTCTTCACCCGGCCGTCCATGACCTCCGGCGACCCCGTGTAGCTCTCGACCGTCTCGACCGCTATTCCCTCGGCGGCCAGCGACTTCGCCGTCCCCCCGCTCGAGAGGATGCGGACACCGCGTTCGGCGAGCGAGCGCGCGAAGGGCGTGAGGCCGGACTTGTCGGAGACAGAGATCAGGGCGGTTCGGATGGGCATGGGCGGCGCGTAGCCTGACCGCCCCGAGCGGTCAATCGTCGCCACCGCCGGCATGCGTTCCCTGCGCTTCAGCCGCGCAAGGAGCTCACTCGGCGTCGAGCTGGACGAACTCCGAGGAGCCCAGGCTGTCGACGTCGAGGTCGGCGTCGACGCTGGTCTCGGTCTCGGCCTCGGCCTCCGCCTCCTCGCAGTCTTCCACGTCGATCTCGTCGTCGACTTCCTCGACGGCGTCCTCGTCGTCGCCGAGGACCGGCAGGCGGCGCTTGCCCACGGGCCCACCGTCGACGTAGTCGCGGAGGACCGTCATGTCGCGCAGCGCGGCCAGCTTGGCCAGGCCCTTGACCTCGACCTGGCGGATCCGCTCGCGCGTGAGGTTCATGATCGCGCCGACCTCCTCGAGGGTCGTACCCCCGCGATCGGCGACGTCGAGCGCGCAGGTCTCGGACATGTCCCAGACCTCGAGATCCGGGAAGTTCAGCTTGATGGCGCCGGTGCGGGCCGAGACGTCGAGGTAAAGGTGGTGCTGACACGAGACGAACGGGCACGGGCGCGGCGCGTCGGCGCACTCGGAGCGCACCCTCGGGCGCTCGTTCTCGTCGACTTCGGGGTAAAGGAGCCTGCCGAGCTCCAGCTCGCGCTTGGTCATGCGCTTGACGCTGATCGTCTTCGCGCGGATCGCGCGCTTTCGCCGCGAGCGCCGCTGCTCCCGCGTCACCGACGGTCCGGGCACCTCGGCTTGAACCGCGAGCGCGCCCTCGATCTGCGGCTCGCCCGTGCTCGCCTCGACAGCCCCTACGTGCTTCTCGTCATCCATCGGGTCCATGCTCGGCTCCTCCCGGTGCGTCGCGGACAAACCAGTCCTGCCGGGCTCGGGGCGCGCCGCCACGAACCCACACGCAATCCCGCCCTCGATCCTCCACGCCGTTCGCGACGGGTCTCCGACCGCGCGACGGCGTTGCCACAGACACGCCCACCCTTTCCTCGCACGCGCTCGCGCGCGAGGGTCCCGAGGCCAGGCCTGCGGCGTTTGCAGCGACGCGCTTCTCGCCCGTCAGCGGGTGACCGCAAATGAGCGGCCGGAGCGCCGTCGCCTCTGAAGGAAGAACGCTGCTTCGACTGCTGCGAGCGACCGTGGTGACGGAGCCACCACCATCGCTCGATTCGATTGCACCTTAAGCCACTCGAAAGATCGTGGTCAATCCATCGTTTCCCTTTTTTTTGTGCTTTTCCATTATGGAACTCGTTTCGCGTGGTTAGATCATCGCTATGACAGCAAATGTCATCCGTCCTCGCGCCGACCTTCGATCGCAGCGACGAGGGCACCGAGGCGCAGCGAGCCGAGTTCTCCGGCGCCGAACGGCGCGAGCGCGCGCAGCGCGTCCTCGGGCGTGGCGTACCGGTCCTCGGGGCGACGGGCGAGCAGCCGATCGACGACCCCGGCCAGGGCGCGCTCGGCGCGGTTGCGCCGGCGCGGCAGCGGGCGTGCCGGTTCGTCGACGACGGCCCGCAGCTCGCGGACCCCTCTCAGCGGTCCCCACGGACGTTCGCCCGCGAGGAGCTCGTACAGGATGACGCCGACCGCGAAGAGGTCGCTCCTCCCGTCGATGTCGGCTCCGAGGATCTGCTCGGGCGACATGTAGCCGACCTTTCCTTTGACGAAGAGCGGCTGCGTCCAGCGCGCGCGATCTCGGGCCAGCGCGATACCGAAGTCGCCGAGCTTCACCTCGCCGTGTGTCGAGACGAGGACGTTGTGCGGGGTCACGTCCCGGTGCACGAGGCCGGGCAGGCACCGCTGCACGGCGCCCAGCGCCCGCAAGATCGCGCACGAGATGTGTACGGCGATCATCTCCGGCAGCCGATCGCCGGCGGGCAGGACCATACAGAGCCTCTTGAGATCCATGCCGTCGACGAGCTCAAGGACGAGAAAGGGCTCACCCTCGGGCTCTTCGCCGACCGCGAGCAGCGCGAGGACGTTGGCGTGGCGGACGCTCGCGAGGATTCGCGCTTCTTCACGGAGAAGGGCGGCGTCGTCGGGCTCCAGCGTGCCCGCCAGCCGTTTGATGCACACCCAGCGCTCGACCCCGCCGCCGACCGCCCGCGCGCTGTACACGTCGCCCATGGCTCCGCCGCCGAGTCGGCGCAAAAGGTGGTAGTTCACCTGCCCGTGCACGAGGACGCGTGGCATGGCGGCAGGTTCCCGTCGATGGATCGGCTTCACGCCCTCCCCCTCGGCGTGAGCGGGGACGAGGTTGCGTCGCGCGCGAGGCCGCTTCGCTTGCCGCGACAGGCGGCGGCGGCCTATCTTGCACGCGGTCCTCGCCGCGTCATGATGCCGGATCGCCGCAACCCACCCCCCGGTGCCGATCCGGGTCCGGCCACGGTCCCGAGCCCCACGATGGCGCAAGCGGAACCCGCGCCGTACCAGCCGGTCGTCCGCGACGTCGCCGCCCGCGGCGCGCGCATCCGCTTCGTCGAGGCGGGTGCCGGCCCTCCCCTCCTCCTCCTGCACGACTACCTCGCGAGCCGGGTTGCCTGGGAGGACGTCTTGCCGCGGCTCGCGGTGCGATTCCGCGTCATCGTGCCCGACCTGCCGGGATTCGGCGAGAGCGAGAAACCGCCACCCAGCCGCTATCGCTACGACTTCGAGGGCTTCTCCGAGTCGCTGGTCGACCTGGCGGCGGCGCTGGGCCTCGGTCGCATCTCGCTGTGCGGCCACGGCATGGGCGGAGCGGTCGCGATCACGCTGGCCGCGGCGCACGCGCACCTGGTCGAGAAGCTCGTCCTCGTCAACCCGCTCGTCTATCCCCCGCGGCCCGACCCCCTGTCCCGCATCGCCGGCGTACCCGTGCTTGGCCCGCTGCTGTTCAAGCAGCTCTACGGGCGCACCCTCTTCCGGAGCCGGTTCCTGCCGCAGGCGCGCGGCGAGAACGGCGCTGCATCGCGGCGAGTGGACCGCCTCTTCGAGATGTTCGACGCGCCTGCAGCTCGCGAGGCCGCGTACGCTACGATGCTCGCGATGCTCGACACGCGACCCCTGACCGCAAGCGTACCGCGCGTGAGCGCGCCCGCGCTCGTCACCTGGGGTCGCGCCAACCGGTCGCTGCCGGTCGAGCAGGGGAGAAGGCTGGCGCGCGAGCTCGGGGGCGCTCGGTTCGAGGTCTTCGATTGCGGGCCCTCGCCTGCCGAAGAGTGCCCCGAGGCCTTCGCGAAGACGGTCGCGAGCTTCCTCGCGGGCGGCCGCAAGGAGTAGTGGTGCTCGATCCGCGCGCGCGTGCGCGGTTCGCGAGGAACCGCTCGGCGGTCGCGGGCGCAACGATCGTCGGCGTTCTCGTGACCTTCGCGCTGGTCGGGCCGCTCCTGGCGCGTCACGACCCGTTCGAGAGCGACTTCGCCGCAGGCATCTCGCGCGACCTCCTGCCCGTCGGCCCCGGCAAGGCTTTCCCCCTCGGCGCAGACCGCCTGTTCCGCGATGTCCTGGCGCGCCTGGCCTACGCCGGGCGACTGTCGCTCGCCATCGCGGTCGCAGCGACTCTCCTGGCGACCGCGATCGGAGCCGTGACCGGCATCGTCGCCGGCTACTACGAGGGTCGGCGCGTGCGCGTTCCGTGGGCCGCCTCGGCTGGGGCCGCGGCCGCGCTCGCCGCGCTCGCGATGGGGAGGCCGCTCGTCGCGTTGCTCTCGATCCTCGCCGGCACTCTCTGTGCGCTGGTGCGGCGCTCGCCGGCGATCGCCCTCGACCTTGACGGTATCCTCATGCGCTTCGTCGACGTCCTCCTGGCCTTCCCGTTCCTGCTGCTCGTCATGTCGATCGGGGCGGCCCTTCAGCACACCTCCGCCGTGACGATCTTCGTGACGCTCGGAGCGACCGGATGGCTGGGGATCGCCCGGGTGCTCCGCGCCAAGACCCTCCAGGTTCGGTCGCTCGAGTACGTCGTCGCGTCTCGCGCGCTGGGGCAGTCGACGCCGAGCCTCCTTCGAAAGCACATCCTCCCCAACATCGCCGGACCGCTCGTCGTCAGCGCGACCGTTCTGGTCGCGCAGATGATCGTCGCCGACAGCGTCCTCTCCTATCTCGGTGCAGGGATCGCGCCCCCGACGCCGACCTGGGGCCGGATGCTCTTCGAAGGACAGGACTACGTGATCGCGGCCCCGTGGCTGGTGGCCGCGCCGGGAACGGCGATTCTTCTGGCCGTGTGGGGCTTCAACATGCTCGGCGAAGGACTGCGCGATGCGCTCGATCCCCACGATGGGTGAGCTGAGTCCCGCGCTCTCGGCGGTTGCCCTCGCGCTCGTGGCGGGGCCGCTCGCGTGCGGGCAGCCGCTCGCGGCGCCCCTGGCTGCCGCGCACCCGGCCGACGCTGCACCGGTGCGGGGCGGCACGCTGCGCATGGCCTCGTATACCGACGTTCGCAACCTCGACCCCGCCGGACCGAGCGACGGACTCGCGCAGCAGGTGGCGCACGAAATCTTCGCGGGCCTCGTCGAGTACGACGCCCGCGGGCACGTCGTGCCGGACCTCGCCGACCACTTCGATGCGGAAGACGGCGGACGCACGTACCGTTTCGTGCTTCGCCAGGGCGTGCGTATGCAAGACGGCGAGGAGCTCACCGCCGACGACGTCAAGCGGTCGGTCGAGCGCGCGCTCCACCCGAGCGCGCCCAGCACGTTGGCCAGCTACTTCGCGGATATTGCCGGCTACGAGGACTTCGTCTCGAACAAGGCTGCACACCTCTCGGGGGTCGTCGTCGAGGGCCGCTACGTCGTGACGTTCCACCTCGGTCACCCCGACGCGGCCTTCCTCTCCCTCTTGACGATGACGACCCTGAGGCCGGTCTGCAGGACGGCGGGCGATCGCTACGTCGACACCTGGCTCCCCTGTGGTGCGGGTCCCTTCCGCATCCTTCCGGGAGGCTGGAGCCGGGGAAACGCCCTCCGCCTCGTGCGGCACGAAGGCTACTTTCGCCCCGGCCTGCCTTATCTCGACGCGATCGAGTGGACCTTCAATCAGCCCCTCCTCTCCCAGCGATTCCGCTTCGAAGACGGCGACCTCGACGTCCTGCAGTCGCCTACGCAAGCCGATACGGCGCGCTTCCAGGCGGACCCCCGCTGGAAAGCATTCGGCATCGTCCAGGCGGACACGATCGTCTGGGGGGAATCGATGAACACGCGCATCCCCCCCTTCGACAACGTCGAAGTGCGGCGCGCGGTCGCAGCGGCGATCGATCGCTCGCAGTATTCGCTGATAAGGCCCGCCAACATGTCGCCGCTGACGGAGCTCCTGCCGCGCAGCGTCCCCGGTTACGATCCCTCGCTGGAAGGGCAGCGCTACGATTACGCCGCCGCTCTCGAGCACATGAAGCGGGCCGGGTATCCCTACGACCCGACGACCGGCGCGGGCGGGTGGCCGCAGCCCATCGACTACGTCGTCACGGACTACTCGGTCTCGGTGATGACGTCCCAGCTTCTGCAGCAGATGCTCGCGAAGATCGGGCTGCGCCTGTCGCTCCGCCTCGTGAGCTGGCCCGCATACCAGGCGATCACCCAGCAACCCGGGCGTTCGGCCATGTCGGCGCAGGGCTGGACGATGGACTACCTGGACCCGAGCACCTTCTTCGAGCCGCTCTTCACGACGGGCTCGATCGGGTCCGAGTCGACCAACAACACCGCGTTCTACTCGAACCCGCGCTACGACGCGCTCGTCGCGAACGCGCGCCTCACCGAGCACACGGCCGCGCGTTACGCCCTCTACCGCGAGGCGAACGGCATCGTCTGCGACGAGGCGCCGTGGGCGTTCACCTACGGCCAGCACGACTTCGACGTGCACCAGCCGTACGTGCGTGGCCTCGCGGTCCACCCCGTCGAGCGCTTGCTGGCGCGAGAGATATGGCTCGACCGCGGAGTGGGTTCACGCGTCCACGCCCTCTTCGGGGGACTCTGGTGAGCGTCGTGCGCCGGATCGTTTGGGGGCTTTTCGTCGTTTGGGCCGTCGTGTCGATCGCGTTCGCGATCAACAACCTCATCCCCGGCGATCCTGCGCGAATGGTCGCCGGAGCCCAGGCTCGGCCCGCGGACGTCGCCCGCCTGCGAACGCAGCTCGGGCTGGACCGGCCCCCCATCGTTCAATACGCCCTCTTCTGGAGGCGGCTGCTGCACTTGGGGCCGCGCGAGATCGCCGGCGATCCCGCCCACGGGAGCTGCTCGGTCGTCTTGCCGCTCGGAGGCTCGGCGCTGCACGCAGACCTCGGCAAGAGCTACCAGCTCCGCCAACCGGTGCTCGATCTCGTGCTCACGCGGCTTCCCCGCACGTTCGCGCTCGCGCTGGCCGGCGTCGCGCTGCAGCTGCTCTTCGGCCTCGGCACCGGCGTGGTGGCGGCCCTCCGGCGCAACACGTTCCTGGACCGAGCGGTGGTCGGCGCCAGCTTGCTCGGCATCAGCGCCCCTACGTTCCTCATCGCGCTGGCCCTTCAGTACGTCCTCGCGTACGACCTGCGCGTTCTGCCGCTCGATGGCTTCGGAAGGACGCTTTACGAGCACGCGCGCTGCCTCGTCCTGCCGGCTCTCACGCTCGGGATCTACGGAGCGGCCTACTACACGCGCCTCGTGCGCGACGAGCTGACGGTGATCCTGCGCGAGGACTGGGTGCGCACCGCCCGCGCGAAGGGCTGTCTCTTATACACATCTGACGCTGCCGACGATCTTACGCGTG
>CALKVG010000693.1 GCA_937998045.1 uncultured Myxococcales bacterium
CGCGAGGAGGGAGAGGAGCTCGCCCGGGAAGGGACGCGCGTCGTGCACTGCCCGAGCGCCAACCTGAAGCTCGGGTCGGGGATCGCTCCGATCGCCGAGCTCGATCGCGCCGGCGTCGTGCTCGCGCTCGGGGCCGACGGCGCGCCCTGCAACAACAACCTCGACCCGTGGGTGGAGCTACGCCACGCCGCCCTTCTCGCGAAGGTGCGGTCGGGAGTGACCTCCTTGCCCGCTCGGCGCGCGCTGCGCCTCGCGACGACCGACGGCGCACGCGCTCTCGGGCTGGACGGCGTCATCGGCTCGATCGAACCGGGCAAGCGCGCCGACCTCGCGGTCGTGCGACTCGACGGCGTCCATTCAGAGCCCGGGGGAGACGTCTTCTCGCGGCTCGTGTACGCGTGCACCGCGCGGGACGTCCGGCATGTGCTCGTCGACGGTGCCCTGATCGTCAAAAATGGCGAACATTTGCGGATCGACGTGCCGCGCGCGCGAGACCGGGCCCGATCGGCCGCGCGGGCGATGCTGGCGCGCGCGGCGTTGTGATTTTATGCTCCCCTCACCATGCCGGCGTCGTTCCTCGAACAGCTCTCCCAGATGACTGTCATCGTCGCCGATACAGGCGACATCAACGCGATCCGCAAGTTCAAGCCGCGGGACGCGACGACCAACCCGTCGCTCATCATGGCGGCCGCGCAGATGCCCGAGTACGCACCCGTCGTCGACGACGCCCTCGTCTGGGCCAAGAAGCAGGCGGGCGGCTCCGGAAAAGACGCGGTCGTCCGCCACGCGATCGACCGCCTGAGCGTCGAGTTCGGGCTGCGCATTCTCCAGATCGTCTCCGGCCGCGTGTCCACGGAGGTCGACGCTCGGCTTTCGCTCGACACGCAGGCCACCATCCAGAAGGCCCGCCTGCTCATCGGCGAGTACGAGGCCGCCGGCGTGTCGAAGCAGCGGGTCCTCATCAAGATCGCGTCGACGTGGGAGGGCATCCGCGCGGCCGAGGTGCTCGAGAAGGAGGGCATCCACTGCAACCTGACCCTCCTCTTCGGCATACATCAGGCGGTCGCCTGCGCGGAAGCGGGAGTCACGCTCGTCTCCCCGTTCGTCGGGCGCATCCTCGACTGGTACAAGAAGTCCACGGGCCGGGCGGAGTTCCCGCCGAGCGAGGATCCCGGTGTCGTGTCGGTGACGCGCATCTACGACTACTTCAAACACTTCGGCCACAAGACCGAGGTCATGGGCGCGAGCTTCCGCAACGTCGGTGAGATCACCGAGCTCGCCGGCTGCGACCTGCTCACGATTGCACCTCCCCTCCTCGACCAGCTCTCGAAGACGACTGGCGAGCTGCCGCGCAAGCTCGACCCCGCCCGAGCGCGCGCCGCGGCCGTCGAGCGCTTCCCGGTCGACGAGGCCTCGTTCCGCAAGGCTCACGCAGCCGACCGGATGGCCAGCGACAAACTGGAGGAGGGCATCGCCGGGTTCACGAAGGCGATTGTCGAGCTCGAGAAGTTTCTCGGCGACCGCATCGGATAGCACAAGGTAAACTAGCGGGAGCCCATGCTCCCCGAGCGAAAGCAGGTGCTCATCGTCGACGATGAGCCCAACCTGCGGAAGATCCTGTCGGCGCAGCTGACGCGCGACGGGTACGACGTCCTGACGGCCGAGGACGGTGAGCGGGGGCTCCAGCAGCTCCGCGAGCATCACATCGACCTGGTCGTCACCGACCTCAAGATGCCCAAGGTCGACGGGATGACGCTCCTCAAGAAGGCGCTCGAGGAGGACCCGGAGCTCCCCATCGTCGTCATCACAGCTCACGGCACGATCGACACCGCGGTCGAGGCCCTGAAGAGCGGCGCGTTCGATTTCGTGACCAAGCCGTTCGACAAGGACGAGGTGCGCCAGATCGTCGCGAAGGCGCTGCGCACGCGTGAGCTGCGCGGAGCCGACGCCACTCCCGCCCCCGCCGCGCGCGGCGCGCGCTTCGGGATCATCGGGAGCTCGCCCGGCATCACCGACCTTTACGCCATCCTCGAGCGCGTCGCCGACACGCCCACGACGGTGCTCATCACCGGCGAGAGCGGCACCGGCAAAGAGCTCGTCGCGCGCGCGCTGCACGAACACTCGAACCGCAAGGACAAGCCCTTCATCAAGGTCAACTGCGCGGCCATCCCCAAGGAGCTCATCGAGAGCGAGCTTTTCGGCTACGAGCGCGGCGCGTTCACCGGCGCGGTGACGAGCAAGCCCGGCCGCTTCGAGCTGGCGAACGGCGGGACGCTCTTCCTCGACGAGATCGGCGAGATCCCCATCGAGATGCAAGTGAAGCTCCTGCGCGCCCTTCAGGAGAGCGAGTTCGAGCGCGTGGGCGGCATCAAGACGATCCGCGTCGACGTACGCCTCGTGGCTGCGACCAACCGCGATCTGAAGCGACTCATCGCGACCGGCTCGTTCCGCGAGGACCTGTTCTATCGCCTGAACGTCGTTCCGATTCGCCTCCCCGCGCTCCGCGAGCGCACGAGCGACATCCCCCTGCTCGTCGAGCACTTTCTCGCGAAGTTCAACGAGCGCTTGCGGAAGAAGGTCGAGGGCGCCGAGGCGGAGGCGATGGACCTGCTCGTGCAGTATCCGTGGCCCGGCAATATCCGCGAGCTCGAGAACGTCATCGAACGCGCGGTGCTCTTCTGCGATACGCAGTCGCTGCGCGCGAGCGATCTGCCGCCGGAGATCCGCGGCATCCCGGCGATGGCCAACGTCCCCCTCCCCGAGGCAGATTTGCAGGCGGCCCTCGCCGGCGAGGGC
>CALKVG010000694.1 GCA_937998045.1 uncultured Myxococcales bacterium
CACGCGTAAGATCGTCGGCAGCGTCAGATGTGTATAAGAGACAGTCCCCCAGCAGTTCGACAACCCCTCCAACCCGCGCGCGCACGCCGAGACCACGGCCCGCGAGATTCTCGACGCGATGGTGCCGCTGTCGGTGGACGCGTTCGTGGCGGGGGTCGGCACGGGCGGGACCATCAGCGGAGTCGGGGCGGTCCTGCGCCGCGAGGGGTCGCCCGCGCCTCGCATCGTGGCCGTCGAGCCGGACGCCTGCGCCACGATCTCGCGCGGCGAGCGCGGTCCGACGAAGATCCAGGGCCTCGCCGCCGGATTCGTCCCCAAGAACTACGACCCCTCGGTGGTCGACGAGGTGCGCACGGTCCGCGACGCAGACGCATGGCGCACGAAGCGGGAGCTCGCGCACCGCGAGGGCCTGCTCGTCGGGATCAGCGCGGGAGCCGCGGTGTTCGCGGCCCTGCAGGTGGCCCGCGAGCTCGGCGAAGGCAAGAACGTCGTGACCGTCATGCCGGATACGGGAGAGCGATACTTCAGCCTCGAGGAATACTTCCGGGAGGCGACCCGATGAGCTCCCCGTCGAGAGCGCGTCGGCGCGCGTTGCTCGTCGGCGTGGGAGGCCTGGGGTGCCCGGCGGCGATCGCCCTGGCGCGCGCCGGGGTGGGCACGCTCGGCCTGTGCGACGACGACGTCGTCGAGCGCTCGAATCTGCACCGGCAGATCCTCTTTCGCGACGCCGACGTGGGCTCCTCCAAGCTCGCGTGCGCCGCCCGCGCCCTTCGCGAGTGGGCGCCCGAGGTCGACACGCGCGTCCACGAAGGCCGCCTGCTGCCGGGAGGCGCGGTGGATCTCGTCGGCCAGTACGACGTCGTGCTCGAAGGCAGCGACAACTTCGCGACGAAGTTCCTCGCCGCAGACGCCTGCGCCCTCGCCGGGGTCCCGGTGGTCCACGCGTCGGCGGTTCGGTGGATCGGCACGGCGCTCGCCGTCGGTAGGGGAGGAGCGCCGTGCTACCGGTGCCTCTTCGAAGACCTTCCTCGGGATGGGGCGCCCAACTGCGCCGAGGCCGGCGTGATGGGGCCGGTCGTGGGACTCATCGGGGCCGCGCAGGCGGACCTCGCGCTCGCGCTTCTCGACGAGCTACCGGCTGCCGCAGGCCAGCTCGTCACGTTCGACGGCCGCACCGGCGAGTTTCGAAGGCGCGGCATCCGCGCCCGCGCCGATTGCGCACTCTGTGGCCGCCGGGCTCGAATCCGGAGCATCGAAGCCCACGCCTACGCCGCGCCCGAATCGACTGGCGCCGCCCGATGCGCCGCCAACGACGCCGGCTGCGCGAGCTGAGAAGAAGAGAAGGAGCGTACCCAATGGAGACCATCGTCCGAATCCCCACACCCCTCCGAACCCTGACGGGCGGCGCCGACGAAGTCAGCGCCTCCGGCAACACGGTGGGCGACGTCATCGAGGACCTCGAGCGTCGGCACCCAGGCATTCGCGAGCGCCTCCTCGACGACAAGGGCGTCCGCCGCTTCGTGAACATCTACGTCGGCGAGGAAGACGTACGCTTCCTCGACGGACTCAAGACCGCGCTGAAGGCCGGCGACCAGATCAGCATCGTCCCGGCCATCGCCGGCGGTTGAGCGCCCGATGAGCCGTCACGAGCGGCAGATGCGGCTCGCCGAGGTCGGCCCCGCAGGGCAGGCGCGGCTCGCGGCATCCCGAATCGACGTGCCCCTCGCGGGCATCCCGGCTCGGGTCGCGGCGCTCTACCTGGCTGGCGCCGGCGTGGGCCGGGTGCGCCTTCGCGATGGGGAGTCCGCGGAGTGCGTGCACGCGCTGGACCCGGGCGCCGGCGTCGAGGTGGAGCCGTCTCTCCCCGTGCGCCCCCTCGAGGCGTTCGATCTTCGCGATCCCGCCGCTCGCGAAGTGGCGGCCGGCGCGCTCTGCGCGCTGGAAGCCGTTCGCGTGGCCCTCACGGAGCGCCGATGAGAGCCCGGCGATTGGAATCGGTCGTCGATGCCGTCGGCAACACGCCGCTCGTAAGGCTGGGGCGCGTCGCGAAGCACGTGCCCGACGTGGAAGTGTGGGCGAAGCTCGAGTTCGCGAACCCGGGCGGGAGCGTCAAGGACCGCCCGGCGCTGCGGATGATCCTCGACGCGCTGGCCGATGGGCGTCTCACGCGCGCCAAGACGCTCATCGACTCCACGAGCGGCAACACCGGCGTGGCGTATTCGCTGTTCGGAGCCGCCCTCGGGATCGGCGTCCGTCTGGTGATGCCGTCGAACGTCAGCAAGGCCAGAAAGGACATCGTCCGGAGCTTCGGCACGGACGTCGTCTTCAGCGACCCCATGGAGGGCTCCGACGGCGCCATCCGGGTCGCGCGCGAGATCGTCGAGAAGGAGCCGGAGCGGTACTTCTACCCCGACCAGTACTCCAATCCGTCCAACTGGCGCGCGCATTACGACGGGACCGCCCTCGAGATCCTCGACGCGCTGGGGGATCGCCTCACGCACTTCGTCGCGGGGCTGGGGACGACCGGGACGATGATGGGCTGCACGCGCCGGCTGAAAGAGCACGCTCGACCGGTCCAGTGCGTCGCCATCGAACCCGCCGAGGCGCTCCACGGTCTCGAGGGCCTGAAGCACCTGGCGACGAGCCTCGTTCCCCCCATCTACGATCCGACGGTGCCCGATCGCATCCTCCCGGTGTCCACCGAAAACGGTTGGGACATGGCCGACCGACTCGCGCGGGAGGAGGGGCTGCATGTCGGGCATTCGTCGGGCGCGAACGTGTTCGCGGCGCTCCAGATCGCCGAGGAGGCGCAGCGGGGCGGCCGGGGCGGCTGCGTCGTCGCGATCGTGTGCGACCGAGGGGACCGGTACTTTGCTCCGATGAAATGGGAGCGCCGGTACGTGTGGTAGGCGGCGGGTCCGCTATGCTGGTGAAAGATGCGTGACCCCAAGAAACATCCATGGGTGGAAGGCAAGCTCGTCGTGTCGCGCAGCGTGCTCGATCGCGTCGACGAGGAGGCCCGCCACGGCTACGCGAAGGACGAGGAGAGCTGCGGCTTTCTCGTCGGTCCGGCGTCCGACGGTCCGCGCATCGACGGCGTCGTGCCCATGGTCAACCGCGCGAACGCGCTGCACCGCCTCGATCCCGAACAATACCCGCGCACCGCCCGCATGTACTTCGACATCGACTCGATGAAATTCGAAGGCGCGATTCGCCGCGGAGAGGCCGACGGACGTCCCGTCAAGGTCCTCTATCACTCGCACCTCGACGCTGGCGCCTATTTCTCCCCGACCGACGCCGAGGTCGCGAAGATGGGGCAAGGGGAGCCCCCGTGGGATCTGGCGTACCTCGTCACGAGCGTGCGTTCCGAGGGGGTCGACGATCGCAAGCTTTTCGTGTGGGAGCCAGGTTCGCGCTCGTTCGTCGAGAGCCCCCTGGAGATCGACGAGGGTTCTTGAGGCCGCGCCCGGCTTCGGGCGCGGCGGCGTGCGCGCTCGCGCTGCTCACGACCGCCGGCACGGTCCGCGCGCAGCTGCGAGAGACCGCGGAGCGCCTGGCGGACGCGTGGCGCCAGGTCGGCGCGGCCGTCGTCGTGGACCAGTCCCGGTTTCTGGGGGACGACCGCGACGATCAGCACCCGATCGTCATCGCCGTCCCCGACGTGGCCGCCGGGGAGTGCACGACGATCGTGATCCTCGGCGCGCGCGGCCTCGGCTTCCACGTGCGCTTCGCCGACGGGTCCGAAGACGAGCCCGCGCGAATCCCCAGCGTGGCGGGCGCCGTGTCCATCGAGAAGTGCGGGGACGCCGCGCCGCCGCGCCGGTTGGTCGTCGCCACCGACTCCGGTCGAGGAGCGCTCGAGACGATCGTCGCGCGCTCGGCCAAGCCTCTGCCGCCTATGCGGACGGTTCTCCCGGAACGCACCGGCGGTTCGATCGCGGCCGCCGCCGAGCCGGGGACGTTGCCCCCGCTGCCCACCCCCGAGAAGCGCGCCGAGACCGCCGAGAGCCGCGCCAAGCGCGACGGCGCTCTGGTCGCGAACCGGACGACGTGGCACGCCGGGATCGACGGCGCGGGCGCCGGGGAGCAGACGCTCAGCGCGGGCTGCCACACCCTCGAGCTCTTCGCGCTCGATCCACGAACGGCCCACCCCGGCCGGCGCGGCAAGCTGGACCTCGACGCCGAGATGCGTGAGAAAGAAGGCGACCGCCTCCTCGCGCGCGACCGGACCGACGCGCCCGACGCGCAGCTCGCGGCGTGCGTCGGGGAGGCCACCCAGGTCGCCGTCGTCTTCGCCGGCTCGCCGCCCACCGCGCCCGTCCTGGTCGCGCACTTCGCGTGGCCTTTGCCCGACCACTTGCCCGGCATTTGGGGAGCCGATGCGAGGGGGCATCTCGCGCACGTCCTGCTGGCTCGCCACGTCGTCTCGCTGCCGCAGGACGCCATCTTCGTGGCGCAGGGCGGGTCGGGCATCACGCCGATTCCGCTCTCGGTCGATCCCGGCGCGTGTTACCTGGCCGTCACGACGCTCGTCCACGAGGCCGCTCGCGCCATCGGACTCCGCGTGCACGTCGGAGCGATGACGTCGGCGGACGATCGAGGCGTGGACCAGGACGGCGCCGCGGTCGCGTTCTGCGCCCGCGAACGCGATCGGGCTCTGGCCGAGGTCGAGGCGCGCGGATCGCCGCTCCTGGGCTGGGGCTTCGCGCTGTACCGCCTGCAGTCCGGTATGTGGGAGGCGCAGCCGTGACGAGGCGCGGAGGCTCGGGCGCGCCGTCCCCGGGCAACCTGCGGGTCGAGTCTGCGCTGCTGGCGTGCGCCGTGGCTGGGTCGGGGTGCAGTCTGTTCACCCGGGGGACGCCCCCCAAGCCGGAGCCCTCGCAGCTGCCGGCTCCACGCGTGACGCCGGGCGAGCTGGATCCGCGCGTCCTCCTCGGCGAGCTTCCCGCCCGCGCTTCCCGGCTCGGCGCAGGCGCGCCTTCGCTGGTCAGGAGCGGCGAAGCCGTCGAGAACGAATGGATCGGCGGCTTCGTCGACGTCCCCCGGAACGACTGCGTGCTCGGCTACGCCCGCGGGTCGTCGTCGATCAACGACGTCGACGTGGCGATCTACTCGGACGAAGGCACGCAGCTGGCCGTGGACGAGGGGCGAGACGTTCACCCTACGGTTCTTCTCTGTCCGCCCCACCCCGATCGCGTGTACGTCGCCGGCCACGTCGTGGAGGGCGAGGGCTTCGTGGTCGTCGGAGCTCAGCTCGTGATGAAGGAGCGCGCGCTCATCGTGGGGCGTGCGCTCGGCGCCCGAGGAGCGCTCGGCGAGGGGCCCGGCCCGGCGGACGGGTGGCCGGGCCTGCTCGAGGCCGTGCGCGTGCACCGCCTTTCGCTCGGCGGCAACTGGGAGGAGTTCAAGCGGGTCGCGGTCTCCGTGGACGCGCGCGTCCCGACGGTCGTTTCGCTGCCCATCGACGCGGAGCAATGCGTCGACGCGGTCATCGTGCCCGACGAGGAGGTCGCGCTGCTCGACGTCGAGGCTCTCGACGGCGAAGGACGCGTCGTCGGCCGGGCGCGGGACGGGATGGGAGCCCGCACGCTCACGGTGTGCTCGCCCGTTGCGATGTCGGGCGCGCTGGCGGTGCGGCCGCACGTGGGGCGCGGTCGTGCTGCGGTCGTCCTTGCGCGGGCGGGCGGCGAGGTGGCCAACGACCTGAGCGACCGGCCCGAGGTCTCCTGGGTAGCGGCGACGCAGCCGCTCGAAACGGTCAAGGGCGTGCGCAACGCTCTGCTCGCGAAACGCGGCTACGAACCGGCGGTGGCGACGACGGGCGGGTCTCTCGCGCTCGGCCGCCGCGTGACCGTGCCGCTCGACCTGCGTGCGCTCGGCAGCGCGTGCGGCCGGATCGACGTCGTCGCCGGCGCTCCCCTCGCGTACATCGAGGCACGCGTCTGGGACGACGGCGGCGCGCTGCTCGCCTCCGGCGAAGCGTCGTCATCGCTGGCGCTCTTCGCCTGCGCGCACGGAGCCGTGAGGCTGGACCTCGAGACCCGCGGTCGGCCGGGACCGTTCGCCGTGACGATGCGACCGGAGCGCTGGAAAGCCCCGGTCTTCTCCGCGCACCCGCTGGCGGCGTCGCGCATGCTGGCCCGCGCGGCGCTCGGCCCGGACCTCCTTTTTGACGGGAAGGAGGGCGCGACGCGAGCCGAATCGCTGGACGCGGCCCGGGTCGTGTCCTGGAGCGAGACCATCGGCCCGGGGCGATGCGCCCGCGTGTCGGTGGGGGCCCAGGGCGACGGGCTCGGCGTCGAGCTGCGCGCGCTCGACGGCGCCGACGGCGAGGAGGTGGACCGCTCCGAATCGGCTCACGCCGCGAGCGTGCGCGTGTGCGCCGCCGACTCTCCGCGCACGGTTCGATTCGAGGCGCGGGCGGCGGCCGGGAGAATGAGTGCGGTGATCGGCGAGCGCTGGACCGGCAAGGAGTGAGCTCTCGGTTCAGCGGTGGCCCACACGCGCCAGCATCGCGTCGGCCGCTTGCATGTCCACGCCACCCACGCAGAGCCTCTTGCCGCGCCGGGGGATCAGCACCACCGAGCAGCGCGCCCGCGTACCCGGAACGACGCTCGAGAGCACGAAATCGACCGCAATCCCCAGGATGGCTATGACCAGGCCCGCGCCGAGCAGCGACGGCGACGCCGCGCGTACGCCGTCCACGAACGCGGAGACGCCCGCGTAGCTCCCGACTGCCAGCGCGAGCAAACCGGCGTAAAGCGCCAGCCGCGGGTACCGGACCTCGCGCGTCGCCTGCGCGAGCCCGCTGCGCGGAACGAGGATGTCCCGATCGCCGAGGCTGCGCCCGAGCACCTCGGTTCGCCAGTGGACACGGAGCCCTCCGTCTTCCGAGAGGCGAATCTCCGCGGGCCGGCGATAGGCGAGGGCGATCCTCCCGAAGGTGCGCGCGGCGTGGAGGACCAGGAGCACGCCCGAGGCCGCGAGCAGCGCCGTCGCCACGGGGCCGCGCGGCGCGGGTACGATTTCGCCGACGACCGGCGTCGGCGATTCGGCCGCGGAGCCGGCACCGGCCAGGACGTCCGCGACCTTCGGATCGCTCACGCGCGCCGCCAGAGCCGCCAGGTGCTTCGCCGCGTCCTTGGAGCGCGACGAACGAAGCGCGACGGCGCCGACGAGCGCGGCGCCGCGGTCGAGCGGCGCTCCCTGCCCATCGCCGATGCGTTGGATGCGGTCGGCCACCGCGGCCCAGAGCACGGTCGCACGCTCGCCGAGGGCGCGATCGAGGAGGCCGGTTGCATCGAACGGGGTGTGAGCCGCGAGCCAGAGGAGGTCGCCCGCGAGGCGTGCTTCGTCCTCCGCGCTCTCCGGCGGGTTCTTCGCGACGACATGCGCTGCGAGCGCGCAGAGCAGGGCGCGCTCCGAGGCGTTGCCCGCGCCGCTACCGAGCGCCTCGACGACGTTTCCGCGCGGCGTGGCGCCGTCCGCGCGCTCCAGGTGGTGCTCGGCCAGGAGCCGGGCCACGGCGTCCGCGTCGCGCTGGGAGGTCCGGGTCTCCACAGCCTTCGCCATGAGCGATCGGGCAACCGCGACCATGTCGGTGATCCGCGGATGCTGTGACAGCGCGTCGTAGGCGAGATCCTCCGCGTCGGCTTCCATCTCCCAGTGCCCGTCTACCGGAACGCCGGGGCGGGCGCCACCTATTCGCGACGCTGGGCAGGGTGGAAAGTTGGCCGCTCCGGGGGGCCTCGTCTAAGGCAAGGGTCCGAACGATCGAGGAGGAAAGGGATGCGCTCGAAAGCTGAGGTGGTCGCTGAGCTGCGGACGATGCTGCGAGACGTGCTCTCGGCGTCGGCCGCGGGGACGGCGTACGCGCGGATTGCCCGCGCGCACGGGTACGTCGACGGCTACATGCGCGCCCTGCTCGACCTCGACGTCGCGACGCGCACCGAGCTCGTGGAGCTCGTCGCGACCGAGCGCGAACGCGTGAGCGGCCCCGCGGTGCGGGTATCCGATGTAGCGCAGGACGAGGCGGCCGTCGCCTAGGACGCCCGTCCGGGGAGCCCGGTAGGGCCGCCGGTCAAGGCGCCACGAACGCCACGTCGCCCGTGACCACGGGCGGCGTTTGCGTACGGTCCGTTGCGCGGAACCAGTTCGCGACCTGCTGGAGCGGGTCGACGTACCGCGGAAAGAAGCCCGCGAACCGTCCGGGCTGTTCGATCGCCTTGATCGTCCAAGAATGCACGTTTCCAGCGCCAGGCGCCCCGACGGCTTCGCGCAGATCGCCGGCGGTCGCGTCCTGGTAGACGATGCGGACGGCGCCGGAAGAGTCTACGCCGATCGACGAATCGTCCCCCACGATGTGCTGCCCGTCGGCGTTGGCGACACCGTTCACCATGAGCCCGTCGTCGACGACCTCGGGCTTTCCAGGCTTGGTGAGATCCCCCCCCGGGACGAGCAGATATTGAAGCGACTCGGTCCACCCGTTCACGTAGCTCACGTGCCAGTCGCCGTTGTCGGCGATGGCGAGCGACGCGCCGATGCCCACATCGCCCGTGTCGACGCGCATCGGGCTGTTGTTCGCGCCCGTCTGCCCGTCGAGGATCTGCGCCGTCCACATCCCCCCCTGGTTCGCGGCCCCGACGAGGTTGCCGCGCGTTCTGTCGTATACGACGATGCCCAACCCGTGCGGCCCGTCGGCGATCGTCACGTAGTCCCCCGCGGTGTCCGGGTACGAGTCGATATGCGTGCTGTCGAGAACGGCCTGGCAGGACGGCATCCCCTGGACGGTCACGCACGCCTGCGGGGTACTGCCGATGCCGCTCGATCCGGCACCGCAGTCCGCCGGCATGCACCCGGTCACGGGCGTCTGGCAGAGCATCGTCGATTGCACGCAGACGTCGCCCACGCCGCAGAACTGGGCCCGGCAGGGCGTGTTCTCGTCGACCACCGTATCCTGGAAGCTCCAGTCGCTCGGACCCGCGGGAACGGCGACGTTCGCGGTGGCCAGAACGACGCGCGAGCGCGCCCATCCGCCGGACCCCGGCTCGACCACGAGGAAGGCGATCGTCGGGTTGCCGCTTACCAGGATCATCTTCGCGTAGCGGCCGATGTCGCTCTGCGCGGCCTGCATGACCGTGTGGATGCGCCACGTGCCGCCGCCGTCCGGTGAGCTCGCGAACTTCAACGCTGCGTTCGTGGCGTCGTAGTAGCTGACCATTGGATTGCCCGAGGCGTCGAGCTGGATGCTCGTCCACAGGCCGACGTCCGGGCCGGGATCGGTCTCGCCGTGGCGCCAGGTGTCCGCCGCGTTCGGCGGGCAGCTCCCGTCCGTTTGCGGGGCGGGCAGCCCGTCCACCGTCTGCCACGCGACCTGCTGCTTGCCGCTGTCGTATTTGCCCACGACGAGGTCGCCGTAGAGGACCGAGTTGGTCACGTCCGCGTCGTTGTATCCGGCGACCCACGTCGTACCGTCGCCGGCGACCGCGACGGAGGTGTACGCGCCGATGAGGCCGGGCAGGTTCGGCGGACCGCACGGCTGGTTGCAGTCGACGCCGCAGTTGGTCTTGGACGCACTCTGCGACGAGCTCCCGCACGAGCACCCCTGCGAGCCCGCGGCGACGACTCCCAGCGACCCGAGCGCGACGCCGTACAGGCGCAACCGCCCCGGCGCCGCGCCCCTCCGCGAGCCGGGCCGCGCCCTGCGCGAGGCCAGCGCGCCCAGGGCGGCGACCACGGCGAGCGAAGCGAGCAACCCGCCGCGAGAGCCGTCGGACCCCGGCGTCGAGCAACCGCACGCGGACGCAGCCGCCTGCAACGTCGGGTCCGGCCGGCCGCGGATCAGCTGCGTCGTCTCCCCCACGTTCCCCGCTTCGTCGACGACCTGCACCGTCACCGAAGAGGCCGCACCCGGATTCACGCTGGACAGTGACGAGAGAGGCTGCCACTCGCTCCACGCGCCCGTGACCCCGTTCGGGTCCGTGCTGCGCGAGCGCGCCCGAAGCGCGGAGGCCTCGCTGACGAAGTCGTACGCGTCGACGGCGATGCTCCCGTCGGTCTTCGCGTCGAGCCATAGGTAGGGCGCGAGGACGTCCACGAGGAAGGGAACGGCCGCCGGCGTCTCGTCTTCGGACGCAGGCTGCCCCACCCGCCGCGCGGACGCGTACAGCGTGTGCTTTCCCTGAAGAAAGAGGTATTGCCCCGAGACGTCGACGTCGCGCGACGTCGTCCAGGGGGCGTGCGGCTGGTCGTCGATCCACCACGTGTACTCGACCGATCCGCGCCCGTCGTCCTGCGGCGAGGAGAGGGCGACGTGCAGCTTCGGGAACTTGGATTCGTCTGCCGTGTCGAGCGCCAGCGCCTCCGGATGAACCTCCATGCGGACCAGCTCGGCCTGCGTATCGAGCGGAACGACCATGCCGGTCGAGGTCGTGAGATCCGCGAACAACGCGACGAAGTCGTCGGTCCCCTTGGTGAGCTTGCGGAATCCGTTCGCCGGAATCGACAGGTTGAGGCCGTAGTTCGCCAGAGCGCTCGACAGGTTGATCGGCGAGATCCCGTTTCCGAGGAACTGCCCGACGATGCCCGACAAGAGCGACGCCAGCGCCGCGCTGACCTGCGTCGGGTCCTCCCAGAGCAGGTCGGAGTTCGTGACGGAGTCGTTCGCCGAGGACACCTTCCCGAGCACCGGGACGATGCCGCCGTTCGGGTTCGTCTTGGGGTCTTTCCCGGTCTGCAGGTTGACGGGGATGGTCAGATCCGCCGTGTACGTGAAAGCGCGGACGTAGCGGTCGTAGCTCCACACGTAGAAGTCGATCGCGAAGCTCGGCAGGGTCACCGTGAGGAGGGGATCCTTCGCGATGTCGGTTCCGTTCCCGACGGCGATCGTCGGCGGCTTCTGGGGGCGGGTCACGATCGCGACCGACGCAGGGCGCGACGACTTGCCCGGCTCGAAGGTGAGGTCCTTGAGCGAGGGGATGAGGGCGCTCAGCAATCCGGTGCTCAACGCCGCGAGCGTATCGGTGGAAAGCCCGAGGCAAAGGAGCCCCGAGTTGTAGGCGCTCGTCGCGGCGTAATTGAGGAAGCGCCCGGCGAGCGCGAAGTCGAGGTCCGGGCCGTTGTCCCCCGCCGGCCACGGCTGCACCCCGTCCCGCGTCAGCTCGTCCGGAACCGGGATGTTCATGGGGAGCGGATTGACCGCCATGGGCGCGCACATCGTCTGCGGGTTCGGAAGCATCCCGCCGAGCATCCCGAGGGTCATCCCGTTCGGCGTATGTCCGGAGTACGGCGCGTTCGAATCCTTCTGGCACCCGTTCGTGGGATCCCACGTCTGGTTCGCCCCGCAGCCCGGAGCAGGGTTCCCGTCGCCGCCGCCCGCGAGCACGAGATCGACCGCCCCGCTGGTGCCCGGCGAGATCCTCGAGACGAGGCTCCCGAGATCCATGTGGCCCTGAAGACCGAGGAGCGTCGGGACGCACGTCTTCGGGTCCGACGTGAAGACGCACTTCGCGTTCGTCATGTCCGGCTGCGTGCCGACCGGGCAGGTGGGCGTCATCGTGGGGTCGGGCTTCGTGCAGAGCAGGGTCTGGAGCTGCGACTTCAGCGTGTTGGTGAGCGGCGTCGTGATCTGACCGACCACGAAGCCCTTGAAGAGACTCACCGCCGTGCCGAGGACGCCACCGCCGCAGATCTGCACGATGCTCGAGTCGATCGTGGGCGTGATCGTCGCGTTGTCGGTGTCGATCTTCGTGTACCCATCCCGCGGCGAGAGCGTCTCGCTGACGAGGGGCAGCGTGATCTGGACCGGGACGTCCGCGTAGGTCACGTTCGGCGTGCCGCCGTTGCAGCCGCCGTTGCCCAGGCCGATGTCGAAGGAGCCGAGCGACGTGTTGACCGGGATGTCGTCGGCCTTCACCGGGACGGTGCCGCTGATCGAGATGGCTCCGACCGACTTAACCGGCATTCCCTGCTGGGCCATACCCGGGATGTCCACGGCGTCGACGTGGAGCTTCGCGTTCGCGATGTTGATGTCCGCGACGCACTGCGGGCTACTGACCGGGGGCTTGCAGATCTCGATGCTGATGCTGAAAAGAAGGAGGCTGAACGACGTCGACGCGTCCGGAACGTTGAACGTCAGCATGCCGCCGTTCCCGAGGATCTTGGACGCCACGGAGCCCAGGTTCGCCGACACGAAGTCGAGCCCGGCGCGCGTCACGCGCACCGATGCCGCGTTCGAGATGATCGAAGCTTGAGGAAAGCCCGCGGACAGGGGAGTCATCCCACATCCGGAGCAACCGCTGCAGCCTCCGGCGCCGCTGCACGACGCGAGGACCACGAGCATCAAGACGAAGAAAGCCGGACGCGTCGACAGACGAAGCATGCACTCCTCCCAGACAACCGCGGTGGCCCGCGGCCACACGTTTCTCTCCCACGTGCGGGCGGCGCGCAGCAAACGGTTTGCAGCCTAGCCAAAAACGGATACTTGCAGCGGCGGTGGCTCCTCGGGGGGCGCGACGGAGACGTCGTCAATCGGCGCCCGTGTCGGCAGAGGGCGAAGCGTCCGGCTGGGCGGGGCGCCGACGCCCGTGCCTCATCCATGTCCTTTCGGCTGGGGTCTCGGCAAGCGCGAGCCCTCAGCCGCCCGGCGCGAGCTTATGTCTCAGCCCGGCAGTGCGAGGCTGCCGCCGTGGTCCACGAGACGTGCGAAAGACGCGATGCGCGCCGAGAGCTCCGATCGACCGATGGCGAGAAGGCGCGCCGGGCCGATTCCCTCGACGCAGAAGCTCCCCAGCGCCGCCGCGAAGAAGAGCCCCCGGCGCAGCGACGACGGCGACCGATCGCGGCTCGCGGCGAGGTAGCCGATGAGCCCTCCGGCGAACGAATCGCCGGCCCCCGTCGGATCGACGATCTCCTCGAGGGGATACGCCGGGACGAAGAACGTACCGGTGTCGTCGAACAGAAGAGCACCGAACTCCCCGCGCTTGACGATCAGCGACTTCGGTCCGCGCTTCCGCACGTCCGCCGCGGCCTTGACCAGGTTGTGAATCCCCGAGAGCTGCCGGACCTCTTCGTCGTTGATCACGAGCAGGTCGATGCGCTTGAGCACCGCCGTCAGGGCCGCCGGCTCGCGCTCGATCCAGAAGTTCATCGTATCGGCCGCGACGAGCTCCGGCCGCTGGATCTGCTCGAGCACCTCGAGCTGCAGCTTGGGGTGGATGTTGCCGAGGACGACGAAGCGGCTGTCGCGGTACGCGGCCGGAATCTTCGGCGAGAACTGGGCGAACACGTTGAGCTGCGTGTCCAGCGTCGTGCGGCTCGCCAGGTCGCTCGAATAGCGACCGTGCCAGCGGAAGGTCTTCCCGTCCGCGCGCTCGACGCCGTCCGTGTCGACGCCTCGGCCGCGGAGATCGGCCAGATGCGCCTCAGGGAAGTCGGCCCCGACCACCCCGACGACGCGCACGCCGCCACGGGTGAGCAGCGAAGCCGCGACGGACGAGTACGTCGCCGAGCCTCCCAGCACATTTCGGTATTCGCCCGACGGCATGTCGAGGTCGTCGAAAGCCAGCGAGCCGACGATGAGAAGGGGGGGGGAACCGGTCGTCACGGGGAACCTCTAGCTATTCAGGTACTTGCCGACGAGCCAGTCGAGGCGCGCCAGCGTGGCGGGTGGAATGCGATCGCGCGAGGTCATCAAGGCGGCGGCGAGCGCGCCGCGAGCGGCACTCTCGGCCGGATCGGGGAGGGAACGCGCGAGCTCGGCGATCGTACGGCGCGCCGTCGCGACGTTCTCCTTCAGCACGGCTTGCACGACCTCGACGGTCACGTCCTCTTCGCTCGAGTGCCAGCAGTCGTAGTCCGTGGCGAGGGCGAGGAGCGCGAACGGAATCTCTGCCTCGCGGGCGAGCTTCGCCTCGGGCATCGCCGTCATCCCGATGACCGAGACGCCCCACGACCGGTACAGGTTGCTCTCGGCGCGCGTCGAGAACTGCGGTCCCTCGATGCACACGTACGTCCCCGAGTCGTGCACGCGCGCGCCGGCGCGCCGGGCGGCGGCTCCGGCAGCCCTCGCGAGCCCACCGCAGATGGGATCCGCGAAGCCGACGTGCCCGACCAGGCCGTCCTCGAAGAAAGTCGACACTCGGCGTTTCGTGAGGTCGATGAACTGGTCCACGACCACGAAGTCGCCAGGCGCGATCGCCTCCTTCATCGATCCGACAGCGCTGATGCTCACCATGTGCGTCGCGCCGAGCTTCTTGCAGGCGCAGACGTTGGCGCGGAACGGAATCTCGTGGGGGGCGATGCGGTGGCCTCGCCCGTGCCGGGGCAGGAAGAGCAACGTCGTGTCGCCGAGCCGACCGCGGACGATCGCATCGCTGGGCCGGCCGAACGGCGTATCGACCGGTACCTCTTCCACGTCCGACAGGCCGTCGATCTCGTACACCCCGCTGCCGCCCATCACGGCGAGGACATTCCCGGTAGCCATGCCGACACCCTTACGACAGACGGCCCGTTCGCAAAAGGGATTCGGCGAGGGGGGCCCGGCGCTGGCGTTTGGTGCGCTCGGCGACGGCAATGGATCGAAGCTCGTCGAACGCGCGATCGACCACGTCGTTGACCACGACGTAATCGAAGATCGCGTAGTGCTCGATCTCGCCCTTCGCCGTGGCGAATCGACGTTGCACCGACGCCTCGCTGTCGCTCGCTCGGCCGCGCAACCGACGCTCGAGCTCCTGCATCGACGGGGGCAAGATGAAGACTGCGGCAACATCGGGGATCTTCGATTTGATCTGCCGCGCACCCTGGTAGTCGATGTCGAAGATCATGCCGGTGCAATCGTGCGCGGCGCGGGCGCGATCGATCTCGGCGATCGAAGTGCCGTAGAGGTTCCCATGGACCTCCGCCCACTCGAGGAACGCGCCCTGCCCGACGAGCTGGAGGAAGCGGGCGCGATCGATGAAGTGGTAGTCGCGGCCGTCGACCTCGTTCGCGCGCGGCGCGCGCGTCGTGTGCGAGACGCTGAAGCGCAGCTCCGAGCAATTCTCGAGCAGCATTCGGGTGAGCGTCGTTTTCCCCGCGCCGCTCGGCGACGACAGGATGAGGAGGAGGAAGTCGTCGCGGACGATCATTCGACGTTTTGAACCTGCTCGCGCATGCGCTCGATCTCGGCCTTCATCTCCACGATCGCGTGCGCGATCTGCGCGTCGGGACTCTTCGCGCCGACGGTATTCACCTCGCGGGCCATCTCCTGCAAGAGGAAGTCGAGCCGTCGTCCGATGGCGTCGTCGCTGGCGAGGAGCGAGGAGAACTGCGCGCCGTGGCTCTCGAGCCGCGTGAGCTCCTCGCAGATGTCGCTCCGCTCGGCGAACATCGCGATCTCCTGCTCGAGGCGCGCCGCGTCCAGATCGATGTCGGTCGCGACGCGCAGCCGTTCGGCCCGGTCGCGCAGCCGCCTCCGGTGGATCTCGATGACCTCCGGCGCGCGGCGCTCGATCTCCTTGCCCAGGCGCCGCACGCGTTCCAGCCGCTTCACCAGATCGTCGCGCAAAGCCGCACCCTCACGGCTGCGCATCCCGTCGAGCGCGGAGGTCGCCCTGTCGAACGCGGCTCGCGCGGCGTCGCGCACGCGATCGATCTCGCGATCCACCGTGGAGGCGAACAGATCGGGCATGGCCCCGAGGAGCGAGAGCGGCACGTCGCTGCCCGGGGCGATCTCGTCGCGGAGCTCGCACAGGGCACGGAACGCGGCGCGCGCGCGGTCGCGGTCGAGCACCGGGGCGCCCAACGCCACTCCGTCGACGCGAATCGCCACCTCGTAGCGGCCGCGCGTCAGCTTCTCGCGCGCGACCTGCTCGACGAACGCAGCCAGGTCGCCGAGCTCACGCGGAACGCGCACGCGCACATCGAGAAAGCGGTGGTTGACGCCGCGAATCTCGACGGCGAGCTTGCCTGCGCCCAGCGGCGCCTCGCCCAGACCGAACCCGGTCATGCTGCGCATGCGTACCGCCCACCCTACGCCGATTTTCTCGCCGGCTCCAGACGAGCCTCAGAGGCCCTTTTTGCGGCGAACCTGCTCGAGCACGCGCGCGTACTCCACTTCCCACTCGCGCGTGCCCTCGCGCACGTGCCGCAGCTGGGCCCGCACCTCGGCGTCGAGGGTCGTGTCCACCGCCATGTGCTTCTTGAATACGGGCGCCATCCGCCGGCGAAGGTCGACGTCCTCCACGTAGACCTCTTCCACGTTGTTCGAGTGCATCAGCATCTCGACCACCTGGTCGAGCAGGTAATCGAGCGTCTCGTCGCCGACCTTGATGCCCTTCTCGTCGGCCACGAGCGCGCGCACGCGCTGGTACTCCGACTGGGGCTTACCGGTGCGCTCGAGGACGTCCTTGGCGCGATCGTTTACCTCTTTCTCGTCGGCGAGGTACTGCTTGAGCACCGACGCTACGTCGGACTCGACCTCCTTGGGGTTCTCCGACTCGATGTCCTTCGACGCAAGCAGCGCGCGGACGACTTCGCTGGCGATGGGTGCGATCTTGCCGCTGTAGAGGCGCATGGGATATGGCGCCCTTGTACTCCGTTACTTCTTCTTTCGCACGTCCGACGGCTCTGCCGCGCGCGCGGCGGACTCGCCGGCGCCCCCGAGCTGAAGGCGCCGCATGACGGCCTTCTTCTGCCGCTCCTTGTATTTGGCGTGCGACGCCTCGCCGATCTCGTTGTGGGCCTCGGTGTCGCGGTCGACGATCTGGAACTCGCAAATCACGAAGATCACGTTGCCGAGCTCCACGGCCATCGGCGGCGCGCGGTCGAGAATGCGTTTGGGCAGCCGTACCGGCATGTCCACGACGAAATGGATGATTCGATACTCCTGCGCGGAGAAGAGGTTGTCGCTGGGCGTGAAGTCGTCCTCCGCCGGTCCGTGCGCCTGAAGCTGGCCGACGAGCGGCTTGAGCGAGGTCCTCTCGGCGTACGATCGAAACGAAAAAATCGAGTTGATGCTCTGGCCGGGGACCACGTAATTGAACGGAAAGAGCCGTCGCGTCAGGTATTGCAGGATCGGGAAGATGTCGTCCCGCGTCCGCGTCACCACGCGGAATCGAAGCTTGTCGTAAATCTGGGCCGCGATCGTCTCCTGCTTCGATAGGAGCTTCGTGATGAGCGAATCCTTGTTCTTGCGGCCGCCGACGAATTCGATGATCGGAAAGCCGCCGGCGAGCATTCCGCCTATCACGCGATAGACCTTCTCCTCGACGATGTGAAAGACCTCCTGGTCCGACATCGGCAAAACGAAGAGGAGCTCGCGACCGTCGATGTGATGCAGGACGTGCATGCACTTGAGGATCGTGCACGCGCACATCGCGCGGTGGCCGGGCCCCGACGCGAGGACGAGCAGCTCGGGCACGGTCGCACGCTCGACCGGGCGGGGGATCGGATAGTCGAACTGCCGGCGCAGATAGGCTATCGCCTCGCCCTTCACGTGCTCCATGCGAAGGCGATCGGCCGGGTCGTCGTCGTGGAGCTCCTGCGCGGCGAGAAACTCGCGCACCTGGTCGCCCTCCGTGAGGTCGAGGCGCCGCCAGTCGATGATGGAATCGCCGCGCAGGATGAGGCGCAGGGCCTCCAGGTCGGCAAGCGTGAACTGGTCGAGCGGGGTCAGGTGCTCGGCCGTGTCGCGGTAGGCGTCGTTCATGGGGCACGCGGGTGGCGACGACCCACGTTAGCGCAAATGCGCGCGATCGGCCGAGGACGGAGCCGGGGCGGGGGCTACGGGCTCTCGGGGAGATCGGCCGAGTCGCTCCCTACGGGGCCGGGCGCGGCGGTGGTCGTCGTGTGGCGGCCCAGCGAGAGCGTGCCGACGAAGATGCAGAGCGTGACCGCGAGGACGGCGCACTGGCCGAAGAGGGCGCCCGAGCAGCTGGCAACGGCGATAGGCGCGATGGCTACGAGGTACCAGGGGGTGAGCTTCATGCGAGGGGACTCTCCGCTCGGGGGAATCGTGGGCAGTTGCGACAATCCCACATGTGGGCGAAGTTACGACACCCGGCTGCCAGAAGCCAAACTTCTACAGATGAGCCACGAGGGATGGCAAGCCGAAACTGACCTGCGACCTTCGCACGACCCGTTCCACGGAACGTTCGCGCTCTGCCTGTAGGCGGCTGAGAGCCGTCGCGAAAAGGCAAAGGAGGGCGCAAAGGGGGCAAGAGCGCGCAAAGGAGCGCGCAAACGCCCGCTCGGCGTAAGGGGATTGCACCGTGTTCGGTCGCTTCCGTGAATACGGCCGCTCGCGGCCTCGGGAAGAGGCCCTGCGCTCTTTGGGACACGCCCCCGTGTCTCCCGTGACGCACTACCCACCTGGTGCGCCTCTCCTACCTCGCCGAATCGTTGCCGCTTCCGTCGAGCCGGGTCTATCGTCGTAGCGTGCCCGGTGATGCCACTACGCGGCCCGCGGCGCTCGTCCTCCTGGTGCCGCTCGTCGGGTGCACCAGCATCGACCCTGGGCACAACTTCACGGTATCGAACAACGCCTTCGACGCGGACTACTTCTTCTGCCACGTCGAGCCCGAGTTCATCTTCGCCAAGAAGTGCGGCCCCGGGGATCCCGCGCAGGACGCGCCAAACGGCTGCCACTTCAACGCGAGCGCCGTGACCGGGATGGCCCTCCTCGACCATCCCGCCGTCGACTGCGGCGGCGGCGACCACCCGGTCGACCGGACCCAGCTCGGCACCGGCGGAGGCGCGGAGACGAACTACGAGGCGGCGTCGCTCGAGATGAGCCACCAGTACACGACGGCGGCCATCTACGTACGCCCGAGCGGTCAGAACCACCCGCGCGCCGTCTTCGACAAGACCGACCCGACCGTGAACCAGCTCCTGGCCACCTGGGCGTCGAAATGAGCGTGCGCGCCGCGGCCGTGCTCGCCCTCGCAGCGGTCCTTCTCTTCGCGCCCGCCGCGGCGGCAGCGCCCGAAGAACCGGAGGCCTTCGCCCGTGTCGTCGCCGACTCGGCCGAGCTGCGCACCGGCCCGGGCGTCGGCTACCGCGTCATCTACCTCGCCCATCGCGGCGAGACGCTGGCGCTCGACGGGCGGCCGTCCACCGGCTTCTGGCTGCGCGTTCTCCTGCCCGACGGCCGCGTCGCCTACGCCCTCGGCGACGAAGTGCAGCCGTTCGCCGTCGTCCCGGGCGAACCCGGCGCGCCCGCGCGCCCGGGCTTCCTGGCGCCCCCACCGCTCGACGGCTCGCGCGCCGGCCTCGCCCTCGTCGGCGGATTGATCAGCATCCCCGTCGTCGGCGCTGGAACCCAGCGGTACGGCTACGTAGAGGCGCGCCCGTCCTTCGTCATCTACAGGACCGTCAGCCTCGAGGGCTTCGTCGGCGACGCGCTCACGAGCGACGGCGCCCAGCTCCTCTACGGCGCCGGCGTCTCCATCTACCTCGCTCCGAGCTGGCCCGTATGCCCCTTCGTCGGCCTCTCCGCCGGCGGGTTGAGCGTCTTTCCCAACCCCGACAGCTTCGTGCTGCATCGCGAGGACCTGTACCTCGCCCGCGCCGGCGGAGAGGCCGAC
>CALKVG010000695.1 GCA_937998045.1 uncultured Myxococcales bacterium
GGGGGGGTGGGGGGGGATCTGGTTCGTACGTGCCGGTATCGGACTGGCCGCCGAGTTGGTGGGGGACGTGTTCTACGGAGCGGGCACACGCGACGTAGCGACTCCCGCGTATCCCGTTCTGAGCGTTCAGGGCGGCCTCTTCCTGTCGTGGGAGGCGATGCCGTGAGCAGGACCGCACAGGTCGGGGAGCTGCGCCGCCGCGAGATCGCGCTGGGCGCTGCGCTGGCGATTGCCCTGTGCACGGCGCCGACGGTGGGTGACGTCGGCGGATGCGGAGTCGAGGCGACCGATCTCTCGGCGGCCTCGTTCGCCGCGGAGCGAAAGGCGCTGGACTGCGAGCGGTGCACGCAGTGCTCCCTCACGACCCGGATGTGCCGGATCGCCTGCGAAAAGAATGCGCCGAGCGCGGTCCCCTGGCCGCAGACGTGTCATCCTCTCCAGCACGATGGAGACGTCTGCTTGCGGGCGCTCCAGGCGGCCAGCTGTGCGGATTACGCCTCCTTCGTCGACGATACGGCTCCGACTGTACCCACCGAGTGCGACTTCTGCCATCTGGTGTTGGAGGCGGGTCCCACCGGAGGTGAGTTCTGATGCGTGCGGGTGGCGCGCTGACGCGCTTCCTGCCGAGCGCTTGTGCGTCGTTCACGGCGGTCGGCCTGCTGTCCTGCGGTGCCGCGACGCAGATGCTCGCCTCTCCGGACGACCTGGCGGACTACCGCGCATTCCGCACTGCCGCATACGAAGGCGATCGCCTCGCGAAGGCGCAGGCGTACCTGGAGGGCCATCCGCACGGAGCTTGGTCCGGAGAGGTCCGCGAACTGTTCGACACGGAAGAACCGGCATGGTTCGAGCGATCGAAGAGCTCGCGCTCCATGGCTCGCGCTTACCTCGCGAGCCTGCCCCGCGGGCCGCACGCCGAGGCGGCTCGAGCACTGATGGTGCTCTTCGACGAACACGAGGGCGACATCGAAACGCTCGAGCTGTTGGCCGACGCCCGGCGAACCGCCGCGATGCTCGACGAGGCGTCCGCGAGGCGCAAGCGCGTCGGAGAGGTCGTACTCGAAGAACTCGCGGCTCTTCTCGACACGGCGACCTGGGGAGCGCACCTCGACGAACCGCCTGCCGTCCTTGCCCAGGCATTGCGCGGACCCGTTCTGAGGACATGGGGCGGCGGCGCGCGCGCCTGGCGTGAGGACCGCCTCTTCTTCGTCGTGCCGACGCCTCGGGGCACCCTGTCGCGGGTAGTCGACGTGCGGATGCAGCTCTGGCTCGACGGCGGTCGCGTTGCACAAGGCGTCATCGAGGGGGCTGACCTGTTCGTGCGCTGGGCGGAGGCGCTCGAGATGCGGCCCCTCGACCCGAACGACGCCGTGGATCGGGCGGCCGCGTTGCAAGGGGTCGCCGACGTGCTCGGCGGCGCGGTCGAGTCCTCCCTCCCCGCGTCGCGATGCGCGCACGGGACTTCCGGAGCTGCCGCGGGTGCGTCGATCGTGCTGATGCGCGCCTGCGACGGCTGGGAGCTCGTCGCCCGAGTGGCCGAGCGCGAGGGCGAACGGGACTCCATCGAAGTCCGCGGCCCGCAACCCCGACGTTAGCACGACCGTGCGCTCGCGCCCGGAATGGGATAGACGTCGGTCCGGGCCTTCATGATCCCGTACATTCACGTCCCCGACCTGCACATCGGGCCGGTGCCGCTGCACCCCTTCGGAATTCTCGTCGCGACCGGCGTGCTGGTGGGCACCACGGTGACGACGCGCCGCGCCCGGTCCCTCGGCTACGATCTGATCAAACTCAACTCGTTCGTGACGTGGATGCTCGTCGCGGGCTTCGTCCTGTCTCACGTCCTCGACTCCCTCTTCTATCACTGGGAGGACGTCGTGAAGCGACCCTGGTCGCTTCTCATGCCGTGGGAGGGGCTAAGCTCGTTCGGCGGCTTCGTCGGCGCGCTGATCGGCATCGTTCTTTGGCGGTACCTCGTGATCGACGAAAATCGCCTCCGCGTGCGGGCGCGGCCGCAGCCGATACTACCGTTCGCCGATCTCGTGCTCTCGGTCTTCCCGCTGGGTTGGGTCTTCGGGCGCTCCGGGTGCGCCACCGTCCACGACCACCCGGGTGCACGAACGACTGCGGACACACTCTTGGCGGTCGCGTACCCCTTGCGACCGGGCGACGGCGTCGTCACGAAGGTGGGCTTCATCGAGTTCATTCACGGGCACGACCCGCGCTTCGATCTGGGGTTCTTGGAGCTTCTCTTCACGATCGTACTCGCGGCGTGTTTTGCGCTCACGTGGCGGCGTCGGCTGCCGATCGGCACGTACGTCATCGTCGCGGCGGTTGCGTACGCGCCCGTGCGCTTCGCGATGGACTTCCTGCGCATTCCGCAGAACGAGGGAGGCGATACGCGCTACGCGGGGCTAACGCCCGCGCAGTTCGGCTGCATCGGGCTCTTCGTCTACGGTCTCGCGATGATCGGGTACGTCCGACGCTTGCGCGCCCGCGGCGTCGATCTGGAGGAGTCCGTGAAGGCACCCACGCCCGAGCCCGACGGCGGCGAGAAGGCTATCGCGTAGTGTCCCGAGTCGCGGACGCGTTGGGCCCCCTACTCGGGGACGGTCTCGTGGGGGCTTCGCCCGCTCGGCGCTTCGCGCCGAGCCTCCGCCGTATCGCCTTGGGGCGAACGACTTCGCTTCGCGAAGTCGGAAGGCCGGGGGGCATTTCGGCGGAAGCCAAGGCGAATACCAGCGCGGATACCAACAAGCGTTTGCCCGTTTCAGCGCTTCATGGCCCACAGGAGCCCCGGAAGAAAATGATTCTGCAAGAGGAGCGAGCTGGGCTGAGCCGGATCCATGGGCATCATCCAGACCTGAGACGTATGCCCGAGTGAGGTGTAGAAGTAGCGACCCGCGCCGACCTCGCGATACCAAGCGACCGAGCGGACCACTTGCGGGTTTTGGTCCGAGATACACGTCATGACCACCTGGTTGTCGGCGGCGAAGCCCGAGAAGTTGTAGATCTCGTCGGTCGTGTTGAAGGTCACGGGCAGCTTCGCCACCGACACGTGTGAACCCACGGTCGTGCAGGTTGCGGGCCCCAGGTTGCTATGGTCGACCATGGTCGCTCCCAGCAGCGTATGGAACGGAACCGATGCAGGGTGATTGAGGATCGGCCCGCTGTAGCCTCCCCCGTAAGAGTCGGTCGTGCAGTGGGCCGCCACGAGGGCACCGCCCTGCTGCACGTAGTCGACGAGATTCTGAATCTCCTGCGTAGCGGGATATCCGAACGGCTCGCCGTCGTCGGAGAGCAAGATGACCGCGCCGTACTGGGCGAGCGACTCGGCGGTGAATTTCGTCGGATCGACGACGTTCGTGGCGTCGGTCGTGCCGACCGCTTCGGTCGTCAGGCCCACCGCTCCGAGCGCCGCGGCAATCGCGTTCGCCGCATCAGGGATCGATGCGTGGCGGTAGGCTCCAGCAGGCTGCGTCACGGCATATATGAGAACCTTGTTGCTCATTGGACCCGAGTCCGTCGCCGCAGGTCCAGCGTCGACGCCTGCGCTCGCTTCCTGCGCGTCGGGCAAGCCCTGGGCGTCAGGCGAGGTCGCCGCGCCGACGTCGGGCGGGGAGCTCTCCACGTCCGCAGAAGCCGGAGCATCTTGCGATGTCGCATCCACCGTCGCCATAGGGGAAGAGGAGGCGTCTCCGCCGGCGCTCGAGCCGGAGCTACCGACCCCGCATGCCGCGATCCCGCTCATGGCGATGGAGCCGTAGATCCAGCGGCCGACCGTCGCGTTGAAGCGCTCGATTGCTGTCACGACCATGGGTCTCCACCTTTCGTGTAACGGATGTGCTCTATCGAGCTGTGGAGGGGCGCTCAAACTCGACGCATTGCTCCCCGGGCCAAACGAGGACGTGGTGGAGGACGTTGTCGGGGGACATTCGCTGCGGGCGTCAGGGGCTCTTCGTGTACACGCGAACCCAGTCGACCTTCATTTCCGCGGGGAACACCGTCGTGTTGTCCGGGTCCCCAGGCCAGTTGCCGCCGACGGCCAGGTTCAGGATGATGAAAAATGGCTGGTCGAAGGGCCAGCTGCCGCCGTGGGACGTCGCGTCGTTCGGCGTGTGCGTCTCGTACAGCTGCTGGTCGACGAAGAAGCTGATGTGCATGGCGTCCCATTCGATGGCGTATGTGTGGAACGCCTTCCCCAGGTCGGTGACGCCCGAGGGCGTGTAGCTCTTGGTCGCGTCGAAGCCACGCGCGTGCAGGCTGCCGTGGGCGCTGTCGGCGACGTTGATCGTCTCCAGGGTGTCGATCTCCCCGCACGACGGCCAACCCACGTTTCCGACGTTGTTCCCGAGCATCCAGAACGCGGGCCACATTCCCCGCTCCGACGCCACCTGGATGCTCGCTTCGATGCGGCCGTACTGCTGCGAGAACTTGCCCGCCGTGTTGAGGCGCGCGCTCGTGTACGAACAGGCGCCGTACCAGCAGTGATACTGAGCGCCGTCTGCCTTCGCGGTGATGACCAGCATGCCTCCCTGGATCACCGCGTTGTGCGTTCCATCGGTGTAGTACTCGCGCTCGTTGTTCCCGCCGCCGCTGCCGCCCGTCTCGTGTTGCCACTTCGTCGGGTCGACCGGCGAGCCGTCGGGCAAGTTGAACTCGTCGGACCACGTGAGCGTCCAGCCGGCGGTGTCCTCGCCCGAGTCGGGCGCGCCGACCCCGGATTCGGGCGGCGCGGCCTCCGGCGGGGGAGCGGCCTCCGCCGGACCCGGCGCGGGCGCCGCCTCCGGAAGGGGCACACTGGCATCG
>CALKVG010000696.1 GCA_937998045.1 uncultured Myxococcales bacterium
CGGGCGCGTCGGGCGACTTCTTGGTGGGCGGCAAAGAGGGCGACTCTTTTACGGTGCTCACGGTGCCGGTGGGCTCCTGGTTGGGTGCTGCTGGCTCATCGGCGCGTTGCGATGGTTCGATCAGGTAGAGGACGAACGCCCCGAGGAAGGACAGGGCGGCACCCCCCCAGAGCACGGCGGTGAGCGTCCCACCGCCCCCGCCGGACATCATCGCGACGAGATTCACGCCCACGAGCCCCAGCGCCACGCCGACGAGGCCCTTGCGGACCGCCCCGAGGGGAGGCGGCGCGACGCTGCGCCGAGGTGCGGCGGCGGCATCGAGGGGGGCTTGGCCGCTGCTTTTGGTGTCGCTCATGGGCCGGGCCGAGGCATTAGCAACTTTGGGCTCCGCGGACTAGGCGCTTGGCTAAGCCGGGCTTTCCGTGGCAGGTCGCGCGGTTGCGGTTCCAACGGAAGATGCTCATCCAGGACGTCGATCGGGGCGACGCCGGCGAACATATCGGCCGGCGGCTCTTCGGTGCCTCAGGGCGCCAAGCTCGGGCGCTCCTGGCTCTTGCCGTTGAAGCGGAAGGCGCGCATCCGGATGGCGGGCGATACGAAGGCGCCCGTGTCGCTCCACCAGGTCGGCACGGCCCGCCGCGTGCGCGTCATCCCATCGCAGCGCGCGAGCCCCTCGAGCAGGCTGTCGGTGAAGCGGAGATTGCCGACGGGGCGCGCGATCTTCCCTCGTTCGACGAGGAAGCATCCGTCGCGGGTCAGGCCCGTCATGACCGCGCGTCGTGGCTCGAGCAGGCCGTTGACGTAATGAAGTCGGCAGATGTAGAGGCCCCGATCGACGTCCGCGAGGAGCTCGTCGACGCTCGACGCCGTACCCGGGCCCAGCGCGACCGATGTGGCGCCGACGCCTCCCGGCGAACCGGGCGCAGGCGCGAGCGCGCTTCCGGACGAGGTCGCGCCGGCGCGCGCCGCATAGGTTCGGTCGTAGAGCACGGCGCGAGCGACGCCGCGCTCGACGAGGGCGACGCGCTGCCGGCGCGTACCCTCGCGATCGAAGGGCGCGCCGAAGCCGAGCTCCGACGGATCGAGCGGGTTCTCCACGAGGTCGATGTTCTCGCCCGTGATGCGCTCGCCCAGCCGGCCGGCGAGCGGGCTCGTTCCCTGCTCGACCTCGGGGGCGGCGAACGCGATCATCGCGAGCCACTCCAGAAGCTCGGTCGCAGCCTCCGGTTCCATGACGACGTCGTACGTCCCGGCGTCGAGCGACGCGGGATCCCGCGACGTTCGGCACACGCGGATGGCGCGCTCGGTCTCGTCGGCGAGGCGCAGCGCGTGGATGTCGCGGTGGAGCTGCCCGCCGTAACCGGCCGCGCCGCCGGCGCCCGCCGTCTCGAGCGCCCACACGCGGAAGGACGCGATCGTCCCGTCGTGCGATCGCGCGCAGCCGCGCGTGGTCGCGACGGCGAGCGCGGCGTGGGAAGTCTCGAGCATCCCCGCGCTGACCATCCCCGCCGCGCGGATGGCCTGGAGCACCGGCGTCAGGCGCTCCACCCGCTCCTCCGGTGTGGCGCGGGCCGTTGCTTCGGCGAAGCGCGGCGCCGCTTCGAGCGGGACGTCGTCCTTCTCCGCGAACCCGGGGAAACCCTCCACCTCGGGGATGTGCTTCGCCGCGCGGGCGGCGTCGCCAATCGTTCGAACGAGCGTCTCGCGATCCAGGCGGCTCGTTGCCGCCTCGGCCACACGCTGCCCGTGGGCGACGCGCACCACGGCGTACGGCTCCGACAGCTGCATGTGCTGCCCGAGCTCGCCCATGGCGAAGCGAGCGCAGCCCCGTTCCGCCATGCGGGCGTAGATCTCCACTTCGGCCTCGCCGGCCGCCCGGAGCGCGTCCTGACAGAGCGTGAGGAGGTCGGCGCCTCGCCAGGTCACGACGTGCTCCCGACCGTGACGTCGCGGAAGCGCGCCGGGGACGCGCCGTGCCCCACGTGCATGACTTGCATCGGGTCCCCCTTCCCGCACGAGGTGATCCCCCAGAGCCGCCACTCGCTTGGTCCACACACGGCGTCGCACGAGTTCCAGAAGCGGGGGGTGATCCCCGTATAGAACGGGTTGCGCACGATCCGCGTGCGCTTGCCGCGCCGGATCTCCCAGGCGATCTCGCACGAGAACTGGAAGTTCAGGCGGATGTCGTCGATGCTCCAGCTCCGGTCGGTCGCCACGAGGATGCCGTCGGCCGTGTCGGCGACCAGGTCTTCGAGCGTGCCGGCCACGCCTGGCTCGAGCGAGACGTTCACCATGCGAATGATGGGTGCCCGATTCCACGCCTCCGCCCGCATCGTCCCGGTCGAGCCGCGCCCCAGCGCCGCGGCCGTCTCGCGGCTCGACAGGTAGTCGACGAAGAGGCCGCCCTCGACCAGCGCGTGCTTGCCCGCGGGCACCCCTTCGTCATCCCAACCGAAGGTGCCGTTGCCCCCGTCGCTGGTGGCGTCCGCGACGAGCGTGACGAGCGGCGATCCGTAGCGCAGCTTTCCGAGGAGGCCCGGCTGCAGGAAGGAGCCGCCCGCCAGAGAGATCTCGCTCCCCATGGCGCGATCGAGCTCCGTGGGATGCCCGCACGACTCGTGGATCTGCAGTCCCACCTGGCTCGATTCGAGCAACAACGTGCGCGTCCCGGCCGGGCAGGCGGGCGCGCGCAGCAGGGCGAGCGCCTCGTCTTTGATGCGGTCGACGTTGCCGTCGAGGTCGAGTGCGCCGACGCGCTCCCAGCCTGCCTGGAAGCCGTCTCCCCCCTGCCAGCACGGATAGCTGCGGCGCTGCGAGACGCCGTCGTCTCCGCGCGCGAAGACGTGCATCCCGCACGAGCCGAAGGTGAACCGCTGCGTGACGTCGGTGCCCTCGGTGGTCAGCAGCCGCTTGGTCTGGCGCGTCCAGTCCATCCAGGCCTCGGCGGAGACGAGGCGCGGATCCCCGGCGCGGAGGGCTCGAACCGGGGAGTCGAGCGCGCCGAGCTTCGTCTCGAGCGCTATGGCGAAGGGGTCGGCGGCGACGCGCGTCTCGTAGGTGCCGCGCGCGGGAGCTTGCTCGGGGAAGAGCACGGGCGCGCGCGCGATCTGCGCCGATGCGCGGGCGATCGACAGCGCTCGGGCCGCCGCCGCGAGCAGCTCTCCCTCGCTCGTGTCCGCGGTGCAGGCGAAGCCCCACGCCTTGGCGCCCAGGACGCGAATGCCGACGCCCCGTGTCGCCTCGGTCGCGACTTGTTCGGGGCGCCCGTCGCGTACGCGAAGGTGCTCGCCCGCTCCCTCGACGAAGCGCACCTCGGCGTAGCGCACATCGCTCTGCTTGCGCAGCCAGCCGAGCGCGGCCTGAAGCGCGGCCTCAGCGGTTGGCCCGGGGTCGGTCATGGCGAAGCGGCGAGCTTACCACGGAGCGGCGCGCTCCTCGGCCGAACGTCACTGAGGGGGCGGCATGAGATTGAGCGTCGTCTCGAAGAGGATGTTCGAGCCGACGACGTGCCGCTCGGCAGAGAAGAAATCGAGCGGGTACGTCTGGCCGACGGTGAGCCCCAGGGTGTCGACCATGACCTGCGCGGTCTCCGGATCGTGAATGCCGCCGAGGTTGATGACGAGCTGCTTGTTGATGAAGACGAACACGTCGTCGTCGCCCCTGAAGCTGAAGTATTCGCCGCCCCTGTACGTGAAGGTCGTGTGGAGCTCGAACGTGAAGGAGTAGTTGTGCAGACGGCCCTGGTTGCCGAACGGGGTCGCGTACGGCGTTCCGTCGTCGATCGGGAAGAAGCCTTTGCCGGCGTCCGCGTTGGTCGGGTCGTAGGGGGCGCCTTGTTGCTCGCTGTCGTAACCGTACGAGCCGTTCGCGTTTTGCACGATGGGTAGCGGATAGTCGACGTGGTAATTGATGCCCATCACGTCGTGGTACCAGTTGTTGAACTCCGTCAGCGCGTCGCCCGTCATGCCGTTGCCGTAGGTCGTCAGTGTTCCGGTCGTGGGGTCGCCGGCGTATGCGGGAGTTCCGTCGCTCGCCATCGACATCGTAATCGCGCGATCGTCCCACCCGTTGCGCGCGTTCCGCGGCGGATTCTCGAAATCCATGTCCGTCATGGGATTGCCCGCTTCGTAAAAACGAAAGTCGCGCACGACTCCCATGAGCATGCTCGGCGGTGCGCCAATCCCGCCGTCGCCGGGGGGGGCGACGATGCCGCTGTCGCCGAAGAGCGACCCGCTGCTGCCGCCGCCCGACGAGCCGCCTCCGGTGGAACTTGCGCCGGAGGTCGACGCGCCCGAGGACCCGCCGCTCGACGAAACCTTTCCCCCGTCGGGCGGAAGGTAGCCGAAGCTCGAGCCCGATGGGGAACCGCACGCGCTCAGCGCGAGCGCACCGGCGCAGGCGGAAGCAGCCAGACAGCACACAATGCCCAAACGCGATGTGCTCATGAAGAGAAGCTTCGTGCGTGCGAGATTGCGAGACAACAAAAGCGCGCACAAAATCCCTCAATGAGACGACTGCGCAGAAAGAGTCCTACGCGTCGACCGATTGGTCCAACGGAATTGCGCGACAACGGTTACCGATGTGTTGCGTAACAACGGTTACGATGTGTTCCGTAACAAAGGTTACGCCCTGGATGGCGGCGCCCGCACCGTATGCGCCCCCATCTTCTTAGTGGAGTGTCGGGGTCGTCGCGTGCACTGTCTTGCATCGCGACGATCTGCGTCAATCGAGTGCACGGCGCGCTCGTTCGAAGAGCTCACTCGAGCACTGGACCGTGAGCGCGACCGCCGCGCCGACGGCCGTCGCGCTGATGCGCGCGAGGGCAACCGTCTCCTCCGGGAGGCCCGTGAGCGTGAGGAGAAAGACGACGTACGCCGTGACCCAGAACGCGAACAGCCCGTAGCCGGCCCGCTGAAACGCGTAGGCCGCGAAGGCGCTGCACGCGAGCAGTCCGACGAGGACCGACCACGGCGGGTGAAGAAGCGCGACGAGCGACGCGATCGCGCAGCCGCTGAGGGTCCCGAGGGTGCGTGCGACGGCGCGCGTCATCGTCTGCGCCTGCGTGGGCCGGAGGACGAGGAGGGTCGTCATCGGCACCCAGTAGCCGTTGCGGAGCGCGAGCAAGCGCTCGACCGCGACCGCCATCGACAGGCCGACGGCCAGGTGGATCGCGTAGCGGAGCTCGAAGGTCTTGGCGGGTGGAGGCAGGGGAGGGCCGTGCTTCACGAAGCGCGCCGCCGCGAGGACGACCGTCTGCGCGAGCCCTCCGGCCAGGACGAACATCGCACGGTCGACGGCGCTCTCGAGGGCTGCCGGGAAGCTCGTCGAAATCATCGCCACGATCCCCAACTGAAACGCCATCCACGCCTGGGCTGCCCCCCGGGACGCCGCAACCCCGCAGAGGACCCCGAAAGCCGCGGCCACGACCACGGCGCCCGCGGTCTGCTCGGCGGCGAGCGATCCGAGAATCGCCGCGCCGGCGATCCCGGCGCTCGTCGCGAGCGACAGAAGCACCTTCGACCCGCGCAGCTCGAGCGATGCGCCGAAGCCCACGATGAGCGCACCCACCGCCGCGAGCACGCCCCTCGTCGTCTGCCCGAGGAGCATCCCGGACGAGATCGCGCCGACGACGGCGATCGTGCGGATCGCGGCGCTCGCGGGCTGGAACGTCCAGTCCGGGCCCGTCAGCCACCGCCTGATGCCGGCCGGGGACATCGATGAGTGGCCCTTGCATAGCCCGCGCGCCTCGAAATGGGCGCCGAAGTTACGCGCTCTTGGGGAGCTCGCGGTGGCCGCCGAACTGGAGGCGCATCGCCGAGAGCAGCTTGTCGGCGAAGGCGGCGCGCCCGCGCGAGTCGAGCCGCTCGAACAGGGCCGCGCTGAGCACCGGGACGGGGATCGACTCGTCGATAGCGGCCTCCAGCGTCCAGCGACCCTCGCCCGAGTCGGATACGCGTCCCTCGAAGCCAGCGAGATCGGGGCTGTCGAGGAGCGACGCCGCGGTGAGGTCGAGCAGCCAGGACGCGACGACGCTCCCGCGTCGCCAGAGCTCGGCGACGTCCGGAAGGTCGAACCGGTACCGATAGAGCTCTGGGTCGCGCAGCGGCGCCGTCTCGGCGCTCGCCTCGCCCTCGCGGAGGCCGATGTCCGCGCCGTGGAGGACGTTGAAGCCCTCGGCGTACGCTTGCATGATGCCGTACTCGATCCCGTTGTGGACCATCTTGACGAAGTGGCCTGCGCCGTTCGGGCCGCAGTGCAGGTAGCCTTCCTCGGCCGTGCCCTGCGTCTTCTCGCGTCCCGGAGTGCGCGGGATCGCCCCGGCGCCCGGAGCGAGCGTCCGGAAGATGGGATCGAGGTGGCGCACGGCCTCGGCCGGGCCTCCGATCATCAGACAGTAGCCGCGCTCGAGACCCCAGACGCCGCCGCTCACGCCCACGTCGACGTAGTGCAGGCCCCTCGTCGAAAGTCTCCGGGCGCGGACGATGTCGTCGCGGAACTGCGAGTTGCCGCCATCGACGACGATGTCGCCTGCCTCGAGCAAGGGCGCGAGCGCGTCGAGGGTCGAATCGACGACGGCCGCGGGAAGCATCAGCCAGGCGACGCGTGGCTTCTCGAGTCTGCGGACCCAGTCTTCGAGGCTGTCCGCCGCGCTCGCGCCCTCGCGCGCGAGCTCCTGCCGCGGCTGCGGCGACCGGTTGTAGACGACGCACTCGTGGCCCCCCTTCATCGCCCGACGCACCATGTTGGCGCCCATCCGACCGAGCCCGAGCAATCCCAGCTGCATGGCAGTCTCCCTCCACGCGGGCGGGGCGGTGCGAACGGCGCGCCGCCGCGATCGGTTCGGGCCATCGCGGCCTTCGGCTCCCGCCCGCGCTTGCTCCCTTGCGCCTGGGCTGGGGCGTGCCCCACGTTCCCCCCGAGCGGATGTCCATCGAACTGACGTGGCAAGCGGCCTTGCTGCGCCTGGCGCTGACGGTAGCGGCCGGCGCGGTCATCGGCGTGAACCGCGGCGAGCGCGGTCATGCCGCCGGGTTGCGCACGACGATCCTCGTCTCTCTCGCCGCGTGCGTCGCCATGCTCCAGGCGAACGCGCTCCTCCCGCTCGGGGGAAAGACCCCGACCTCGTTCGCCGTGATGGACCTGATGCGGCTGCCGCTCGGTATCCTGTCGGGAATGGGGTTCATCGGTGCGGGCGCGATCCTGAGGCGAGGCCGCGCGGTCGTCGGTGTCACGACCGCGGCGACGCTCTGGCTCATGACGGTCATCGGGCTCTGCTTCGGTGGCGGGCAGCTCGCGCTCGGCGCGAGCGCGACGGCGATCGGCGTGGTCGTCCTCGGCGGGATGAAGTGGGTGGACACGAAGCTACCCCGCGATCAACGCGCGACTCTGGTCGTCGTCTCGAGGACGCGCGACAAGCTGGAGGACGCGATTCGGGCCGCCCTAACGCGGGCGCATCTGGCGACGACCTATCAGTCCGGTCGTTACGCCGACGGCAAGGCCGAGGTGCGGTACCTGGTCTGCTGGCGTGGCGCGGCGATGGGCGGGGAGCCATCCGACCTGCTCGCGGAGCTTTGCGGCCATCCTGGCGTCGAGTCGGTCCAGTGGAGCGTCGAAGGCGGCGAGCTCGAAGAACGCGGGTAATGTCCCGAGTCGCGGTCCCGCTGGCCCGATACTCCGGACACCAATCTCCGCCCCGTCACATCCCGTTCACGGACCAGGAGCAGAGGCCGTTGAGCGACGCGACGACGATCCGGTTGTTCGCCGCGATCGGAAAGCTCATGCTCGGGACGTTGTTGCAGGGGGCGCCGGTCGTCGTGAAGATCTTCTTGCCCGTGTCGCCGTCGATCGCCGTGAGCTGCGTGCCGCTCACGACCCACACGATCGCGTTGGCGCTCATCCCATCGGTCGTCGTCGAGATCGGCGGGTAGTTGAGGTGGCCGCCGCCCGAGTTGGTCGCGCACCAGGTCGGCTTCGTGGCCAGAGGTTGCAACACGACCGACACGACCATCTCGTTGCTGTTTGCTGTCCCGGCGGGGCAGTTGGGCGTCGCGCCTCCGCCGACGTTGATGGCGGCGTGGAGGCCGGACGCCGACGTGTAGATCGTCGGGGCCGTGTAGACCGTCTCTCCGCCCGTGCCGCCGACGACGATGTTGGCCAGCGCGCCGCCGGCGTTGGGATAGGTTCCGCCGCTCAGGTTCGCGCCGTTGAGGACGTAGAGGCGTCCCGCCTTCGCGGGGGACACGAGGAGCGAGGGCGGGTTCGATCCTGCGGGCAGGGGAACGAACGCCGGCGTGGACGCCCCGTAGTCGAGGTCTGCCGCCGGGCGGTCCCAACCGGTCCATTCCGTCGGGACGAAGACGCTCGCCGCGTCCCGCGTGAACTGCGCCATGCCGGTGACGCGAACGACCTCTTGCGAATCGCCGCTGTGGGCCATGGGAACGGCATTCGCGTTCCACGATGTGTCGCCGGTCGCGCCGAACACGTACGTTCCGTCGGACGCCAGCCCGCCGGACCCCCAGATCCCCGAACGACTGTTGTTGTTGACGATGTTCGTCCCAGGCGTCGTGGCCCAGCCTGCGACGTTCTTCGGGTTCGTGATGTCGACCGCGACGATCCACCCGTTGTAGTTGCCGCCATCGCCGTACTCGCCGCCGAACGGAATGTAGAGGATGTGGTTTACGAGCAGCGACGCGCCGTGCTGGTTCTGCGAGCTCGAGTTGAACGACTGGCCCATGTACGAGAGCGTCGCGTTCGAGAGCGTGACCGGCCATCCGCCTGTCGTGACCTCGGCCCCGTTGTCGACCGACAGCGCGTGCACGACGTGCGGGCCGTTGCCGGTAACGACGAAGAGCTGCCGCGACGCGGGGTCGATGACGGGCGTGCCGCGAATGCCGTCGCCTCCGCTCTTCACGTTCGCCGTCCAGACAGGGAGCCCCGTCGTTTCGTCGAACGCGATGACGTTGGTCGTCGCGCGGGCGGGGAAACCGAAGAAGAGACCGGCGTTCGCCGCGCGCCCCGTGGCCATGCAGCCGGTCCCTCCGGTGGGGCAGCCCGCCTGCATCGGGCCCGCCTGAAGGTACAGCACGGAGGCCGTCCCCTGGTTCTCGGCCTGCCCGGTCGTCGGCCACATCGCGTTTCCGTTGAACGTCGTGTCCGCGGCCATCGTGACCGCGGCCGACGTCGTCAGCGCCGGTTCCACGAAGTTCGCGCTGCGGTACACGTCGTTGCCGCGCTGGAGCACCGACTGCGAGGAGCCGCCCGAGCTGGAGCCCGAGCTGCTCGTCGAGCTACCGCTAGTCCCGCCCGACGTCGAGCCGCTGCTCGACGCCATACCGCCCGAGGTGGACCCGCCGCTGGTGGACCCGCCGCTCGTCCCACCGCCGGTGGACCCGCTGCTCGTCCCACCGCTGGTGGACCCGCTCGACGCGGACCCGCTGCTGCTCGCTGCGCCGCTCGATCCACCGGACGTGGAGCCGCCGCTCGTTCCTCCCCCCGAAGAGCCGGACGTGCTGCCGCTGGATCCGCCGTCGTTGCCGGCCCCGCTGTTGTCCGATGAACCGCACCGCGTCGAGAGGAGACCCACGAGAGCGAACGACACCACGCGAAGGAGCGACCTAGTCTTCATGCAGCTCGCCTTTCTGGCCGTATTCGTGATCCTACACGGGGTAGCACCGAGCATGCCGCCTTCGTGTCCGTTGCCGGCGCGGGCGCACGCATTCTTAAATCGGACGACGCAGCTCGGAGCGCAGACGAGCCTACAAGAGGATCCTGTCTTTTGAGGTGCGGCTCCTCGGAACGCAAATGCGATCGGATGGACCGCACCCGTTGCCGGGCGGTCTTCAGGGGACCGAGGGCGGACGACCTGCGCGACTTGAAGCGCCTGCGGCGCAGGGCGAGACTCCCCCGTGGGGCGGACCATGGCGAGCGCGAACGAACCCAACGACCGAGCCCAGCGTCAGCTCGCGGCGGTGCAAGAGATCACCCACATTGGCACCTGGGAGTGGGACGTGCGAACCAACGCGGTGACGTGGTCCGACGAGATGTTCCGCATCTACGGCCTCGAGCGCGACAATTGTCGGCTTATCCCTCGAGTTTTTCCTCTCGCGCCTCCATCCGGACGATCGGGAGAGCGGGTACAACGCGAAGTGGCGCGTGCCGTCGAACGGGGCTCCTCGTTCGCCTACCATCTCGAGCCGAGGGCACCGACGCAGGAGGACCGTGCGCTCCTGGCGCGTGCGACGCACCTCGCGGGAATCGCCATCGAGCAGCGGCAGCTCGAGCAGCAGCTGCGGGATCTCTCGGCGCACGTCGAGTCGGTGCGCGAGGACGAGCGCACGGGCATCGCGCGGGAGATTCACGACGAGCTCGGGCAGGCGCTGACGGCGCTGAAAATGGACTTCGCCTGGCTGGCGAGGCGCATCTCCGGCGGGGGGAGCGCGCCCGACGCGAAGCTGATCGATATGATCGCGTCGATGTCGCAGATGATAGGTGAGGTCATCCAGCAAGTCCGCCGCATCTCCTCGGAGCTGCGCCCGAGCGTGCTCGACGACCGTGAAGACGGTGAGCACGCATCGCGCGCGCATCCTGAAGAAGATGAGCATGCGGACGAACGCGGAGCTGACGCACTACGCCCTTCGCAATCGACTCGTCGAGTAGGCGTCGTAGGACGAAATCCCACGCCTGTACCGCGGCTTGCCTCGCCCGTGGAGCCGAGGCCTTGCTCGACAAGGCGACCGAGTTCGAGCGCGTGGCGGCGCTCCTCAGGTCCGACAAGGGGAGGGACACGGTCTGACAGCACGACGCGGCACGTCTTACGCAGAAAAGAGCGCTCGACCGATGGGCAGCGCGTTCACCGAAACATAAGCAATACGCCGTGCAAGAAAACACTCCTTCACTGCTTCATCCCGAGCGACTCGTGCGCATGATCTTCGAGGGCAGCCCGGACCCGACCGTGGCGGTCGACGAGGACGGGCACGTGCTGCTCGCGAACGCCGCGGCGCGCGAGCTCCCCGGTGTCGACGTCGACCTTCTCTTCGCCGGTCGAACGCCCCAGGCAGCCCAGGTCGCAGCCTTCCGCGAGCAGCTTCGCGCGACCGGGTGCGCGACGGCCGAGTTGCCCCTGGCCGGGCCACGCGCAGGCCAGCGGCGAATCGCGCTCGAGGGACGGCAGCAGGGTGCCGGCTTCGTCGTGGTCCTCCGAGACGTGACCGCGCAGCGGCGCGTCGAGGAAGAGCTCCGGCACCTGCGGCGCCTCGAGGACCTCGGGTATCTGACCGCGAGCGTCGTCCACGACTTCAACAATTTGCTGACCGCCATCCTGTGCTCCGCCTCGCTCCTCGAGCGGGAGACCTCCGCGCAGGAGAGCGCGCTTTCCCTGGCGAGCGACATCCGCCTCGCGGCCGAGCGCGCGGCCGGGCTCACGCGGCGTGTGCTGTCTTTTCTGCGGCGGGACGCCGCCAAACCTCAGCGCCTGTATGTGAACGCGGCGCTCGCCGAGATGCGCTCGGTGCTCGAGATGGTGATGGGCCGTGACGTCGAGCTCGTGCTCGAGCTCGATCCGAACCTCGTCGACGTCGTCGTCGACCGCGAGCAGCTCGATCACGTGCTCGTGAAGCTCGCCGTCAGCGCGCGCGACGCCATGCCCGGCGGCGGAACGGTGACCATCTCGACGAGCACGGTGCCCCTCGGCGACGCGCACCCGGGGGAGAGCTCGTCTGCGCCCGCCACGTCGTACGTTGCCCTCAAGGTGCGCGACACGGGCGAGGGCATGCCGCCGGAACTCCGCGAGCGCGCCTTCGAGCGATTCTTGGCGAGCAAGGACGCGCGCAAGGGGTCAGGGCTGGGGCTGGCGACCGCGCATCGGTTCGCGAAGCAGAGCGGAGGATGCATCTCGCTGCATAGCGCGCCCGGGCGCGGAACGACGGTCGTCTTGTACCTGCCCGGCGCCCCCGCGCTCGTGCGTCCTCCCGTCGCGACCCGCGCGCAGGGCGAGGCGGAGGGGCGCGATTCCCGGACGATCGCCGTCATCGAGCCGGACGACCGGGTGCGCGGCGCGCTGCGAGCCATCCTCTGCGAGCGGGGGTACACGGTCATCGACGCCCCGAGCGGTGAGCTCGCGCTGCGCCAGTCCGAGCATGCACGGTCCCCGGTCGCGCTCGTCCTCGCGGAGGTCGGGTCCCCCGGGCTGCACGCCAACACCGTCGTCGAGCGGCTGCGCGCGGCCGGGCACCCCGCCCGCCTGCTGTGGATGTCCGGCGAGACCGACCGCCGCATCGCCGAGCGCGGCCCGCTCAACGCGCCGCTGCTCCGGAAGGCCTTCACGCCGGGCGAGCTGGCCCGGCGCGTCCGCGAGGTGATCGAGGGGGACGAGCAACGTTCGGTCGCACCGTAGCTCTGGGGTGCTGCCGCGGAATCGCGGCGAGCTTCTTGTTAGCGAATCCCCAGCATGAACGCCGAACGCGCCCCGCGCCCCATGAGGGCCGCGCTCGTCTTCGCCCCGTTCCTCCTCATGGCAGCGCTCTTTTCGGGCGCCGACATGGTTGCCGTCCAACGGCTCAGCGGGATCCGAGCCGAGACCGACGCCATTGCGGGCGAAATGCTGACGCGGATCGAGCTCATTAGTCGTATGCGGCGGGATATGGAGCAGATCAGACTTCTCATGGACGAGCACGTGCTCGAGAGCCAACCGGCCGCCGTGGCGGCTCGGGACGCGGAGATCTACGAGGAGATCCACCGCTTCCGCGACGATTTCGTCGCGACGGCGCAACCGTATGAGCCGCTGACGTGGAACACGGGCGAGCAGGAGATATGGGCTCGGGTGAAGGCCCTCGCGATGGATCTCGGGTCGGCCCTCGACCGCGTGCTCGGATTGTCCCGCACGAACCGCGACGCCGAGGCTCGCGAGTTGCTCTTGGGCACGAGCGACAAATTCGACGATGCCCTTCGCGGTCTGCTGTTGCTGGCCGACTCGAGCCGAAACGCAATAAAGGACTCGGCGGCACGCGCCGGCGCGCTTCAGCGTTCGGCCACCGGGCTCTTGCTCGTACTATCGCTCGCGGGAGTGGGGCTGGGTGTCGCTGCGGGTGTGACAACGACCCGCGTCGTTCGTCGACGCCAGCGGCTCCAACTCCGGTACGCGGAGGCGCTGGTGCACATGAACCGTGACCTCGACGCGTTCGCGGGCTCGGTCGCGCACGACCTTCGTGCCCCACTGACGACCGCAACGCTCGCGACCACCCGTCTTGCCCAGCAGGCGCCAGAGCAGTGCAAGACGACCGAGATTCTCTGGCGATCGCTGGTGCGCATGCAGGCGCTCATCGAAGATCTCCTCGAGCTGTCGCGCATGCAGGCCGGCGCTGAGGTCTCCTTCTGCGACCCAAGCGCGATCGCTGCTCAGGTTTGCGAGGAGCTGGCGCCGCACGCGCGGGAAGTTGAGGTCGCGCTGAAGATGGACGTACGTCCGACGACCGTGCGAGGCCGCGAGGAGCTCGTGCGCCAGGTCCTATGGAATCTCGTGGACAACGCGATCAAGTACCGTCGCCACGACGTCCGGCCCTGGGTCGCGATCGAGGGGAAAGTCGTCGGCGCCGCCTACGAGCTGTCCGTTCGCGACAACGGCATGGGAATGTCGGCCGACGACATGAAGCGCGCGTTCGATCCCTTTTACCGCGCGATGCGCAGCAAGAGCGAGCCCGGAACGGGGTTGGGGCTGTCGATCGTCAAGCGCGTGATCGAGGCCGGCGGGGGCTCGCTGTCGGTGACTTCGGAGCTGGGCGTCGGTTCGACGTTCATCGTCCGAATGCCCTTCGACTGAAGTTACAGCTCCTCGGCTACCTTACGAGCGGCGACGAGGCGCTCGCGGGCGTCGACGAGTGCCTGCCGCTGCTGGCGCGACTCCACGACGACCTCCCTTGGCGCCCGGTCGACGAAGCCCGGCGCCGACAGCTTCTTGTCCATCGCGGCGAGCTCTTTGTCGATCTTCTTGAGCTCGCGATCGATGCGCGCGACCTCTTCGTCCTTCGTGACGAGCCCCTTCAGGCCGACGAGCACCTCCACCGAGCCGGCCGCGGCGGGCACGACGCTCAGCGTGGTGCCCCTCTCCCGCGCACCGCTGGACGCCTCGAAGGAGGGCTCGCCCGCGGTCTTCACGAGAAGACGGATCGCCTCGTGATGGCCCCGCAGGAAGGCGACCGTCTCGGGGCTGGAGGAGCGAACGCGCATCGGCACGTCGGCTTTCTTGTCGACGTTGTGCTCGCTGCGGACGGTGCGGGCCGCGGAGATCACCGCCTGGAGCAGCTCCATCTGCGCCTCGACCGACGGATCGTGCGCCGCGGTCTCGCTATCGGGGGTCGGATACGGCCCGAACGCGATGCTCGCCTTGCGCGAGGCGGGCTTCGGGACGCGTTGCCAGAGCTCCTCGGTGAGAAAGGGCATCAGCGGGTGCATCAGCCGAAGGCTCCCCTCGAGCACGTAGGCGAGCGTGTCCTGGGTCTCGGGGACCTGGTCCGGGCGGAAGAACGTGCCGTCGGCTTGCTTGCGGAGGATGGGCTTTACGAGCTCCAGATACCAGTCGCAGAAGTCGTTCCAGAAGAATCGATAGGCAGCCTGCGTCGCCTCGTCGACGCGGAAGGCGTCCATGCCGGCATGCACCGCGGCGCACGTCGCGGCGAAGCGCGACCGGATCCACTGATTGTAGAAGCCCTTGGGGGCGATCGGATCCCTCCACGCGTGCTCGCCGAGGAGGTCGAGCGAGAGGCGCGTTGCGTTCCAGATCTTGTTGAGGAAGTGGCGGTTGCCCTCGATGCGCTTGGGTGCGAGCGCGATGCGCTTGTTGCTCGGCGGGTAGCTCGCGAGCGTGAATCGCACGGCGTCGGCGCCGAACGCCGGGAAGCCGCCGCCCATGGCCGCCGCCGAAGGGTAGGCCTTCTTGAACTTGGCGAGGGCCTCCGCCTCCGGCGCGCCCGGCAGGGTCTTCTTGACGACGTCGACGAAGCTCGCCCCGTGGACGAGGTCGAGCGGGTCGATGACGTTGCCGCGGAGCTTGCCCATCTTCTCGCCCGTCTCGTCGACGATGAGCCCACTCAGGAGGACGCGCCGGAACGGGACCTCGCCCATGAAGTGCAGGCCCATCATCATCATGCGCGCGACCCAGAAGAAGAGGATGTCGTACCCCGTCTCGAGATCGCTCGCGGGATAGAACTTCGCGAGCGCAGGCGTGCGCTCCGGCCAGCCGAGCGTGGAGAACGGCCAGAGCGCGCTCGAGAACCAGGTGTCGAGCACGTCGGGGTCCTGCGTCCACTCCGGCCCGAGGTCTTTCGGGCGCTCGCGCGCGACGACGACCTTGCCGTCGGGGCCGTGCCACGCGGGGATCTGGTGCCCCCACCAGAGCTGGCGCGAGACGCACCAGTCCTGGATCGACTCGAGGAAGTGGTCGTACGTCTTCACCCACTCGGCCGGGATGATCTCGGTCTTTCCCGAGTGTACGGCGTCGAGCGCGCGCTCGGCCATCGAGCCCATCTTGAGGAACCACTGCGTCGAGATCATCGGCTCGACGACGCCGCCCGATCGCTGGCAGCGCGGCAACGTCAGCGTGTGCGGCTTGCTTCCGCGGGCGAGTCCCCGCTCCTCGAGCGCGCGCTTGACGGCGCGGCGGGCCTCTTTCCGGTCCATGCCGGCGAAGCTCCCTGCGTTGGCGTTGAGCGTCCCGTCGAGGTTCAGGATGTTGATCTCTTCGAGGTCGTGGCGCTTGCCCGTGGCGAAGTCGTTGAAGTCGTGCGCCGGCGTCACCTTCACGGCGCCGGTGCCGAACTTGGGGTCGACGAGGACGGCGTCGGTGATGATCGGAAAGCTGCGTTCGACGAACGGGTGTCGGACGCACTTTCCGTGCAGGGCCTTGTAGCGGGGATCGTCGGGATGGACGGCGACGGCGGTGTCGCCGAGCATCGTCTCCGGACGCGTCGTGGCGACGACGATTTCGCGTGGAGCCGACGGCCCGGCGTCGCCTTCCACCTCGTAGGCGAACTCGAAGAGCTCGCCGTTGGCGCCTTCCTCGTTCTCCACTTCGAGGTCACTGAGCGACGTTCTGCACTCGGGGCACCAGTTGATGAGGCGCGTGGCGCGGTACATCAGGCCCTGCTCGTAGAGGCGCACGAACGCCTCGGTGACGGCGCGGCTCAGGTCCGGGTCCATCGTGAACTTCGCGCGCGACCAGTCGGGGCTCGCCCCCAAGATGCGCTGCTGCAAGAGGATGCGATCGCCTGTCTCGCGCCTCCACTGCCAGACCCGCGCGACGAACGCCTCGCGCCCCATGTCGTGCCGGGTCACCCCCTCGCGCGCGAGGAGGCGCTCGACGACCAGCTGCGTCGCGATCCCCGCGTGATCCGTGCCGGGCTGCCAGAGCGCGTTGAAGCCGCGCATCCGGTGCCAGCGAACGAGCGCGTCTTCGAGGGTACAGCGCTGCGCGTGGCCCATGTGCAGGCTGCCGGTCACGTTGGGTGGCGGCATCGGCACGACGTACACGGGGCGGGCGTCGCTCGCGGCGTCCGTCGAGGCGAAGACCCCGTTCTTCTCCCAGAATGCGTACCAGCGCGGCTCTACCTTTGCCGGATCGTACGGCTGATCGAGGGCGGGAGTCGTGTCCGTCATCGGCAGCCGATTAGCACAGTCGATGCGAGAGATCGTCACGAGGCCGGGATGGGAGAGGCCCTATTCCCGGTCCGCGCGATTGCGGCGGAAGATGCGTCGGGCGTTCTCCAGGGAGACCCCGCGGATGAAGTACGCGCGGGCGGCGGAGCCTATGGCCATGGTGCCGGTGAACGCGATGGTCGCGGACACGACGGGGCCGCCGCCCGGCGCGACGATCTTCATCAGAGCGCGGAAGGCTTCGCGGAGCGCGAACGCGGTGCCGACGTTGGCTCCGAGGCCGGCGAAGAACTCGCTCGTGCCGCGGCGGTCGACAGAGCGCCCGCCGATCCAGGCGATGCCGGCGACCAGGCCCGCTTGCAGCGTCGTGAGGGGAACCAGATCCGCGAAGGGGATGGGCGCGGCGGCGATCCCGGCACAGACAGCGGCCGTCGCCTTCGTCAGCGTGGTGGCCAACTCCTCTTGGACGGCGAGCGCTTGCGTGGCGCGCGCGAGCTCGGCCCGCCCCGAATCGGGCAGGTGGCGGAAGAGCGTGACGGCGAGGTCATCGATGCGCCAGCGCTCGTCCGCGCGCAGCGAGCCGTCCGGCCGCCAGGACATGTAGGAAGAGACGCCGAGGGTGGCGACGTGCCGGTCACGCACGCGCGGACGGCTGTCGAGCTTGTTGGCGGCGGCGCGTTCGGCGGCCGCGACGTGGCGCATCTTCTCTTGGGCGTCCTCGTCGGTGAGCGTTGCGGGGGGCGGTGCGCCGGCTCGCCCGCGCGGCAACGGCGTAGCCTTGGGTTCGAGCAGGTCGCAATGCGTGACGACGGCGATGAGCGGAGGCTCGCCGCGGTGCGCCCGCCGAACCTCCTCGTAAACGTGCTCGAGCGCGTCGAGGTCAGCGTCAATGGCGGCGTCCACCTCGCTCGCCTTCACGACGAAGACGACCACGTCCGGCGCCTTTGCCCGCAGCTCGAGCGCGATCGACTCCAGCGCGCTCCGGGCCTCGTCGCTCTCGACCGGTGCGGAGCCCTCCTGCAGCCCGCGCGTGTCGAGGATCGACATCGCGCCGCCCTCCCGCTCGTACTCGTACCAGCGGCCGCGGCCGGTCTGCGCCTTGACGTGTCCGAGCTCCGCCATTTTTGCGCCGAAGAGCGCGTTGACGACCGACGATTTGCCTGCGCCGCGTCGGCCCACGAGAACGAGAGCGGGAGGTCGCTTCTCGAGCAAGACCGTGCGAAGCGTCCCGATGCGTACGCGGAGGTCTTTGGCCACCTCGAGTGGGAGCCTGTCGAGCAGGTCCTCGATTCTCGAGATGGCTCGCGCCAGCGCCTTGAGCGCGTCGTCCGATTCGGGCATACCGCTCCCCGATTCAGCCTACCGACTCCGGCAAGCAACGCACGCTCCCGGCGAAGCCCAGCTTGTGCGGCGGAGCTTTTTGGCTCAGCCTTCTTTGGTCAATCGCGCGATCTCTTCGCGGATCATCGTCTCGGCGAGCTGCGGGACCACCTCCCACACGACGCGCTCGACGAGCTCACGCGACAGCGAGAGCACGGCTTCCGCCTGCGCCGGCGTGAGCCCGAGATCCCCGAGTTTTCCCGCGAGGTGGCCGTTGGCGGCGGTGGCCGCGAGCGACATGACGTCTCCCCCGCGGGGCGGCGCGGCCGTGGGGACGGTGTGCGCGGAGGGGCCTTGCCCGGGCGGCGAAGCGGTCGGCGCGTGCGCGGGAGGGGGCGCTTGCACGACGGGCATGCCGGACGGCGCCGTCCGCGTGATCGGCGGCGGCGCAACGACCGGAGGCGCGGCAGGGACCGGACCGCCGGGGCCGCCCTCGAACGAAAGGGTGTGCGTGCGCTGGGTCGGGAAGCTCGCTTTGGCGATCGGGGGCACGGCGGGCGCGCGGCCGGCGTGCCCC
>CALKVG010000697.1 GCA_937998045.1 uncultured Myxococcales bacterium
AGATTTCTGCCTGTCTCGTGGGCTCGGAGATGTGTATAAGAGACAGCCAGTGCCCCGAGCGCTTGCGCCTCGTACTGAGGCGGCAGGTTCGGGTCGAGCTCGTAGGTACCCTGGTTGGGCGAGCTGGCCGCAGCCGCGCTCTTGTGACCGAGCGCCAGGGCGAGGCCCAAACCTCCTCCGAGAAGCAGTAGCGGAAACAGCGGTGACGTCATGGGTATTACCTTCGAGCGTTGGCCGTCGGGCGATAGTCGCTATTTCATTCCAAGTACGCGGCTTGGGTCTTCTGCTGTGCCGTCCTGTCGCAAGACGCGAATGTGGTAAGTGGTCACGAGGTCTCCGTCGCCATTTGGCAGCTCGGCAACGGAGATCACGTGCGTTGCGCGCGGCTCGCCGCCGCGCACGCGAAGCTCGGCGACGCGCCAGCTCGCCAGGTCTTCGCAATCGCCCGTCCGGCGAGCGATCGTGTCTGGGATGTCCTGCCACTCGTCCCTTCCGGGAGGCTCCTCCTCGTACCGAACGCCGCTCTCGTAGAGGTTGGGCGTGTGCGGGTGCCGAAGCAGGTACGCGACGTTGGCCACGGTCAGCGCCTCGAGCAGGTGCTTGAGGACCGCGAACTTGTGGCCCTCGGCGATCGTCTCGAAGCTGCGCAAGCGAAACGCGGGCTTGTACACGGTCCACGGTGCTCCTCTGGCGGGTGCGCGTCTCGAGGCGCCGCGCCTACTCGATCACCGTCCCGTAGAGGACCGATCCGAACGGATGCGGGTTGGCCGTGTCCGTGTTCTCCATGAAGAGCGTGATCGTGATCCCAGGTTCCGCGGTATCGAGCTGCATGCGCACGCCGACGCTGACGTTGCTGAAGCACTCGGCCGGCATGTTGCCCGGAGCGGCGAGCTGGCTGTCCTTGCCGACCTTGATGTCCGCGACTTCGAAGTTGAGGACGATCGAATTGGGCACGGCGAGCCGCTCGCCTCGGAAGAGGACCTGCGGCTTGGTCTCGATCTGCACGGTCTGCGCAGCGGGCACGTTGGTCCCGCTCGTGAAGCCGATCGGGAATTCGCGCGAATGCGTCGGCGCCTCTTCGACGACGGCCGGCCCGTGCGCGTGGCGGTCGTATGCGGCGGGGCCGCCGCGGTGGAAGTGTGGAGCGTATTGTGCCGCCGCGTGCGCCGGAAGCGCCGGGTGCCCGAACGCCGCCGGATGCATGGCGTGCGCCATCGGGTGCATGCCGGGGTGGGCCATCGGATGCCCGTGCGGGTGCATAGCCGGGTGTCCCGGGTGGGCCTCATGCGGGGGCGGCGGAGCGTCTGCGCCCGCCGAAAACTCCATGAGCTCGTCGAAGTCGGCGTCCAGCCCGGTGTTCGGTCCCGGTCCGCCGACGATCATCGAACGCCCTCGCCCTACGATCTGTTGCCTTGTTCGAGCCATTGCTTTTGAACCTCCGAAAACACACGCGTCTTGCGAGCAGTCGCCCGCGCTGCGGGCGCAGAACATGTGGCTCGCGCTCGCGCCGAGAGACTCCGAAATACCGAGATGGCGATCGACCTTGCGTCGGAAGAAAGGGAAGGCGCCGGGGCGCGGTCAGGTCCGCGCGTAGTGCACCGTATGCAGGCGGCCGCCTTGTGGGCCGACGCGCGCCGCGCCCGTGCCCATCTGGCGAGACGGCGCGCCGCTCGTCGTCTGTTGCTGCTGCTGGCTAGTCACCCAGCCGTGGCCGAGCTCCGCTCCCATCCGGTACGCGAAGGCGCCGAGTGAGCCGTTGCCCACGTTGAGCGCGTAGTCGGACCAGCGCTTCCCGAACCAGCCGAGAAAGCCCGCGGCCGTCATCGCCCCACCGACGACGGCGTCCATCGGGATGCCGGCGATGGCCACGTTCTTGGGACCGGTGGTGGCTGCGCCCGGAGACGTCGAACCGTATTTCTCGTTGATCCAGCCCCACCCGAACAGCGTCCCGTTGGTCAGGGCGATGGACACGCCGCGCTGAAGCCACTCGCGGTCCTTCTCCTTGGCCTTCTTCTCTCGGTTCTCGACACGCTCGAGCTGCTGCTTGGCCCGAGCGAGTTCGCCATAGTGTTTGACGGCTGCGAGTGCACGAAACGGCAGTGCCATGGGGCGCTTCTCCGGCTGGTCGCGAGGAGGTCCGCGGTGGGCCGCCTCGAACACGCCCAAAGAAAAGGCCTCGAACGCCTTCGCGCAAATTCCGGTTGCATGTAACTGGTTGCACCCGCCGCGTGGCGGCTTTTCGATCGAAAGGCGTTTGTTTGCGCAGGCTTACCTTCGCCCGCAGATCGTGTGATTGATTGCATGCAAGTTGCACCCTCGTGGACTACCCCTCTAGCGGCAATCCCCGCGTCGGAGTCAGAGTTCGCGCGCTATGCAACACAAACGCAATCCGACCCCTCGTCGGCCGCGCTACAGCCGGCCGAAAGTCCTGACGCGCTCGGTCGTCGCCCGCATCCTCGGCTGCTCGGTCGCCATGGTGCGCTGGTTCGAAAAGCACGGCCGCCTACATCCGACCAAGGACCCGAACAGGGTCCGCCGATTCAACCACGCCGAGGTCGAAGCGCTGCGCTGTGAACGGCTCGGCCGCCTGCCGCGGTCGACCTCCGGCACGCTCGCCGCCGAAGTCTTCCGCCTCATCGGCGAAGGCCGAACCTTCGCCGAGGTCGTCGTGGAGACCAAGCAGGAGCCCGAGCGCATTCGGGAGCTCTGGAAGCAGTACCGCCATCCCCCAGACGCCCCCGGGACGCCGACCGACGATCTGTCGGACTACGACCGCCGAGCGCGCGAAGACGACGCGCGCCGCGAAGCCCGCCACAGAAGGCTACGGGGGTGACCGCCATGCTCTGCGAGAGCCAGGAGTTTCTGCCCGGACAGCGTGGCATGGTCGTCGTGCCCCTCCGGCGGGGCCGCCACCTCATCGGCGTCTTCGTCGACCCGGCCACCGCCGCCACCTTCACCATCGAACGCATCGACGAGCTGTCGCCCGGCGAGATGCTCGCCCTGGGCGCCGGCAGCACGCCCGGCGCACTGCTGGTCGTCCGCAACGACGCACCGCGAGTGGCGCGCTTTCGCGCGCAGCTCCAATGCGCGCCCAACCTTCCCGCCATGGAGCGCAACCTCGCCCGCATCGTGGAGCGCGACTGGGCCGCCGCCTACGACCGCGCGATCCGCCATGGGGGCAAGCGATGAGCGCCAGCGAAACGAGCTCACCGCGCGAGCAGCTCCTGGCGGCCCTCGTGCAGGCCCTCGGCTCGGCGCAGGACGCGCTCTCCGAGTACCTGGACGCCGCCGACTCGGAGCAAGGCGATTCGAGCGCGGCGGCGCACGCGCGCGAGTATGCCGAGACCGCCGCGCTTCTGCGGTGCCGCGCGCAGCAGCTGCATCGCAGCGAACCAGACCGCGCCGACTTGGAGCGGCGGGCGCGCTGGTTTGAGGCCCGCGCGGAGGTGAAGCGAAGTGGCGCGCCGATGCCCCCCGAGCTCCGCACGCCGCTCGAGGGCCTCCAGCTCGTCGACGACCTGCGCCACGAACTGCTCGACCTGTCCAACCTGGTGCAGGACGTATCAGCCGGTGAGCTCGATGCGTTCCTGCAAGCGCTCGTTCCGGAGAGCAACCCGCCGCCGGGCGCGGGCGAGGCGCTTCGCGCAGCGCTTGGCGACCTACAGCGAGCCGCCGGGACTGCGCTGGATCTTCTCGGCGCTCGTCATGACGAAGCAGGCACGGTCCGTTTCCTGCCCGTCAAGCTGACCGTCGCGGCGACGAGAAGATAGCCTCGGCTCGGCGCCTGATGCTCGCGGACGAGAGGCAGACGATCCCACCGAGGGTCGCTCCCCTTTGCCGAGGGACCCCACCTTCGCGGCGCATCTAGCTCGCACCTGTCGCCATTGTTTTCTACGTCGGGGACAGGTGAAACCTCCCCAGGGCATCGCCGGTGCGCCATGCGACCGGGGATGCGCGCTGCAAGGCGCCACCAACCGCTGCCAACTCCGGCGCTTGCGTGTGACCGAACTGCGACGTCTCTCAGGACACGATCTCCCGGCGCGCACCGCGGATCTCGTCGCAGAAAGCGCGCGTTGCGGAGTGCACGCCCGCGCGCAGCCATTGCTTGACGGAATGCAAGGTCAGCGGCAATGGTTTGTGGACCGAACGAGCGCCCGCCCGGGCGCTGCTTGCTGCTTCGCATGTCTGGCTTCGCAACGGAATTTCGGCGAGCAGACTTCCCTCGCTCTCGCCGATGCAACGAGGAGGTGATGGCTCGACGCATCTCCGCGCAAGCATCCAGTTTGCGCGGCCCCCTACTCGATCGCGCGTGAAGTTCGCGTCCGCACGCCGACAAGCCGATTCGAGCGCTTCCAAAACCGGGCGCCCTTGCTGCGGTCCAACGCTGCGGCCTCTCGTTGGGGGCCGCGCCGTGCCGTTCTTCGTGGAGTACCCCGCATGCGCACCCGTCGCACGGGCTTCAGTGATGATGCGAACGTCAGTCCTGCGCGGGCAGCGCGCGGCGCGGGCGGTGGCGCGCGTGCGGCGTGCGGCGCGGAGCTCCAGGCCCGGCCGCGGGTAGCCATGAACCGGCCCGGCCGAGCGCGGCAACCATAGTGGCGGGGCTCGTCGATGGAAGGGCGGGGCATCGATCTCTTGGGCGTCGCGGAGGCAGCCGCCTTGCTCGGCGTTACCAAGCGGACGGTCTTTCGGTGGATCCACGAGGGGGCTCTGGCCTGCTTCAAGCGAAGTCCTCAAGGATGGCAGGCGGCAACGCGCGATGAGATTCGTGCCGCTCGTGTCCTGCGTCCGCAGAATCTGCGAGACAAGGGCATCCACGACGAACTGCTCGACCGCGCCCTTCGCAGGAGGATCGTCTCCTCGCCCGACGGTCGCTACTCGCTGAACGACGTCGAGGCGATCCTCGCGTTCGGCGCGGCTGCCAAGCCGACGCCAAACCCCGCGGGCCCCGTACGGCGACAGTCCGGCTTCGTCATCAAGGCGTTCGAGTGGAACGAGGAGATGGAGGAGGCCCATGTGCAGGCGGGCGCCAGCGTCGAGAAACTACCAGACGGCTACTTCGAGGTGGAGGGCGACCCGCCCCTCCTCACGCCGCCGAATGTGTTCTTGCACGAAGTAACGTCGGAACCCGTGCCGGGCCGGCCCGGCGCGCGCTTCGTCCGACGCTTGTCAGGTTATGAGCTTGGCGACGACGGCGTGCTGCGCTGGTGCGAGCAAAACGACCGCTTCGACATCCTGGAACCGGGCGAGTCCCTCAAGCCCGAGCAGGTGGCGTCGAACCGCAAGTACTACCTCCAGATGTGGCGCATGAAACGCGAGACGTACCGGCGACGACGCCGGTTGCGGCGCGAGTCGAAGCTCAGCCAGTGACATTGTCACTCGATGCCGATCGGGCGCCGATCCGAGCGCTCTCGTGCGGGGATCCGCGGGCGGCGGTGCGGCGCCCGGTTCCCTTCGCGTTGCGCAACAAGCCGTGGAAACCACTACGGATTGGTCCTGGGCCGTCGAACCGGCCTCGCAGCCCGTCCGGGTTCTTGAGACCCTTAGCTCAGCCAGTGACATTTCACCCGCGAAGGCAGTGACAATGTCACTCGAAATCGTGCTGTTCAGTGCAAACGATCACAGGAATTGTCACTGGTAGCGTGCTTGGCTTAGCCCCGTAAGCAGGTCGCTCCACCCGGGCTAACCGTCGTCCGGAACCCACGCGGGGCGTCAGCGCGAGAGCGCGCCAGCCATGGGGTCAAACCCGCTGTGGCGCGCTTCCGCCGCGGCGCCTTCTTCTGCCCGCGCGCAGCTCTCGGGCCGCGCGGCTCGAGGGACCGATCTGCCCACCGGAGGCCATCCATGCGAAATTCGGCTCGACGATCCATTCCCTTATCCCGTCCCACCCCGGGGCACTTCTACGCGCTCGGACCGCTCGACTCGCTGGAGCGCGCCGCCAAGAGACTCGGCGTCGGCGCCGACGCGCTCCGCGATCACTGCGAGCGCCTCGCCGAGCGCGCCGGCGACGTCGCCGTGGCGCACCTACACGCTGGCGCCGTCGCATTCAAGATCGGCGACACCTGGAGGTTCCGATTCCCCATCGGCGTCGGCGAGAGCGTTCGAGGCGGCCAATGAAGGCCAGCGCCTCCGACGAGCGACGCCTCTCCGAGCTCGCGCGAGCGGCCCTCACCTACGCAAGCCGCTGGGGCCTGCACGTGCTGCCGCTACTGGTCGCGCGCAAGGAGCCCTTCGCCTCGGCGGTGCCGCACGGGTATCTCGACGCGTCCCGCGACGGCGAAAGGATCGCGAGCTGGTGGGACCGCGCGCCCCGCGCCAACGTCGGCATCGCCTGCGCGCCGTCGGGCCTGCTCGTCATCGACGTGGACCCTCGCAACGGCGGCGACGAAACGATCGCGGCCCTGATGCGGCGACTGGGCGACCTGCCCGAGACCTGGCGGGCGCTCACCCCCGGCGGCGGCGTGCACTACTACTTCCGACACGACGGCAAGGACTACCCGCACGCCCTCGGGCGCGGCGTGGACGTCAAATACCGCGGCTATGTCGTCGCCCCTCCGAGCATTCACCCGAACGGCCATCGCTACAGGTGGGACCTGGGAGCCCACCCGACGGAGGCCTCGCTGGCGGAAGTCCCCATGGTGTGGCTGCTGCAAATGCGCCGATTGACCGAGGGCGACGGCGCGACGCGCCCGCTATCGACGGGGCTCGACGCGGCCGACTCGTTCTTGGGCGCAGCCTTCGAAGCACTCGGCTGGCTCGGACCGGCGTTGACCGAAGGTCGGCGCTGCGCGCGTTGCCCATGGGCCGAGGAGCACAGCGACGGCCGCGGGCGCGGCCAGGACTCGTCGACGGTCCTCTTCTCGCCCATCGTCGGCACGACCCTCGGCGGCTTTCACTGCTCGCACTCGCATTGCGCCACCCGCCGTATATTCGAGGTCGTCCAGGAACTCCCCGCCGACGCCATCGACGCCGCCGCGCGCGCCTACCCCAACGCGTACCGGGTGCTCGTTCGCCGGCTCGCCCTGCTGGCGCAGCGGAGGACACCGTGAGCCAGCCCCCCGCGGTCGCCCAGCCTCCCGACCCGCCCGAAGTGCACGAGCGCAAGAAGGACAAGGAGGAGAAGCCCCCCAGTCAGGCGGACCTGCTCGTGCAGATCGCCCAGACCAAGGGAACGCTCTTCCACGACGCGTACGAGGAGGCCTACCTCACCGTGCCTCGCGGCAGCGGGCACGAGACGATGAAGCTCCGAAGCAGGCGCACGCGCGCTTGGCTCGATCGCGAATACTTCACGACCTTCGGGCGCGTCGCGTCGGCCCAGGCGAAGGTGGATGCTATCGGGCTGCTCGAGGGCATCGCCTTGCACGAGGGCGATTCGGACGTGGCCTCCCTACGCACCGCCGAGCACGAGGGCCGGATCTACATCGACCTCGGCGACGAGAGCCGCGAGGCCATCGAGATCGCTCCGTCCGGGTGGCACATCGTGCGTCGCGCTCCGGTGCGGTTCGTGCGCCCGAAAGGGATGCAGCCGCTCCCTCGACCCGAAACCGGCGGGAGCGTCGAGGAACTCCGGGAGTTCGTCAACGTCAAGAGCGAGGTGCACTTCCGGCTCCTGGTTGCGTGGATCGTGGCCGCGCAGCGCCCGCGCGGTCCCTACCCGATCCTCTGCCTCCAGGGCGAGCACGGAGCCTCCAAGTCCACGACGACGCGGCTCGTGCGCCGCATGGTCGACCCCAACTCGTGCCCCGTTCGCGCCGCTCCGCGCGAGCTGCGCGATCTGGCCATCGCGGGAAGCGCCGTCCACGTGCTCGCCTTCGACAACCTGTCCGGGGTGCCGGCCTGGCTCTCCGATGCCTTGTGCCGGGTCGCCACGGGCGGGGGCTTCGCCACCAGGGCCCTGTGCACCGATGACGAAGAGGTGATCTTTGACTTCATGCGACCCGTCATCGTCAATGGCATCGACGACGTGGCCACCAGGCCTGACCTCGCCGACCGATGCCTGGTGATCACGCTGCCGGCCATCCCCGCAACGAAGCGCCGACGCGAGCGCGACATGCTCGCCAGCTTCGCGGCCGTCGCGCCGCGCATCTACGGAGCGATCCTCTCTGCGCTTGCCGGTGCGCTGGCGCGCGAGCCCGCCGTGAAACTTCCCGAGCTGCCGCGAATGGCGGACTTCGCCGTCTTCGCAACGGCCGCCGAGGCGGCGCTCGGGTGGGCCGAAGGGGACTTCATGCGCGCCTACCAGGCGAACCGGAGCGACACCACCTCGATCGCCTTCGACGCCGACCTAGTGGCCCAAGCCGTCGTCCGCTTCATGACCGATCGCACCGAGTGGACCGGAATGGCCAGGGACCTCTTCGCGCAGCTCGCGTCCTGCGTGTCGGAGCGGGACCGGGAGAGCCGCGCCTGGCCCGCAGCGGCGAACGTGCTGTCCACGCGCCTGCGCAGGGCCGCGCCCGTCTTGCGCGAGCTGGGGGTCGACGTGGACGCCGACATGAGCGACGGACGCGGCCGGGACAAGCGGCGCTGCTTGGTCCTCAGAAAAATCCCGAAACCAACCGGCCCCACCGGCCCCATCAGCGATATTGCTCAGGAATCGGGCGAGCAGAAAGCCGCGTGGGGCCGGTCCGTTGCCGGCGAGGAATTTTCACGATCCCAGGCAAATTCAGCCCTTGGGGCCGGTGGGGCCACTGGGGCCGATCGATCCGCTCGATCCGGGGCGGCCGACGCCACATTCGCCGACTGGCTTGAGGACGAGGGCATCACACCCCGCCACCAAGCCACAAGCCAACCCGACGACGACGTGTCCGCCGAACGGAGGCCATCATGAAGACGACGGCGATTCGAGCCCTCGCGGATGCCGCGGACGCCCTGGCGCGCCTGGCGCGCGCCGTCGCCGAAGACCCGGGCGACGCGGATGCGATGCTGTCCCTAGCCGACGCGGCGCGCTTGGCCGCGACTTCGCAGCGCGTCTTGCGCGATGCTATCCGGGCGGGCGAGCTGGCTGCGTATGGGCGCAAACGCGATCGCGCCGTACGACGGGGTGATCTGGACGCCTGGATCGAGAGCAGGCGCGTGGCCCCCGTGCCCGGAGTCGATGACGCGGACCTCGTCCGGCGCGTTCGACGGCTGGCGCGAGAATACGACGACACGCGGACAATCGGACAAAGCCGGGGGTGCCGCCGCGAGGTTCCAGAATGAGCGGCCTTGCTCAGCATCGGATCCCAGATCGCTGGTCGAGATGCGAGCCACTGCACGCGCTTGATGGCGGAGCTAACGTTCGAGGGGACGGTCCAAACCGATGGAGATTCAGATGCAAAGGGTGGGTACCGACGCACATGTGTTCGCCGCAAGCAACACGCAACGAAGCAGAAAAGCAGCACGTGAATTCGTGCGGGGGGAGCGGTGAGATGCCCGTGCCCCGCACTGGCTACGTCGAGCCGCTCAAGCGGGCGGACGGGTCGACGTACTTCCGCGCCCGCATCCGCCTGGCTGACGGCGCTCGCGCCCGCGTGGACGTGCCCGAGAAGTACAGCACGCCTGCCGGGGGCAGGACGGGGCGGGAGCGCGCAGAGCTTTATGCTGAGGCTCTCCAGGAGCGCGAAGATGAGACGCACGAACTGCTCGAGGCCCGCCGCGCCGCCGCACGCGCACCCGCGACCGCGGGCTCTGCGGATGAGACGTGCACGCAGTATTTCGACCGGCTTTCCAGATTGCGCTCTCGATCAGGGATCGGCGGGACGAAAGACGAACGCTGGACGTGGAACAAGTGGATCGCCCCCCGAATCGGCAACAAGCCCGTGCGCACGGTGGAGAGGGAGCAGATCGAGGATGTGCGCGACGCGCTCGACGAGGCGGTGCGCGAGTACATGGCGGAAGGCCCCGGCCACGGCGCGTCGGGCAAAACCGCGCTCAACGCTTGGTCCGTGCTGCGAACGACCTTCAAGGAAGCCTTCTCGTCGCGCGATCGTCGGCTGCGCGTTCGCGCCGACGATCCGTCCACGGGGATCAAGCCGCCGCTCCGGACCGACGCCCGCAAGAAGACGTTCCTCTACCCCGCCGAGACGAGCGACCTGCTCGCCTGCGAGGACGTGCCACGCGAGTGGCGGGAGGTCTATGCCATCGCCCTGTACACGTACATGCGCCCGAACGAGCTTCGCGCCCTTCGCCGCGCCGACGTCGACCTGGTCCACGGGGTCATCCACGTTACAAAGGCGTGGGACAAGCGCACGTCGAAAGTCGCAGCGCCGAAGACGGCGAACGGCATCCGCGACGTGCCGATCGAGCCTGCGCTTCGTCCGCTGCTCGCGCGCACGCTCGAGGGCAAAGGCGACAATGATCTCGTCGTCCCGCTTCTCGCGAAGACATCGGACTATTACGCGACGCCCACGTTCCGAGAGCACCTGAAGATCGCCAAGGTCACGCGGCCGCGGCTCACCGAAGATACGGCGACGGTGATGCCCGTCAACTTCCGCTCGTGCCGTGACTCGGGGATCACCTGGCTCGCGCTCGCCGGCGTCGAGCTCGCGCGCATGCAGCGCCGAGCGGGGCATGACAACATCGAGACGACGCTCGGCTACGTGAAGCAGGCCGAGGATCTGATCGGCAATGTCGGTGCCCCCTTCCCCGCCCTGCCTGAGTCGCTCGTTTGGCCCGAGGATTGGCCCAGATGCTCGCGTGCAAAATTACAAGCCACTGTAATGACTACGCAATCAGAGTGGGCCGACCGGGACTCGAACCCGGGACCTACGGATTAAAAGTCCGCAGCTCTACCGACTGAGCTATCGGCCCTGAAGCCGTTGCGTTTACTAGCACTTACGCGGCGTCTTGGGGCCTGCTTCTTTGCGGGCTCTCGACCACACGCGGCCCGCGGCGCGGCCACGTGCCGGCGCTGTCGTCGTCAAGCGGCCGTTCGGCCGACGCCACAGGCGACCGCGGAAAGCGCTGCCTGAGCGCCGCGTTCGCGCTCCCCTTCCCCTTCGCCGGTGCGGGTACGATGGTTCGCCCCATGCGCTGCTGCCTCGGGTACGACCTCATCGCGGGAAACGAGAGCGCGTTCGCCGTGGACGTCTCGGCGATCGCGTTCGGGCCGGGGGTCCTCGCCGAGATCGGCGAACGCGTGCGCTCGGCGGGGTGCCGGCGCGTCGGGCTCTTCACGGACCGCGCGATCGCTCGCCTCGAATACCGCGAGACGGTCGCGCGTTCGCTGCAGGCCGCCGGCATCGCCGCCGCCGTCTACGACGAGGTGCACGTCGAACCAACGGACGCGTCATTCCGCGCCGCAGCCGAGTTCGCGCGCAAGGGTCGCTTCGACGGCTACGTGTCCCTCGGCGGCGGGTCGGTCATGGACACGTGCAAAGCGGCCGCCCTCTACGCGACCTACCCCGACGACTTCTACGCCTACGTCAACGCACCGCTCGGCGGCGGACGTCCGGTTCCCGGGCCGCTGCCGCCTCACGTCGCGTGCCCGACGACGTGCGGCACGGGCAGCGAGTGCACGGGCATCGCCGTGTTCGACGATCTCGCGCGCAAGGCGAAGACGGGGATCGCGTCGCGTCGTCTGCGGCCGACTCTCGCGCTGGTCGACCCCACGTGCGCGCGCACCCTGCCATCGATGGTGGTGGCCGCCAGCGGCTTCGACGTCCTGTGCCACGCGCTCGAGTCGTACACCGCGCGCTCGTTCTCCGCGCGCCCGTCCGTCGCCTCGCCCGGCGCGCGCCCGATGAGCCAGGGACGCAACCCGTGGAGCGACCTCGGCGCCCTGGAGGCGCTGCGTCTGGCCGGGGCGTACCTCGCGCGCGCGGTGCGCGACGCCGACGACGAGGAGGCGCGCTCGTCGCTCTCGTGGGCGGCCACGCTCGCCGGCATCGCCTTCGGGAACGCCGGGGTGCACTTGCCCCACGCGATGGCGTACTCGGTCGCGGGCCTGGTACGCGATTACCGCTGCCCCGGCTATCCGCCGGACGAGCCGCTCGTCCCGCACGGGATCTCGGTCGTCGTGAACGCCCCCAGCGTGTTCGGCGCGACCGCGACCACCTCGCCGGAGCGTCACCTCGCGGCAGCGCGCGCGCTCGGCGCCGACCTTCGCGGCGCAAGCGCTGCGGACGCCGCGGCGGTCCTGCCCGAGACGCTCCTCGCGATGATGCGCGCCACGAACGTACCGTGCGGACTCGCTCCCCTCGGGTACGGGCACGAGGACCTCGACGCGCTCGTGTCCGGCGCCGTCGTCCAGACGCGCCTCGTCGACAACGCGCCCATCCTTGCGGACCACGCCGCGCTGCGCGAGCTCTTTCGCGAGGCCATCGAGTATGCCTGAGGAGCGCGAGGACGAAGCCCGCGCCACCCGCGCGCGCTTCCCCCATTTTCTGGGGCTGCAGACGCGCTGGATGGACAACGACGTCTACGGTCACGTCAACAACGTCGTCTACTACGCGTACTTCGACACCGTCATCAACCGTTACCTCGTCGACGCCGGGCTCGACATCGCGAAGAGCCCTGCGATCGGCTTGTGCGTCGAGTCGCGCTGTCGGTACTGGAGAGCCGTCTCGTTCCCGGACGAAGTGTCCGCCGGACTGCGGGTCGCGCATCTCGGCACGTCGAGCGTGCGCTACGAGATCGGGATTTTCGCGGGAGGCGACGAGCACGCCGCGGCGCAGGGGTGGTTCGTCCACGTGTTCGTCGATCGCGAGAACCGGCGCTCCACGCCGATTCCGGACGGCCTCCGCGAGGCGCTGCAGCGAATCGCCGCTCCCTAGGAGCCGTGCGCGTAGCGCGCCTTGATTCGCGGCAAGAGGTACTCATCGAAGGCGCGGTCCCAGTCGTACGCCGGTCGCCACGCCCAGTCGCTGCGAGCGCGCCCGTCGTCGACGTCGGCCGGCCACGAGGCCACGATGCGGGCGCGAACCGCGTCCGGCTCGTAGTCGATGCGCGCGGCGGGGAACGCGCGGCGAACGCGATCGGCGATCTGCCCCGCGCTGACGCTGAAGGAGCGGATGTTGTACACGCAGGAGGAGAGCCGCTCGCGATCGGCGCGCGCCAGCGTGAGGAGGGCGCCGATGGCGTCGGGCATCGCCATGAAAGGGATGGTCGCTTCCGGCTCGACGAAGCACTTGTAGGCGACGCCCTTGGCCGCGGCGTGGATCATCTCGGGACCGAAGTCGCTTGTCCCGCCGGTGGGCGCCGTGTCCGCCGCGATGAGCCCGGGGAAGCGCAGCGCACGGAAGTCGAGGCGCGCGGCGCCCGACAGCGCGCCGAGCTGGCGCGCGTGAAAGGTGAAGTAACGGCCGAGGTGCTCGCAGTACAGCTTGTTGCACCCGTACATCGTGATCGGGACGTTCCAGTGCTCCTCGCGCACCGCGCCGATGGCGCGCTTCTCCTCGATCGACGGCAGGCCGTACACGGCGATCGAGCTCGGAAAGAGGAAGCGCACGGGCCTTCCGAGTCGCGAGGACTGGTTCTGCGCCATGCGCAGGACGTTCAGGGTGCCCTCGACGTTGACCTGGTGGGCGAGCTCGGGGTCGCGCTCTCCGCGGGTCGAGAGAAGGGCCGCCAGGTGGAAGACCATGTCCACCTCGTGATGGGCGGCCAGCTGGTCCAAGAGGTAGCGGTCCATGATGTTGCCCGCGTAGCTGGCCTCGACGAGCGACCGCATCGAATCGTTCAGGGGCGTGAGGTCGAGCGTGACGACGTCGTAGCCCCCGTGCTCGGCCAGCGTGTGGAGGAGCGAACGACCGATCTCGCCGTTCGCCCCCGTGACCAGAACCGCTGCGTTGGGCATTGCGCCGGCACGATAGCACCGCCCGACGCGACCTCGCGGGTCAGGGAAGCGTTACGTAGACGCCGCACGCGTCGGCGCACACGGTGAGCTTTTGCAGCGGAGCGGGAGCCGGCCCGCCGGTGACCTTCCCCTCGAGGTCGTAGGACGACTGGTGGCACGGGCACGAGAACTCCGCGCCCGTGAAATGCACCGTGCAGCAGGCGTGCGTGCACGAGCCCGAGAGGGCGACGTACTCGCCTGCCGTCGGCTGAACGACGATGATGAAATCCTGCTGGCAGGCGGGATCGGCGTAGCCGCTCGCCTCGACGAGGGCGCTTCCGCCGACTTGCTCGAGCGCGGGGTATTTCGCGAACGTCAGCGCGAAGACGCTCGAGCTGGTCGCGCAGCTCGAGGCGCACCCCGGGCCGTCGCCGGTCGGCGGCCCGTCCTTTGCGCCGTCCTTTGCGCCGTCCTTTGCGTCGGTGTCCCTACCTGCTTCGTTCGCGTCCGGCTGCTCGAACACACCCGCGTCGACGGGAGTTTCGTTCGCGCTGCCACACGCCGGGGCGAACAGCGACAAGGCACCGGCAGCGCCCACCCGGAGGACCTCCCGCCGCTCGAACGACTCTCTCTCGGCCGCGTGTGCGCACCGCGGGCAACGCTCGCATCTAAGCATGACACCACGCGCTTCAGCTCTAACCACTGCCACGAAATGCGCTCGCGCGCACATGGCTACACGAGAGAGAACCTCTTTCCGATCCGGGTGAACGCGTCGATGGCTCGGTCGACCATATCGGCGGTGTGCGCGGCCGAGAGCTGCACGCGGATGCGCGACTGCCCCTTCGGCACGACGGGATACGAGAAGCCGATGACGTAGATGCCCTCGCCGAGCAGCGCCGCGGCGACCTCCTGCGCCAGGCGCGCGTCTCCACCGCCCTCGACGCTCGGACCGCTCATCATGATGGGGACGATGGGGTGAATGCCGGGCTTGATCTGGAATCCCGCCCGCGTCATGCCGTCGCGGAACTGCTTGGCGTTCGCCATCACGCGATCGCGCAGCTCGGTCGTCGACGAGAGAAGTTCCAGGACGGCGAGACTCGCCCCGACGATGGCGGGAGCGACCGTATTGGAGAAGAGGTACGGGCGCGAGCGCTGCCGGAGAAGCTCGACGATCTCCTTGCGGCCGGTGGTGAAACCGCCGGCGGCGCCGCCGAGGGCCTTGCCCAAGGTGGAGGTGATGACGTCGACGCGCCCCATGACGCCGCACTGCTCGATCGATCCGCGGCCCGTCGCCCCGACGAAGCCGGTCGCGTGGCTGTCGTCGACCATCACGAGCGCCTCATAGCGATCGGCGAGGTCGCAGATGGCCTCGAGGGGCGCGATGTCCCCGTCCATCGAGAACACGCCGTCGGTCGCGATCATGCGCAGGCGCTTGCTTCGGGTCTGGACCAGGGCCTGCTCGAGCGCGGCCATGTCTCCGTGCGGGTAACGGTGGCGGTCCGCCTTGCAGAGCCGCACGCCGTCGATGATGGACGCGTGGTTATAGGCGTCGCTGATGATGGCGTCCTCTTCGCCGAGCAGCGTTTCGAACAGCCCGCCGTTGGCGTCGAAGCACGACGAGTAGAGGATGGCGTCCTCGGTGCGGAGAAACTCGGCGACCTTGCCTTCGAGGCGCTTGTGGATGTCCTGGGTGCCGCAGATGAAGCGCACGCTGGACAGGCCGTAGCCGTACTCGTCGATGGCGCGATGAGCAGCCTCGATCACGCGCGGGTGCGAGCTCAGCCCGAGGTAGTTGTTCGCGCAGAAGTTGAGGACCGGGCGCTCCGTTTCGCGGACGCGAACCGACGCGCCTTGCGGGCCGAGGATGAGCCGCTCGCGCTTCTCGAGGCCCGCGCCGCGGATCTCGCCGAGAGCGGCTGCGTAGGCTTCCTTCGCGCGGCCGTACATGGGCGCGGAGCCTAGCACGCACGACGTCACCGCTCGCTGGCGACCTGGCTCGTAGCGTTCGGTGGGGTAAGTTGCGGCTGCGCGCTCGCCGAGGCCACGGAGGCGTCGTACCAGAAGGCGGCGACGACCAAGCCGATGATGGCGATCACGATGGGCCAACTGGAGGTCATGGCGTTGTCTCCCACGACGCCAGGTGCGAGACCAATGCCAAGCGCGAGCGCGCACGAACACGCGAGGATTCGCGGCGGCGCGCGGTCCCCGAGCCGCCGGTCCGATCGTCGGCGTCGCGCAAAGGTACCTCGATCCGTGACGACCATGACGTGCGCCGGAGAAGCTCACCTGGACCGTGGGCTCCGCAAAAACTCCACGCTAGAGCCCAACCGACCGAGCTTGCGTGCCTCGAGGCACGCCGGCGAGCCGGGCTCGACGATTCGGCAATCGTCGGGCCGCACATCGTAGATGCTGCACGGAAATCGCCCCGGGACCGAGACGTCGAGGGCGCCGCAGCGGTCGCCGGGATTCGCAACGAAGCGCCAGCCCGGCGGTGTTTGGTCGATCACGCTGAGCCGCCGAAGGATCTCCTCGCCGTCCGCACGCGCCCGGACCCTCGCCTCGTCCGTATCGAGCAGGTGCACCGTGCGCGGCCCGTGGTGGCAGCAGCGACCGCAGGTCACGCAGTCGGCGCCGGCCGGATCCGGCTCCCCTGCGATGGGCGACAGGGGCGGCATCGGGTCACCGAGTGTCAATCGGCCAGGGCAGCCGCGCAAGCGCAGGCGCAATGCGCGCCAGCTCGCGACGCACGGCGCTCGCGGTCGGGCGGTTCGCTGGATCGCGCCGGAGCGTCGAGAACAGCAGCTCGACCAGAGCCGCGAGCTCCGGGCGGCTCGTCAGTGCGCGCAGCGGTGGCGGGAAGCCGTCGTGCGCCACGTGCAGCGAGATCAGCGCGAGCTCCGACCCCGCATCGAAGAGGACGCGCCCCAGGAGCGTCTCGAAGGCCACGCATCCCAGCGCGTAGATGTCGGCCTTGGCGGGAGAGGGCACGACCTTGCCGTCGAGCGCGCCCCACACCTCCGGCGCGCCGTACGGCCCCGTCGCGCAGCCCGGCCGGATGTGGCGTCCGGCCAGCCCGAAGTCCACCAGCACGGCCTGCCCGCCGCGACGCATGACGACGTTCGAGGGCTTGAGGTCGAGGTGGCCGATGCCGATCGCGTGCATCGCTTCGAGCCCCCGCAGGACGTCGTCGAGGACGCCGATCGCCCGCGGCGCGTCCAGGCCGCGCATCTCGAGCACGCGCTCGAGCGTCGCCCCCTCCACGAGCTCCATCACCAGGATCGGCTTGGGCTTGCTGCCTGCGTCGAACGTCACGAAGCGCGCGAGGTTCGGGTGCGGCGGCAGGCCGATGAGCGCACCCGCCTCCTCGCGGAACAGCTTGAGGAACTCGGCCTCGGAGAGCTGTCGAGCCGCGCTCGCCGAGTACTCGGGGACCTTGAGCGCGAACTTCTCGGCGTTGGCGTCGGTCCTCTCTTCGACGCGGATTGCGACGAAAACCGAGCCCACCGCCCCCGCGCTCAGCGCGCGCTGCACGTAGAACCCGCCGATCGTTCGCCCGGCCGGCAGCCACGTCGGCAGCGCGGGGCCTGACTGGCTCGTGCGGATCCCGGCTTGCGCCGGCGGTTGGCTCGGTCCCTTCGGCAGCGGCAGCTCGGTGATTCGCCGCACGGTCGCCGCGACGAGGTCCGCGACGGCCCGAGGCACCCCGACGAGGACGTCGGCGAGGGCGGCAGCCACCACCGGTTCGCGCAGGGCGTCCTCCGCGCCGCTGAGGACGCGAGTGACGGCGACCGTGAGCGGCCGCGCCGCGCTGCCCGCGGGCGCCGCCGGGGCGCGCTCGGGATCGAGACGCCCGCGGGCGCCGATCCCCAGCTGGACCAGCGCGGCCAGCGCCCCCTCGAGCGCGGCGACGGCTTCGGGCTCCGAGCCGTCTTTCGATGCGAGATCGCGCAGCGACGTCGCCGACGACAGCGAGGTGAGCGCACCTCCCAGCCGTACGAGGACGGTACGCAGCGCTTCGGTTCGTCCGGAAGGGTCCAGGTCCAGGTTGCGCGTGAGCTCGTCGTACGCCGGGAGGGCGCTCCTGGCGTCGTTCGCGACCGCCGCCGCGAACTTCGCATAAAGCTCCAGCACGTGCACCAGATCGGGGTGCATCGATGCCTCGCCGAGCGTCGCGAGCTGCGCGGGTTCGGCGACCTCGCGAGCCACCACGAGGAGGGCGTCGACGGCGTCCGAGGCGCCCACGCGAACGAGCGCGTCCAGGGCGCGTGCCAGGGCTGCGACGACCGTCCGGCGGACCGGCGAAGGCGGATCGCGCTCGAAGCGCTCGAGCAGCGCGCGGATGATGCGAAACCACCGCTTGCGAAGGCGAGCGGCGCGCTGCGCGTCTTCGTCTTCGTCTCCCATGTCGCTATCGACCAGGTGAAGGAGCGCCCGGAGCCGGCGGAGGGACAGCGTCGCGTGCGGCGGGTTCGCCGTGCCGTCGGGCTCTGCCACGAGGGGGGCGCTCTCGCGCGCGAGGATCCACTCGGCCATGCGCTCGCGGAGCGGATCGATCGCTTCGGCCATGGCGCGCGCGGAGTCGCTGCCCCCGCCGAGCAGGAGGAGATGCCCGAGGACGTCGCGCTCGAGCAAGCTGACGTCCAGATCGCGCAGGACGGCGAGCGACGTTCGCCGCGCGATCGAGCCGGCGCGCCCCCGGGCGCCGTCTTCCTCCGGCGCGACCGCTTCGAGCGCGTCGAGCGAACCTCGAGCCGCCGCCAGGGTCTCTCTCGCGCGCGCGTAGGCCTCCTTGGCTCCGGCC
>CALKVG010000698.1 GCA_937998045.1 uncultured Myxococcales bacterium
CGTGGGGCTGGCGGTGCGCGTGAAGCGGATGCTGCGCGCGCTGCCGCGGTGATTCAGCGAACCAGCCCGGTGAGCAGCGCCACGAGGCGGCCGGCGATCTCGATGCAGCGCGCGGCTGCATCGAGATCGGCCTCGCCGACGCGAGCGGCGATCTCGACGGCGGCTGCCGCCTCGCCGGCCTCGCCGCGGGCGATGGCAAAGGCGCGCGCCTTGTCCGCCCGCGTCACGCGCCCGGCACCTTCGGCGGCATTGAGGCAGGCGCTCTTTGCCGCCCGGGTCGCCTCGTCGCGAAGCTTCGCGTCGCGCACATTCGCGGCCTTCACCGCGAGCAGCAGCTCCACGGCAACGCGATACGCAATGAGTTTGTGATGCGGCAGGCAAGAGCGGGAGGGCGTGTTTTGGTCGGTCATGCCCCCCAACGCGCAGACGCCGTGACAGCGCCCATCCCGTCCTCGCTCCCGCGAAAGCGCTGGCGCGGCGTGTGCGCGCCCCGGGCGTGACCTACCAAAACACGACCTCCCGCGTCGCCCCCGCGACTCGGACGCACGCGCTCGCCAGCCCCCTCGACCTCGACCTCGACCTCGACCTCGACCCAAGGTCCACGACCCCCGCCCCGATCCGACCGCGACCCTGACCGGGGCCACGGCTCTTCCCTGCCCCGCCTGCTCGAGGCGGACGATTGCGCTATCTTCGCGTCCGCCCGCATGTCTCTTAACGACCCGCGAAAGCGCATCGACGACATCGACGACCACATCCTTCGCCTTCTCGAGGAGCGCGCCGCCGTCATCACCGACGTCGCGAGCGCCAAGCGCGCGGCGAACCTGCCGACGTACGATCCGGAACGCGAACGCCAGGTGCTCGACCGGCTCGCCTCCCGCGCCAGCCGCTTCCCCGCGCCGGCGATCCGCGCCGTCTACCGCGAGGTGATGAGCGCGTGCCTCGCCCTCCAGGAGCCGCTGAAGATCGCCTATCTCGGGCCCGAGGGAACGTTCTCGCACGCGGCGGCGCGCGCCCTCTTCGGGCTCGCGGCGAGCTACGTCGAGACGACGACCATCGAGAGCGTCTTCGACGCCGTGTCCCGTCGCGAGGCGCACCACGGCGTCGTGCCCATCGAGAACTCCAGCGAGGGCGCCGTCCCGCACGCGATCGACGCGCTCATCGAGGGCGACCTCTTCGTTCGCGCCGAGCTCGAGCTCGACGTTGCCCAGTGCCTGCTCACACGCGTCGCCGGGCTGGGCGGCATCGAGCGCGTCTACTCGCACCCGCAGCCGCTCGGCCAGTGCCGCGTGTGGCTGGCGAAGAACCTCCCCGGCGCCCAGCTCGTGCAGACGCCGTCCACCGTCGTCGCCGTGCGCGAAGCCCTCGCCGACGCCCGCGGCGCCGCCGTCGCGAGCAGCCTGGCGTCGGAGCTCTACGGACTGCCGATCGTGCGCGAGCGCATCCAGGATCGCCCCGAGAACTACACGCGCTTCGTGATGCTCTCGCTCGAAGACGCGCCGCGCTCGGGCCGCGACAAGACGACCATCGCCTTCAGCCTGGCCGACGGCAAGGGCCGGGGGGCCTTGATGCGCGCGCTCGCCATCTTCGACGAAGAGGAGATCAACCTGACGCGCATCGAGTCCCGACCGAGCCGCGAGAGGCCCTGGGAGTACGTCTTCTTCGCCGAGCTCGAGGGCCACCGCGACGACGCGAACCTCGTGCGCGCGATGGGACGACTGCGCGAGCGCTGCCCGCTGCTCAAGCACCTGGGGAGCTACCCCCGATATGAATCCCCGCGCGCGACCGTTCCCGCTCACCCGTAGACACCCCTCGCCCTGGACACGGCACGCCCCGCATGGACTCCGTCGGTACGCTCATCGTCGGCGCCGGAATGACCGGCCTCGCAACCGCCGCGGCCCTCGGCGCGCGCGGCGACGACGACTACGTCGTCCTCGAGGCGGACGCCGAGGTCGGCGGCTGGTGCAAGACGGTGAAGAAGGACGGCTTCACCTGGGATTACTCGGGCCACTTCTTCCACTTCAAGCACGAGGAAATCGAGACGTGGCTCCGCGAGCGGATGCGAGGCCAGAGGATCCGCGTCGTCGAGAAGAAGTCGTTTATCGCCTACAAGGGCCGCAAGATCGACTTCCCCTTCCAGAAGAACATCCACCAGCTGCAAAAAGACGAGTTCATCGACTGCCTTTACGACCTCTACATGGCGCGGTCGAGCGACGTGCCGAGGCCACCGGAGGCGGCGCCGCCCGAGCGCAATTTCGCCGAGATGCTCTACGCCCGCTTCGGCCGGAGCATCTGCGAGAAGTTCCTCGTCCCGTACAACGAGAAGCTCTACGCGTGCGACCTGAGGGCGCTCGACAAGGACGCGATGGGGCGCTTCTTCCCGCACGCGAACGTGGCCGACGTCGTCCGGAACATGAAGACGCCGGACAACGCGAGCTACAACGCGACGTTCACCTACCCCGAGGGCGGCGCGATCGAGTACGTGAAGGCCATGGCGAGCGCCGTGCGGGCG
>CALKVG010000699.1 GCA_937998045.1 uncultured Myxococcales bacterium
CACCTGCACGACCTGCGCGTAGTCCTCGTCCTGCTGGTTCGTCGTCAGCGTCGCCGCCTCCCCCCACGCCGACGCTGACGACGAACCAGCAGGACGAGGACTACGCGCAGGTCGTGCAGGTGCGCGGGGCAGGATGGTCGTCGCCGCGCGGTCTGGGCGACGTGCGCGTCACCCGGGAGCTGCTCGAGGCGGCACCGCACGAGCGTGCGAGCGAGATGCTCTCGGCCGCTCCGGGCTTTTTCGTCGACCACGAGGACGGCGAGGGGCTCGGCAACGACGTTTATCTTCGGGGCTTCGACCTGGACCACGGCTCGGGAATCGAGATGCGCGTCGGGTCCATCCCGATCAATCAGCCCATCCACATTCAGGGGCAGGGTTACGCCGACGCCAACTTCATCATCCCGGAGGTCGTGCGAAGCATCCGCGTGCTCGAGGGCCCCTACGATCCCCGTCAGGGCGACGCCGCGATCGTGGGAAGCGCCTACTTCGATCTCGGCGTTCCCGAGCGCGGCTATCAGGCGAAGGCGACCTACGGCTCCTTCGACCAGTGGCGCGTCGTCGGGGTCGCGGCACCGCGCGACGCCGACGACGAGACGTTCGCCGCCTTTGCCCTTCGGCAGTCGGACGGATTCGGGCAGAACCGCGCCTCGAGATCGGGATCGGCGATTGCCCAGTACGGGATCGACCTCGGCCCCCGCGATCGGGTGCGGCTCCTCGGCACGGCGTACGGCGCGAGTTCCGAGCTCGCCGGCGTCGTGCGCGAAGACGATGTCGATGCCGGACGGCTCGGTTACTACGACTCCTACGCGTCGCCGTACGCGCGGAACCAGTCGGTCGAGTCGTCGCGCGTCATCTTCGGGGTCGACTTCGACCACGCGACAGCCGACGGCACGCGTCTCGAGTTCGCTCCCTGGTTGATGTGGACCGATTTGCGGGCGCGCCAGAACTACACCGGGAACCTGGAGTCGTCGCAGACGCCGCCGTACGTGTCGGGCCTCGGCGATCTCTTCCAGACCGCCAATCAGGAGACCGCGGCCGGCATCCTGTCGCGACTGCACGCGTCCCCGGTCCGGATCGGCCCCCACGTCGAGGTCGTCGCCGAACCCGGCGTTTACGCGCGCGTCGGGCACACGGACCAGTCGAAGAATCTGGTGGACCCGACGTCGCTGGCGACGTGGGATCGCCGGCTTGACGACGGTCTGCAAACGCTCGACGTCGGCGCATACCTCGATCTGGACGTTCGCGTCTTCAAGCGACTGCGGATCTCGGGCGGCCCGCGCGCAGATTGGCTCGCGGTCACGATCGACGACCGCCTGGCGACCGCCCCCGCGCCCGAGCTGCCGGGCACACTGCGCCGCGTGGCTGGCGCCGTCGCGGGCCCTCGCGCGAACGTGGAGTACGCGTTCGCGGAGGAGCTCACCCCGGTCGTGTCTTACGGCGAGGGCTTCCGCTCGCTCGACGCCGCGCACCTGAAGGAGGGCGATTCGGCACCGTACTCCAAGGTTCGATCGGTCGAAGGAGGGCTGCGATCGCAAGTCCTCCACGGGCGCTATGTCGCCACGGCGTCGCTCTTCCGGACCTGGGTGGGCAACGAGCTCGTGTTCGAACCAGAGGCGGGGGGTCTCGAGACGCAGAACGCCAGCACACGCACCGGTTTCGTCGGTTCGCTGCTCGCCAAGCCGTTCGACTGGCTGCTGGTGTCGACCGCCGTCTCCGTCGTCCGCGCGACGTTCGAGACGCAGACGGCTGGCGGCAATCACTACGTGCCGAACATCCCGCCCATCCTCCTGCGCGCGGACCTGAGCGTGCACGGCGCGGTTGCGCGAATCGACGGGCGACCGGTCGTCGGTCGAGTGGGCGCCGGCTACACCTTCATGGCCGGGCGCCACCTCACCGATTCGATCGTGGGTCCCTCGGAGTCCATTCTCAACGTCCGCGCCGGGGCGCGCTACCGATGGGTCGAGCTCGGCGTCGACGTCTACAACGCGCTCGACGCCGCGTACCCCGACGACGAGGAGGCCTATTACTCGAACTGGAGCACCGGCAACGCCACCGGGCAGCAGCCTGCATCTTTCGCCAAGCACATCGTCGCGGCTCCGCCGCGCACGGTGCTCGGCACCATGGCCCTGTACTTCTAGAGCCGGTTCCACAATGGTCCCGAGATACCCACTTGCAACCGGCTCTAGCTCCGCGTAGGGGACGGTTCGGTGGGGCTAACGCCCCCTCGCCGCTCCGCTTCGCTACGCGGCGAGCCTCCCCCAAGAAATCGCCTTGCGGCTTTCGACTTCGCTTCGCGAAGTCGAAAGAGGACGCGATACCTACGAAGAAGCTCGTGCTCATCTCGTCGTCGGGCGAAGCCCGACGAGGGGCGGAGGTCGTGTCCCGAGTATCGGGCCCATCGCGACCGCGACTCGTGACACTACCGCGGCTTCCGCTGGACTTGCGTCGCCGCGCTTCCCGATGGTAGGTGCGTTCCTTGCTGGACCGCCTCGCAATGCGTTCCTTTTTGAACGAAATCGCCATCGTAGTTGGCTGTCTATTTCTCCCGGGTGCGGTCGGGTGCTCGCGCGGCGACAAGGCCACGCCCGCGGCCAGCGCCAGCTCGACCGCACCGTCGGCGGTCGCCGACGCGTCGCCGTCGCCGACCGCCTCGGCCGACAGCTTTCCCATACCGCGCGAGAGCGTGGATCTCGTCCTCAACCCGGGACACTTCCCGCCCTACGACGGGCCGACGGGCAGCGTCGAGGGCACGGTGTACGTGACCGGACCTGCGGCGCCGCCGGTGCAGCTCGACGCAAAGAAGTGCCCGGCCGCGGTGGACACGTACGGAAAATTGTTCCGCGAGGGTCCGGCGCTCCCCAACGGATCGCGGCCCCTGGCCGACGCCGCCGTCGTGGTCGTGGGGTACGCGGGCTACTACATCGCCGAGCGCGATGACGCCAAGAAGGTCGCGATCGGGACCGACTGCGCCTACCCGACGCGCACCATAACGATGACGTTCGGGCAGCGCCTCGAGGTGTCCAACGAGAGCACGATGCTCTTTGCGCCCATGATCGACCAGGACACGTTGCCGGCCGTGATGGTGGCTCCTCCGCTCGAGAAGGGCGATCCCGTGAAGCTCTACCCGCGCAAGGCCGCTTACTTCACCATCAGCGATCGGATGCAGCCCTACGTGCACGAGGACCTCTACGTTTTCCGTCATCCGTTGCACACCGTGACGGACTTGGCGGGCCATTACCGCATCGATGGGCTTCCCGTCGGCAATCTGAAGGTCGGGGTGCACCACCCAGGCGCCTCAGCGGACGGCGAGTCTCCGGTCGAGGTCGTCGCGAACGTCGTCCAGCGCGTCGACGTCACTTTGACGTACGCGCCGAAAGATCAGCGGCCGGCGAAGCGCATCGACGGTGGTCGGAAGGAGCCCTGGCTGAACTGACGCGCGCGCTCGCGCGCGGCGGCGCTATCTTCCCGTCGGACGATGCTCCCCGACACGGTGCTGCAGAAGCTCGACGCGCTTCCCACGCAGCCCGGCGTGTACCTCTTCAAGGACAAGAAGGGCGCGGTCGTCTACGTCGGGAAGGCGAAGAGCCTGCGCGCACGCGTCCGCAGCTACTTCCAGGATGCCCACGGCGACAACCGCGCATTCATCCCTGTCCTTCAGCGGACCATCGGAGATCTCGAGACGATTGTCACCGCCAACGAGAAGGAGGCGACGATCCTCGAGAACAACCTCGTCAAGGAGCACCGCCCCCGGTACAACGTCAAACTCCGCGACGACAAGGACTTCATTACCCTCCGGCTCGGTGCCGCCTGCGGCGCGGCGGCGACCGGCGCCGCTGCGGGTGACCTTCGACAGAGGACTGCGGACGCGCAGGCGTGGCCGCGTCTGGAGGTCGTGCGCAGGCCGACGCCCGACGGCGCCCGTTACTTCGGGCCCTACCATTCGGCCACGGCGGCGCGACGCACGCTGCATCTCGTCAACAAGCATTTCCAGCTCCGCACGTGCAGCGACACCGAATTCGCCGGTCGCAAGAGGCCGTGCCTGCAGCACCAGATCAAGCGCTGCCCGGCGCCGTGCGTCTTGCCGGTCGATCCCGCGTTTTACGCCGAGCAGGTCGAAGCGGTCGCCAAGTTCCTCGAGGGTCGCCACGACGAACTGTCGCGCGAGCTCGCGTCGCGCATGAAGCAATCGGCTCGCGAGACGCGCTTCGAGCTCGCGGCGATTTATCGCGATCAGCTTCGGGCGATCGAGAAGGTCCGTGAAGAGCAGCGCGTCGTCACGATCGACGACGTCGACCGCGACGTCCTCGGGTTCTACCGCGAAGGCGAGCTCGTGGAGGTGGCGCTGCTCCACGTTCGAGCGGGCAAGCTGCAGGACGTCGGGACGTACTCGATCAAGCAGGCGGAGATCCCCGACGAGGAGATCGTCGCCGCCTTCCTCGCGCAGCACTACGGGGCGTCGCTGGGGAAGGGCGAAGACGTCGAACCGTCCGCGGTGCTCATTCCGGACGAGGTCATCCTTCCGTTCGAGCCGGAAGGCATCGAGGGCATCGCCGAGTGGCTCGCCGATCGGGCGGGGCACAAGGTCGCCTTGATCCGACCCAAGCGCGGCCATCGCGTCGACCTTTTGACGATGGCCAACGACAACGCGAAGCACTCGTTCACCGAGAAGCAGCGCCACAACGACGATGTGCAGGAGCGCTTGCGCGATCTCCAGGAGCGGCTGCGGCTGCCGGCCATGCCCAGGCGGATCGAGTGCTGCGACATCTCGCACCTGGGCGGCGGCGACACCGTGGGCGCCATCGTGGCTATGAGCGACGGGGAGCTCGACAAGAAGCGATATCGAACGTTCAACGTCCGGGGAGAGGGGATGTCCCACGGCTCGGGCCCGAGGACTTCTTCACGCACCGGCCGCCCAGGCACCTTGCCCGGGGAGGAGGGCGCGCGGGACGCCGGAGGGCATGGGGAGGCGGATCTCGACGTCGATCCTCGCGACTCGCATCTGAACGACGACTACGGCTCGATGTACGAGGTACTGGCCCGCCGTTTCCGCCGTGCGATCAAGGCGGAGGCGCTGCCGGGCACCCTGGCCGAGAACGTGGCCGATGGCGGCGCGCCGCCTGAACCCGATCGGGACAGAGAAGGGGAGTGGGATGCCCCGGACCTGTTCGTCGTCGACGGCGGTCGAGGGCAGCTCGCGGTCGCGCTCGCCGCGGCGCACGACCTTGGCCTGCACGACCTGCCCATCGTGGCTCTGACGAAGGAGCGGGAGAACCTCGCCGGTGAGGCGCTCACCGATCGCGTGTACCTTCCCGGGCAGAAGAATCCCATCCCGTTGAAGAGCACGACGACGTCGCTATTCCTTCTGGCGCGCCTGCGCGACGAGGCCCACCGCTTCTCGAACCGCGCGCGTATGCGAATCGGCAAGAAACGACGCATGCACTCGCCGCTCGACGACGTAAAGGGGCTCGGCGATCGCGCCAAAAAAGCCCTCCAGGAGCACGTCGGGAACCTGGCCGCGATCCGTGCGGCCGACGACGCGGCGCTCCTTGCGGTACCCGGAGTGACCCCCCGTCACGTGAAGGCGCTGCGCGCTGCCTTTCCGTCCCAGCCGGGTACTCCTCCCGGCAATCACCCCCTGGCGGACCGGATGCCGTCGGCGCGGACGGCGCCGCAAACGACATCCGCGCCTAGCGCGCCACCAGCGACATCGGCGCCCGACCGGCCGCCAACCGCGCAGGCCGAACGCCAACGCAGTTGACCGACACGAGCGAACGAGGCACCGTGTTTCTCGCAAAATCCCCTCCGGCATGCGGCCTGCTTTAGGCGCTGAGCGGACGCCTCCCGTCTGGCTCCGTCTTCGCGCTTGATCTTCTGCACGAGTGCTCGCATCGCGTGGTAATCGTTGTCCCCGTCTCGAGCTCAGAGGAGCCGATTATGAATCGAAGGTTCAAGCACGGAGCGGTGTTGCTCACGGTCGTCGGCGCGCTCGGCATCGTAGCCGCCGGATGCCTCACGCGTCCCGTCGTCAGCAACAACCCGGTCACCAAGACGAACTTCACGACGGTTATTCAGAACCAGACCGTCGACAAGCTCGACCTCTTGTTCATGATCGACAACTCGGCGTCTATGGGCGACAAGCAGGCCCTCCTCGCCCAGGCCGTCCCCGACATGATCACGCGCCTGGTGCAGCCCGTCTGCGTCGACGGGATGGGCAATCCGACGGGCGGCAACGCCAATCCGGACGGAACCGGCTGCGGCAACGGCAAGCCCGAGTTCCCGCCCGTTCACAACATGCACATCGGCGTCATCACGTCCTCGCTCGGCGGGCGCGGAGGCGACGAGTGCCCCACCACCGGAACCGGGTCGACGAACCCCGCCAACATGGCGCTCTCCGCGCACAACGACGACCGCGCCGAGATGATCAACCGAGGTGGCAACCCCGCCGATCCGACGGTCGAGAATGCGGTCGCAGACGCGACCGCGCCGGACAACTTCCTGTCCTGGTTCCCGTCGGTTCCGGCCAACCAGGGGGCGATGCCGCCGCCGACGACGCCGGTCACGCAGGTCGGCGCGTCCGGGATGGGCGGTCTCATCGGCGACTTCACGCAGATCATCGCCGGAGTCCACGAGCACGGTTGCGGCTTCGAGGCGCAGAACGAGGCGTGGTACCGGTTTCTCGTCCAGCCGGACCCCTTCGACAACATCAGCAAGCCGGACCAAGTGCACGCCCAGCTCAACGGCTACGACGACACGATTCTCAAGCAGCGCTCCGACTTCCTGCGGCCCGATTCGCTGGTCGCCGTCATCGTCGTCACCGACGAGAACGAGGAGGTCGCCGACCCGCTGTCGATCGGTGGGCAGGGCTGGCTCTATGAGAACAGCACGTTCCCCGGGGGGCCCGGTCCGGCACCCGAAGGCACGATCGAGTGCAACCAGCCCGTTGATCCGAACAACCCGACGACGACAGGCCCCTACGGGCCGAACTGCACGTCGTGCGGCTTCATGAACGTCAAGTCCGATCCGAACTTCGCGATGCGCTGCCCCAACGACGGGGCGAGCGGGACCGGCGGCTACCTGGATTCCGCCGACGATCAGATCAACGTCCGGTTTTTCCACCAAAAGCAACGCTTCGGTGTCTTCGCTGGCTACCCCATCAGCCGGTACGTCCGGGGCCTCACGAAGGCGACCGTCCCCGACGTACCCCACGAGCACGACAACAACGGCAACTACACCGGCGACCAGGACTCCCAGGCCAACTGCGTGAACCCGCTTTTCGCGGAGAACCTGCCGACCAGCCACACGGCCGGCGAGATCTGCAAGTTGACGCGCGGGCCGCGGACGCCGGACCTCATTTATTACGCAGCCATCGCCGGCGTTCCGCACGAGCTCCTGCAGGATCCGGCGTGCCTCGGCATGCAGGCGGCCGGCCAGAACAACTGCCCGCAGAAGGACAAGCTCACCGAGTCGGACTGGACGGCCATCACCGGCGCGGACCCGGAGCACTACGACTTCACGGGCGCCGACTTCCACATGATCGAGTCGGAGGATCCGCGCACGAACAACCCGGGTCCCTGGGCCAACGCATCGATGTGCCCGCCGACGGCGGCCAACAACTGCGACCCGATCAACGGGCGCGAGTGGGATCCCCACAAGGGCGACCTTCAGCTCGCGTGTCGGTTCGACATCCGCCCGCAGTACGGCGGGACCGGGAAGGACTGCACGAGCATGAAGTACTCCGGCGCGTGCGACTGCACTTCGGGCAATCCGATCCTGAACAACGTGCTCTGCGACCCGAACACGCCGACGTTGCAGATCTACGGCAAGGCGTACCCCTCGGTGCGCGAGATGGAGATCGCGCACGCGATGGCGCAGCAGAACGCGCAGGCGGGGGGCCAGGGCATCGTCTCGAGCCTCTGCCCCATCCACGTCACGGAAATGGGCGCCAACGACCCGCTGTACGGCTATCGCCCGGCGGTGAACGCCATCGTCAACCGCCTGAAGACGGCCCTCAGCGCGCAGTGCGTGCCCCAGAAGCTCGTTCCCGACCCGACCTGCGGCAACTACCCGTGCCTCGTGCTCGTGTCCCTCGACAAGGAAGCGGTGGCCGGGAACGCGAGCCTGTGCAAGAACCCGGGCTCCGCGTGCGATCCGAAGCTCGGACTGATTACTCCGACCGGTAATGACATCGACGTCGTCGCCAAGTTCTGCGACGCCCAGGAAGCGGCGTGGAAGTCGAGCATGACGGGGCCGGAGCCGTACACGGTGCCGGTGTGCGAGATGCAGCAGCTTTACCAGCCAGCTCCCGGTGCTCCGTCGACGTGCCCGTCCCCTGCAAAGGCGGGCGACTTCGATGCGAACGGGTCGTGCGCCGGTTCGCCTGACCAGGGTTGGTGCTACGTCACCGGCGTCGCCGCCGGCGGCTGCGGGCACTCGATTCTGTTCACGAACGCGGAGCCGCCCTCCGGATCGAACGTGAGCCTGCAGTGCATCGAGCAGAGCGTCGTTGCCATCGACGCGGGCGGCGGCTGAGTCGTCTGCCCGGAGCGCTCGATCTTCGCGGGAACGGCGCATCCGTCGGACTCGCGAAGTCGGGCGCGACTCGATTCACGAAGTGACGAAGGCGGAGGATGGGCACCGCGAAGAAGACGATCCTCGTAGTCGACGACGAGCCGCACATCGTGATGGGGCTGCGGGACGCGCTGGAGTTCGAGGGGTTTCGCGTCATCGCAGCCTCGAACGGGAGGGAAGGGATCGCCCTCGCCCGGACGGAGAGCCCGGACGCCATCATCCTCGATCTGATGTTGCCGGACGTGAACGGTTATGCGGTCTGCGAGGAGGTACGGCGCATCAACGCGCTCGTCCCGATCGTGATGCTCACGGCGAGGTCGCAGGAGACCGACAAGGTGCGCGGGCTCGACGCCGGAGCCGACGATTACGTGACGAAGCCGTTCGGCGTGAACGAGCTCATCGCACGCGTGCGGGCCATCTTCCGCCGGGCCTCGAGAGGGGTGGCGAGCGTGCCCGAGACCCTCGCCATCGGGGACGTGACGGTGAGTCTGACGACGCAGACGGTCCACGCGCGCGGCAGGGAGCACACGCTGTCGTTCTACGAAGTGGAGCTCTTGCGCATGCTCGCCGAGAGGGCCGGGCAACCGGTCAGCCGCGACGAGATTCTGTCGAAGATATGGGGGCTCGAGGGGTCCTCGACGAACCGCACCGTCGACAATTTCATCGTGAAGCTGCGAAAGAAGATCGAGAAGTATCCCGAAAAGCCGCAGCACATCCTCACGGTGTACGGGTTCGGCTACAAGCTCGCGATGGCGTGAGCATCGCGCCGCGTCCTCCCACGGCTACTTGATCTCGCGAGCGGCCGCAGTGGCCGGCGTCGTCGCGGAGCTCACGAAGACGACGTCGAGGCGCTCGTTTCGCCCGCGCGCCTTCGCGTCTTCGGGATCGACGAGCGGCGCTCGCGCCCCGGCGAGCTCGGACTTCACGCGCGCGGCGCTCGTTCCGCCGGCGACGAGGGCTTGCACGGCCGCGTCGGCGCGCTTCGTGTCGGTGGCGTCCTTGGGAGGCTGGGGGGTTGCATCGTGGACGACCACTTGCACCGCAAACGCAGCGTGCGACGCGGCGACGCGCCCCAGCTCTTTCAGCTTGGAGACCGCGTCGGCGGAGAGCGCGGTACCGCGGAAGGCGTCGTGGAGCGTCACGATCACCCCCCGCTCGTCGCGTACCGGATCCCACCCGCCGCTCGCGGAGAGCTCCGCCAGGAGGCCGTCGGCGGAGGAGGCATCGTCGCCCAGTGCACGCCGGGCGCGCGTCAGGACATCGAGGCACCGTACGCGGGCTGCAGCGGCGTCGTCGATCGGCGCGGGGCGGGCGCCCTTCGCGAGGCGCTCCTCCAGCTTGGCGACGTCCTGCTCGGCGCCGGCGAGCTCCGGTGCCGTCGGGGCGACCAGCCGGGCCGCGCCGCACATGAGATGGGCCTGCGTGGCCAGGGACTTTGCGGAGACCATGCGCGCCGCTTCGCGCTCGGCGTCGGCGGCGCCGCTCGTCGCAGGCAGCATGCGCTCGCGCGCGACGCGGGCTCGCCGCTCCAGCTCTTCTGCCTCGCGCTGTAGGCTGTCGCGCGAGGCCTCGAGCGCCTGGGCTTGGGTCGTCAGGTCGCCCTGCGACTTGGTGGCGTCCGCAAGCTCGATGGTGGCGCGGGCCAGTCGGGCCACGACGAGCGCATGATCGTAGGCCGCCATCGCGCGCTCCGCGTGAAACGCTGCCGCAACGTCGTCGCCGGAAGCGTGCAGCCGAAGGGCGAGATCGCGCTCCTGCTCGGCGCGAGCGTAAACCTCTGGCGCCAGGCGCGCGCCTTCCTGCGCGCCAGCGGACTGCCGCACGTGGTCTACCTCGTCGATGGCGGCCACGTGCAGCGGGGCGGCGCCGCAGGAGGCGACCGATGCGGCCATCAACAGGCGCACGACTCGAGCTGCGGTGCGTCCGCGCGGGAGTCTCACGGCTGCGCTCCGGCGGACTTGGCGTCCGCGGTCCCCCTCTTCTTCGGGCCGGTTGCCGCCTGAGGTGCGGTGGGCTCCCCGGCGTGCGCTTCCACGGCTCTGCGCACCTTGCCGGCCGCCCCCGGCGCGTCGGGGGCGCCGGTATGCTCGATGTGGTCCAGCTCCGCCTTGAGCCGTCCCACCCTGGCGATTGCCTCCTCGACGAGGGCGCGCGTACGCTCGAGTTGCGCCTGCGCGTCGACCGCCTTGCGTCGCACCTGGGCAGCCGCGCCCTCCGCTTCGGCGGCGCGAGCGGCGTCGCGGGCGTCTTCCGCCCACTCGCGCGCCAGGCCATCCGCGGCCTTGGCATGTCCTTCGTCGCCGGCTGACCGCAAGCGCGTCGCGCGCTCGAGGGCGGCCCGTGCGTTTGCGAAGGCTTGGGGCGCGACGCCGGCATGGCCTTCACGCTCGAGCTGGTCGGTGATGGCTTGCGCGACTGCGTGGTCGTCATGTCCCTGGGCTGCGGCCGCCGCAGACGCCAGCGAGACGGCGGCCAAGGCCGTTATGGCAAGGGCAGGCAAGGCTCGGCGCGAGTGCATTCCGCGGTCCAATGCCGCGAGCCGCGCGGCTTGTCAAATGCACGCGGTTTTGCCGGTCGGTGCGACCGGTGGGCGGTGGCGCGCGCGCCGCGCACCGTTCCGCGATTGCAGCCCCGACCTGTGCGCTCTAAGACTCCGGCGCATGGGCCCACGTCCGCGCGCCTCCTGGGACGACTATTTCATGAACATCGCGCGCGAGGTCTCCACGCGCTCGACCTGCGATCGAAAGTTCGTGGGTGCGGTCATCGTCCGCGACAAAAGCATCCTCGCGACCGGTTACAACGGCAGCATCCGCGGGCTCCCCCACTGCGACGAAGAAGGTCACCTGATGGAGGATGGGCATTGCGTGCGCACGGTGCACGCGGAGGCCAACGCGATCGTTCAGGCGGCGCGGCACGGCGCCCGGATCGACGGCGCGACCATCTACGTCACCGCCAGCCCTTGCTGGGGCTGTTTTCGCCTTATCGCGAATGCCGGTATCGGGCGGATCTGCTTCGGCGAGTTCTATCGTGACCCTCGCATTTTCGAAGTCGCTACGCGCCTCGGAATCGAGCTTACCGACATGTCGAACAAGGACCCGTTCAAGGAGCCGAGGGCATAGTTATGGCGAAGTCGCGCCTGTCGGTTGCCGTGGTGCAGGGAGGCCCGTCCACGGAAGCGGAGGTGAGTCGGGCGTCCGCCGACGGCGTGGCGCGCGCGCTCGCGGAGGCCGGTCACCGGCCTGTCCGTCTGGAGCTCGACGGCTTCCTCGCCGAGTCGCTGCGGACGGGCGGCTACGACGTCGTCTTCCCCGTAGTTCACGGCGCGGTCGGCGAAGACGGCTCGCTCCAGGGCCTGCTCGAGGTTCTCGACCTCGCCTACGTCGGCTCCGGCGTCCTCGCCAGCGCGCTGGCCATGCACAAGCGCGTCGCGCGAGTGCTCTTCGAGCGTGCGGGGTTGCCGGTCGCGCCGGGCCTCGCGCTCCCGAGGGCTGGAGGTCCCGGCGCTGCGCGTGCCGCTGCGGAGCGTGCCAGGTCCGAGCTCGGGCCCGCGATCGTCGTGAAGCCATCCTCTCACGGGTCGGCGATCGGCGTGACGCGCCTCGAGGGCGACGCCCCGCTCGCCGACGCGATCGCGGCGATCGACGCGGTGTGGCAGCTGGACGACTTCGCCGTCGCCGAGCAATTTGCCCGCGGTCGGGAGGTGACGTGCGGCGTGCTCGAAGGGGACTCGGGGCCCGTGGCCCTGCCGCCGACGGAGATCCAGTCGCCGCACGATCCCTTTTACACATTCGCCGCCCGCTACGCCCCCGGTCGCAGCGTCCACATCTGCCCGGCGAACCTTCCGGCTTCGCTCGTTCAACGCGTTCAGGAGGTCGCCGTAGCAGCGCATGTCACTCTCGGGTGCCGCGATCTCTCGCGGGTCGACTTCGTGGTCGGGAGCGAAGGGGACGAGCGGCCGGTGACGCTTCTGGAAGTAAACACACTTCCCGGGATGACGAGCACCAGCCTGTTCCCCGAGGCCGCGGCCGTCCACGGCCTCGCGATGCAGCGGCTGTGCGACTGTCTCTTATACACATCTGACGCTGCCGACGATCTTACGCGTGT
>CALKVG010000700.1 GCA_937998045.1 uncultured Myxococcales bacterium
GCTTTCGCGCGCTGACTTCGACGACCCGCGCGAGCTCGCGAAGATGGCAGCGGCCGCGGCGACGACACCCGAGCGCATTCGCGCGGAGCTCGGGTACCTCGCCAACGCTCCGTCGCTGCCGCCGCCGGCCGACGGCGAAGGCGCGACCGAAGGGGTCGCGAGCGCTCCCTGAGCGTGGCACCTACGGCTTCTTGAAGAGCCGGCCGAAGAGGCTGTTCTTCGGCGAGGAGTCGCCGGGCTTCTGCGGCGGTGAGCTGCTCTTCCGCGCCGGAGGGTTGCTCGTCTTGCTCCCGCCGCGCATCTGGTAGAGGCGCACTTCGCGTGCGGCGTCGATGTTTCGCGGATTGAGCTCGATGACGAGCCGGAAGTCGCGCACGGCGAGGTCGTCCTTGCCGAGGCGACGGTAGAGCATCCCGCGCCAGAAGTACGCCTTCTCGCAGCGGTCGCTCATCTTGATGGCCTTTGCGAGCTGCTCGATGCACGCCGTCGTCTTCTCGGAGCCCTGGTTCTCCGGCTTGAGGGCCGTGAGCCAAGCCAGCATCGCGACGTAATCGGGCTGCGTCGGGTCGAGCTCGAGCGCCTTGCGGCAGAGAGCCTCCGCCTGGGCGTAGTCGTTGCGCTTGAAGCACACCTCCGCTTTCTGGAAGTTCCCGGCCGCTTCGACGACGCGCGCGACGGTCTCCTGCGTCTCGGGCGATCCGCTGCCGTCGGCGAGGAGCTTCATGTACCGGGCGCACTGCTCCTCGTCGGTGAGCGTCGCGCGCGCCTCGCCCATGCGTGCGAAGACGCGCGAGCAGTACTCGCGAACGGGCGCGAGCTCCGGCGGCAGCCGGTCCGGGTGCCACCGCTTCGCGAGCGCCAGAAAGGAGGACTCCACCTCGTCACGCGTCGCGTCCCGAGCGATGTCGAGCATCATGAAGTAGTCGGCGCGGTCGATGTTCCCCGCGCGCTCGACGATCTCGCTCCAGCGCTCGGCGAGTTCGGGTGCGAGGTCCTTCGGCGGTGGGGGCGGGAGTGTGACGCGCTTGGCCTCGGGCGGCGCGGAGATCCGCGAGCCCGAGGAGTGCGCTGCAGGTCGCGCCGAGGGCGTCGGGCGTGGAGAAGCCGGGGGCGTCGGGCGTGGAGAGAAGGTGGGCGTGGGGCGGGAGAGGGAGCGGGAGACGGCAGGAGTCGGGTGCTGGCCCGATCCGCGGAGGGCGGGCGGAGGGCCGTCGGCCGCGTTCGCGGTCTCGTTGCCGGGGTCGACCGCCGGCAGGGCGTCCACGTGCTTCGTGATGAGCAGCAAGTACGCGAGAAGCTGCGAGTTGGGTTCGTCGAGGTGGCCCGTGCGCGCGAGCTCCGCTACGCGCAGCGGTCGCGCGCGCAGCAGCTCTGCCGCGTCGGTCTCGGGTTTTCCCAGCGCAAGGCGGCGGAGGTTCGCGCCTCGCGCCACCCGCAGGGGCGACCGTTCGACCCGTGCGAGGCCTGCCCTGACGTGACTCCAGGGCGGCGATCCTCGGAGGATTGCCCACAAGTGAGGCAACGGGTCGACGCCGGCGCTGGCTTCGCCTCCCCACCCGCGCAAAGCATCGAAGCGCTCGAAGTACGCGTACGCCGTCTCCGGCGGCAGACTCGCGACGAAGCGCAGCTTCCGCCCGAGCTGCTCGTCGAGCCCCGCCTGCAGCTTCTGCTCGGTGACGAGGCCCTGGGCGACGAGGAGCTGCCCGTGCAGCCGAGGGCCCGAGCGCTTCTCGACTGCGAGGTCAGCCAGCGATCGATCGAGCTGCGCTTCCGTCAAGTGGCCCAGCTCGAGAAGGACGCGACCGAGATAGGCGACGGGCTCGCTCGTGCGCACCTTCGCGGGGTCGCCGGCGAGAAACAGCACGGCCGCGCTCCGCTTGTCGGGCGCGAAGAACTCGATGGAGCCGGTCAGCTTCTGCTGGGTCGCATAGAGGAGCAGGTGCACGAGCGGCGTCTTCGCGAGATTTCCGCTCGCAGTGGGCGCGGGGCGGGTGCTGGCCGGATCGGACATCGGAGAGCGTGCGACCTAATGATTCGCCGCCCAAGGTTAGCGCAGGGTCTTCCCCTCGCGCGAGGGGCACTGGCTCGATGTAGACTTGCAGCAAGCTCGCCATCGCGATGACAAAGTCGTCCGAACTGCCGCCGCCGAGCGAGATCGCTCAGTTCGAGATCGTTCGGCGCCTTGGCGCCGGGGGCATGGCGGAGGTGTTCCTCGCGAAGAAGCAGGGCGCCGAGGGGACCTACAAGGTTCTCGTCCTCAAGCGGATCTTGCCCACGCACGGAGGGTCGCGGCGGTTTCGCTCGATGTTCATCGAAGAGGCGCACCTCGCGACGCGCCTCAACCACCCGAACGTCGTCCAAGTGTTCGAGTTCGAGGACTTCGGCGACGACGGCCTCCTCCTCGCGATGGAGTACGTCGAGGGGTGCGATCTGGGACGCCTGATGTCGGCCGCCCGCGCGAACGACACACGCATCGGCCCGTGGCTCGGAGCGTGGATCATCGCGGAGGCCGCCAAGGGCCTGCACTACGCGCACGAGCGGAAGGACGAGGCCGGCCAGCCGCTCGAGATCGTCCACCGCGACGTCAGCCCCCAGAACATCCTTCTCTCGTTCGAGGGCGCCGTGAAGATCGCCGACTTCGGCATCGCGAGCGCGCGCATGTTCGCCGAGGAGCAGGGCGTCCTCAAGGGGAAATTCGGCTACATGTCTCCCGAGCAGGCCCGGGGGGAAGCGGTTGACCGCCGGAGCGACCTCTACGCCCTCGGCGTCATTCTCTGGGAGATCCTCGCCGGTCGGCCGATCCACGGAGGGCTGGGCGGCGAGGCGTTGCTCGACATCGTGCGATCCGGGATCGTCGAACCGCCGGCGACGTACGTGAAGGACGTCCCCGCCGAGCTCGAGCAGATCGTCCTGCGCGCGCTGGCTCCGTCGCGCGACGAGCGCTTCGGGTCAGGCCGCGAGCTCTCGGCCGCGATCGGCCGCGCGATCGTCAAGCAAGGCGAACTGATTGACGCATCGACCCTCGAGGCCACGATCGCGCAGCTCGTTCCGCGCGACCATCACGCGCTCGAGTCGGAGCTCCCGATCTCGCACGACGCGGAGTCGCGCGGGTTCGACGTGCGCACGCAGGCCGCCGTTCCGATGGCGCGGAGCATGGCCGAGTCCCACGCGAACGGCCGGCTGGAGTCGGTGCGAGAGCTGCAGCCGGAAGAAGAAGGGGAGGCTGCGGCGGCGGGCAACACTCCGGTCCCGAGGCGCATGAGCCTCGCCGAGGGCCCGCGTGAGGTGCGGCACGTCGCGATCGTGGCGCTGCACCTCCACGGCCTGCACGCGCTTGCCCTTCAGCCGCGGGTCGTCGACCAGCTCCGCGCGATGCTCGACGCCCTCGCCTTCAAGCGCGGGATGCGGTGGGTCTGGACGACGGACGCCGACGGGCGGGCGATCGCCGGGCTGACGTCGAACCCGTCACGCGCCGCGATGGAGGCCGCGCAGATCGCCCTCGACGTTCACGAGGCGATCTCGGGCTACAAGGAGGACTTGCCCGCGCCCGTGGCGGCCTCGATCGGCATCGTGCGCGGCATCGCCAGCGGGACGCGCGACCCGCAGGGGCACCTGGTTCGCTACCTGCTGCACGATCCGGCGACGTACCTCTCCGAGGTGCTCGGCCGCGCGACGCCCACCGGGCGCACGTGGGTCGCCGGAGGCGTCTACCGCCTCGTGCGTCGCGACTTCCGCTGGGGCGACGCGCCGAGCCTTCAGCTGGATCCGAAGGCGGCGCTCGAACTGCCTCAGGCCATGCGCATCTACGCGCTCGAGCGCAGCCTTTCGCGAGAAGAGCGGCTGGCCGAGGTCCAGGGCGCGTCGAGCGACCTCGTCGGCCGGGACGCGGAGAAAGCGGACCTGAACGCGGCGTTCCACGAGGCCGTTAGCACGGGGGGCACCGGGCAGCTCGTCTGCCGCGCGGTGATCGGCGAGATGGGCATCGGCAAGACGGCGCTCGTTGCCACGTTTCTGAACGAGCTCCCGCCGAACGCGCGCCTCGTGCACGTCGAGTGCACGCCCGTGCAAATGGAGGTGCCGTACGCGGCGATCGCCGAGCTGGTGCGCGCGACGATCGGCACGACCGGCGAAGAGCCGTTCGACGAAGTGGCCGCTCTCATCGCCGGCGCTGGCCGAGGCGCCGCCCACGGCGACGCGTCGAGTCCGATGGTCGCCCGCCTCGCCGAGCTCGCGACGAATCGCCAGGTGGGCGGCGGAGACGAAGACGCCCACGCCCGCAAGAAGAACATCCTCGCGGGGGTGCGCAACCTGCTCGCCGCGGTCGCCCTCGCCCAGCCGCTCGTGCTCGTCATGGAGGGCGTGCAGTGGGCGGACAAGGCGAGCCTGGACGTGATGGGCGAAATCGTCCACTCGAGCGACCCGCTCCCGATCTTCGTCCTGATGGTGACACGTCCGGAGGATCGCTCGCTCCACGTGCTCGAGGGGGTGATGCGGACCGAGCTTCGCGGGCTGACGCCCGAAGAGCAAGTGCGCCTCGTCGAGACGCGCCTCGGGGTCCGCGATGGCACCAAGCAGGTCTGCGCGGATCTCTTGCCGAAGGTCGCCGGAAATCCGTTCTTCTTGCTCGAGATGGTGGACGCGCTCCTCGAGAGGGGCGCGCTCGAAATCCGCGAGACCGAGTCCGAGGGCGGCGAGCGCGCGGCCGTGCTGGTGCGCACCGAGCGAGCCGACGCCGGCTTCAGCGCGCTGCCGTCGACGCTCGAGCAGCTCCTCGGGGACCGCATCCGCGAGTTACCGATCGAGGAGCACGCCGTCGTGGACTGGCTCGCGATCGCCGGCGGACCGCTCGCCGTCGGGGACGTGCTCAAGCTGACCGACGCGCCGGACGACGAGGCGGTCGTGCGCCTCTGCGCGCGCGGGCTCTGCGACCGGAAGGGAGAGCTCGTCGACTTCCGCCACCCTCTGACGCGCGACGTGGCCTACGCGGAGCTCGATCCGGAGGCGCGCGTGCGGATGCACCGCAACCTGGGCGAGCATCTCGCCGGGACGTCGCTGGCGCGCGGCGTCTCGGCCGCGATCGTCGCACGGCACCTCGCGCGCGGCGAGAGCTACGACCGCGCCGCGGATTTCTACTTCGAGGCCGCCGGCGCGGCCCGCAACAGCCACCAGACGCAGCTGGCGATCCGGTACTTCCAGCGCGGGCTCTCGTACCTGGGGCCCGAAGACCGGCGGCGCGTGGCGGGGCACGAGGCCCTCGAGAGCGCGTACCGCATGCTCGGGCGCCGCCGCGACCGCCTGTGGCACCTCGAGGCGCTGCGCCGCCTCGTCCGCCTCGTCGGGACACCGCGCGCGGTGGCGCTCGGCCTCCTGCGCAGCGCTCGCTACGACTACGACGAAGGGCACCTCGCGCGGGGCGTCGTCGTCGCGCGCCGCGCCGCCGATGTGGCGCAGACGGCGAGCCTCCCGCCGTACAAAGTGGAGGCCGAAGCCCTGGTCAGCGACTGCCTGCGCGAGCTCGGGGACGTGCAGGGTGCGCTCGCCGCGTGCGATCGCGCGCTCGCCGCGTTCGACCCGACGACGCACGGGAATGTCCCGCCGCGCCTCCAGGGCGAAGTGCTCCTCTCGCGCGGCATCTTGCTGCGGCGCGTGGGCCGCGTGCGCGAGGCCGTGGACGCGTACGTCGACGCCGTCGCCATCTTCAAGAAGTGCGGCGCGCGGCGCGTCGAGGCGCGTGCGAAGAACGCGCTCTCGTACGCGATGTTCGTTCAGGGGCGCTACGAGGACGCCATCGCCGTCGCGCTCGAGTCCATCCAGATCGACCTGTCGATCGGCGGCCGCTTCCAGATTGCCAAGACGCTCACGAACATCGGGCACTCGTACTTTCGTCTGGGCGACGTGCCGCGTGCTCTCGCATACTTGAAGCGCGCCCGGGAGGCGCACGACCGGTATGGCGATCAGGACGGCTGGGCGGACACGCTGCTCGTGAGCGCGAACGTGACGATTGAGACGGGCGACCTCGCCTCCGCCGAGGCGTGCCTGCGCGATGCGGGCGCGCTGAACGCCGCGACGGAGAACGCCTACGACAAGGCGCACGAGAGCGTCGTGCGCTCGCTCTTCGCGCGCGCGCGGCGCGAGCCGCACGAGGCCATCACGCACGCGCTGGCCGCCCGCCACAACGCCGAGACGAAAGCCCTCGTCGCGTTCCACTTCTACGCGATGGCCGTAGAGGCCGCTGCCCGCGTCGACCTGGGCGAGACGCACGCGGCCACGCTCGTCGCCACCACCGCGCTCGGCGCGGTCGAGAACCTGCAGGGTTGCGAGTACGGCCTGGAGATCCGCGCGCTCTGCGCCGACTGCCTCGAGCGCGCGGGCTCGCCGCAGGCGCCCAACGCGCGGCAACGGGCGGTCGACTACGCCCAAGCGCTCGCACGCACCGTGCACGACGCCCGGTTGCGGAGGCTCTTTCCGCAGCGTCCACTCAACGGCACGCTCCTCGACGGCCCCGTTCCGCCGGCCTCACCGGGACCCGCGCCCACCCTTGCCGCCGCCAAACGTCCGTCGACACCACCCGGCGCCGCGAGCCCAGAATCCCCCGAGCGCGTATGACCGCAACTCCCGCCGTCACGCTGGGATCCGGCAAGCGTAGGGTCGCGATGATCCTCTCCGGGGGAGGGGCGCGCGGTGCCTACGAGGTGGGCGTCCTGTGGTACATCTTCGACGATCTGACGCGCATGCTCGGCGCGCCTCCGAGGGTCGACATCCTCTGCGGCACCAGCGTGGGCGCGATCGACGCGTGTTACCTCGCCGCTCACCTCGGCGATCCTGTCCTCGGCCTGCGGCGGCTGGTGGAGCTCTGGACGGACCTCGAGCTGACGCGCGTTCTGGGCTTCACCTTGCGCCAGGTCGTCTCGCTTCCGCGAGTTCTGCTCGGCGGGGGCGAGGGGTCCGGCCTCTTCGACGTCCGCCCGATGGCGGACCTCGTGCAGCGCGAGATCAGCTGGCGAGCGGTGTCGCGCTCGCTCCGCAAGGGCCTCCTTCGAGCGCTCACCATCTCGTGCACCGAAGTCTCGACCGGCCGCACGGTCGTCTTCATGCAGACCGCGCCCGGTTTGACGATCCCCTCCACGGCTCCCCCGCGCACCCTCTTCCGAGCCGATCGCGTCGGCCCACAGCACGCGCTGGCAAGCGCCGCGATCCCGCTCCTCTTTCCGCCGGTTCGCTTGGACAACGAGCTCTACCTCGACGGCGGCCTGCGCCAGAACACGCCCATCGCCCCTGCCCTGCGACTCGGCGCGACGCACATCTTCGCCATCGGCGGATCACGCGAGGTGCAAGGCCGCGTCGTGCGCGAGGCCGGCTATCAGGAACCCGTGCGCGCGCCGGGCGCGCCCTTCTTGCTCGGGAAAGTGCTGAACGCATTCCTGCTCGATCACGTCGACGTCGATATCGAGCTCCTCACGCGCATCAACAACGTGCTCGTCGACGGCACGCGAGCGTACGGGCCCGGATTCGTCGAGACGGTCAGCGCCGAATCGCGGAAGAGAGGCGGCCAGGAATACCGGTACGTGCACGCGATGCGCGTCCGCCCGAGCGAGGACCTCGGGCGCCTGGCCAACGAGCACTTGAAGCGCGGTAGGCTGCGCGGAGACCCCATCCTCACGAAGCGCCTGTTCAAGCTGCTCGACCTTGGCGCGGAGAGCGAAGCCGACCTGGCGAGCTATCTGCTCTTCGACGGCCCCTTTTGCCGCCGCCTCATCGAGATGGGACGTGCCGACGCGCAGGCTAGACGCGACGAGCTCCTCGCGTTCTTCCGCGACGACGATCGCGACGTCGGTGGCGGCCGGCCCAGCGAGGGGCAGGAGGAGACCGGCCGCTACGACCCGGAGTCCCTGACCATCGGCACGTGATCCGCGTCGATCGCGCGAAGATCTGGCTCAGAGCACCGCCGCGGGGAACGCCGGACCCGGTTTCGCAAAGAGGTACCCCTGGAGCAGGTCGCACCCGGCGTTGACCATCGCGTCGCGCTCCTGCGGCGTCTCGATACCCTCGGCGACGACCTGCATCCCCAGCTCGCGACACATCGAGACCATCGTGCGCACGAGAGTGAGCTTCGTCGGCTGCGCGTGGACTCCGCGCACGAGCGACATGTCGAGCTTCACGACCTCGGGCTCGAGCTGCGCGAAGCTCGTGAGACCCGCGTAACCGGCGCCGAGATCGTCGACGGCGATGCGGAAGCCCATGTCGCGCAGCCGGGAGATGCGCGCCTGCACGTCGCGCACGTGCAGGAGGCTCGCGCGCTCGGTGATCTCGAGCACCACGTTCTGCGCGATGCGCGCCAGGGGTCGGTCCGTCTCGAACAGCTCGCCGTCGAGCAGGTCCTGCGTGTGCAGGTTCACGAAGAGCATCGCGCCCTCCGGCATGTGCGCGGCCGGCTCGGCGGCGCGCATGCGGATCGTTCGACCGAGGTCGTGAAGGCGGTCGAGGCGCTCGGCGGCGTCTAGGATAGCGCCCGGATGCGGCAGCGACGCCTCGCGCGATCGAAGGAGCGCCTCGTAGCCGAAGACCTCGCGGCGCGACCACGAGATGATGGGCTGGTAGGCCATCCAGAGGGAGTCGAGCGCGCTCGCGAAGCTCGTGACGAGACCGGCACGGTCGCCGACGAGGCGGTCGGCGTCGCCGCTCGCTTCGAGCGCGAGGCGCTTGGCGCGCGCAAGCCGGTGCAGCTTGACCGCATCCGCGCAGATCGTTCGGAGCCGCTGCGGTTCGACCGGCTTCGTCACGTAGCGCAAGGCGCCGTGCTCGACGGCCGCCATCGCCGTCTCCAGCGAGGGGCTGCCCGTGATCAAGATGACGGGAACGTCCAGATCGTGTGCGCGAATGCGCTCGAGGAGCGCGAGCCCGCTCAGGCGCGGCATGTCGATGTCGCTCAGCACCAGGTCGAACGAGCCCGCTCGAATCGCTTCGATCGCCGACTCACCGTCGAAGCACATCTCGCAGTCGTACCCGTCCGCGGTCAGCGTGCGCGCGTACGACCGCACGAGGACTTCATCGTCGTCGACGACCAGCACGCGCGGTTTGGAAGCGACCGTCGTGGCGGACGCGGCTGCAGTGGGGGGTCCGCGCATGGGCTCTCCGCAAGGAAACGGCCGGCTGGCGTCGCCGCTAAAGGCGCGTCATCAAAACTCTTCGACCGACCCCGCACCTTCTCGGACCACCTCAGGCGGCACTTTCGTCAGGTCGATGACGGTCGTGGGGACGAGGCCGCCTGCCCCACCGTCTAGAACCAGCCCGAGACCGCGGAAGGCAGTGTCGATCTCGTGCGGGTCGACGAAGGGATCACCGTCCGGATGCGCAGCGGTCGTCGAAACGACCGGTCGTCCGAGACCCCTCGCGAGCGCACGAGTCGCCTCGCACGCCGGGACGCGGATGCCCACGGTCTTCCGGCGCATCTGCAAGAGCTTGGGGACCTCACGCGTGGCCGGGAGGATGAACGTGTAGGGGCCGGGAAGGAAGCGGCGCAGCACGCGGTACACTTGGTTGTCGACGATCGCGTACCGCGCGATGTCGCTCAGGTCGGGGCACACGAAGGCCAGCGGGTGCGACCGGTCCATCCCTTTGATGACGTAGATGCGCTCGATCGCGTGCTTGCTCATGATGTCGCAACCGAGCCCGTACACCGTGTCGGTCGGGTAGGCGATGACCGCCCCGCCGTTCAGTGCCTCGACTGCGCGCGCGATCTTTCTCGGCTCCGGATGGTCGGGGTTGATGGCGAGGAGCATCGCGGCCGGGACACGGGTTCGCTAAGAGTCGAGAGTCGGTACGCCATCCGCCGCCCGACCTCAACCGGAACTCGCTTTGACGACCCTCTCCGATCTGGGCCTCTCGCCGTCGATCCTCGGCCCTCTGGCCTTCGGGTGGGGCACCTTGTGGGGCAGCTTCGTCAACGTCGTCATCTACCGCGTACCCCGCGACATGAGCATCGTGCGGCCCGGATCGCATTGCCCTGCGTGCGGCGCTCCGGTGCGACCGATCGACAACGTGCCCCTCCTCTCGTACGCGCTGCTGCGCGGGCGGGCGCGCTGCTGCGGGGCGCGTATCTCGCCCCGCTATGCGGTCGTCGAGGCCCTCTGCGGCGTGCTCGCGCTGGCGGTGTACCTGGTCGTCGTGCGGGCGCTCCCGGGCGATTCGTCGCTCGCGCTGGCGGCGTCGATCTTCCTAGCCGATTGCGCGCTCGCGCTCGCCCTCGTCGCGGCCGCGTTCATCGACGCAGAGTACATGTTTCTGCCGGACGCGATCACCCTGGGCGGCACCCTCTTCGGCCTGGCGACTCCGGGGCTCCGTGGCCTCGCCTACAGCGACGTGCTCCTCGGCGCCGCGGCCGGTTTCGTCGGCATCTGGCTGCCGCTCGTAGTCGGCTACAAGGCCGTCCGCGGTCGGCCCGGGATGGGCCTCGGCGACGCAAAGCTCGTAATGCTCGCGGGGGCGTGGTTCGGCTGGAGGGGCGCGCTCTTCGCGCTCTTCGCCGGCGCGGTGCAGGCAACGATCGCGGCGGGGATCCTCCTCCTCGTCCACGGCAAGATCGAGGAACCGGAGGGCGTCCGCAAGGACCGCGAGGAGCTGGTCGCCGCCGCCGCGGCAGGCGACGAGGAGGCGAAGCGCGCCATCGAAGAAGACCCGCTGGCGACCGCGCCCGGCGAGGGAGTCATGGCGGCGCGCATGCCGTTCGGGCCGTTCCTCTGCCTGGCGATCGTCGAGTGGATGCTCGCCGGTTCGGCCATCGGCGACCTCGGGATGTGACGAGCGGCCGATGGCGCCGCGGTCGTGGGGAGGCGTTGCTGGCCTCGCTCGGCGTGCCGTCCGCGCGTCCCCCTCGCCGTCCGCTTGCCCGCCGTCCGGTGGCACTGTCCCGGGCCACTTCGACACTTGAAGCGAAGCGAAGTTAGATCAAGTAGTTACGGACAAGGACTGCTGGCCGCTTCCCCGCTATTGCCCGGCAGGGTCGCGACTGCCGCCACCAAGTCGCGCTGGGTGGCGTGCACGTAGCGCGTGGTGGAGGCGAGGTCGCGGTGACCGAGGAGGCGCCGCACCGCCTCGACATTCCCCCCGCCACGAAGGCAGGTGGTGCCGAAGAAGTGCCGCAACTGGTGGAAGCGCCACAACGGCTCGATGGCGAGCCGTGCTTGCAGCCGCCGCCAAGCCGCGCCGACAGCCTGCTCATTGAGCGACTGCCCGTGCTCGTCCACCACGAGCCTTGCGCTGGGCGCTTTCCCCTCGCAAGCTTCGGCGAGGATCGCAGCGAGCATCGTCGTGAGCGGCACGGCGCGCTCGTCGCGTCCCTTCGGAAGGCACACCTCGTCGGCGCTAAAGGCGCGCCGAACGAAAAGGCAGCCCGCCGCGAGGTCGACGTCCCGCACCTCGAGCGCCCGCACCTCGCCGCAGCGAAGGCCTGCGAGCGCCGCGAGGGCAATCGCGATGCGGAGCCACCCGTCCGATGCGCCGAGGGTCTGCACGACAACCGCAAGCGGTGGCGCGTCTGGCAGCTTCTCGCTCTTCGCGGGGAGCTTCGGCAGTTGTGGCATCTTCGCGAGCACGCCCAACTCCACCGCGCTTCGCAGTACCGTGCGCAAGCACACGAGGGCATAGCGTGGCTTTGCCTTGCGTCCGATCGCGTCCGCCTCGACGAGCCGCGCATCGGCGCTTCCAATTGCGTCCAGACGCTTGCGGCCCAGGAGCGCCAGGAGCCCGTGCCCTGGCATGTCGAGCAACTGCTGGTAGCCCTCGCGCGTGCTCGGCTTGAACCGAACCATCACCAGCTTCGCGAAGTCGCCCTCGACGAAAGCGGCGAAGGTCGGCGCCTCGGGCTCGGGGTCGAGCGTCCCGCGCTCGGCGCCGAGCCGCTTGAGCCGTTCGGCCTCCGCGCGCGCCGCCGCTGACGTCTGCACGGAGGCGTCGCGGCGGTAACGGCGTTCCCGTCCGTCCTTGTCCCTGTACCGAAAGTCAACGATCAGGATCTTGCGGCCGTCGCGGATCTCGCTGCGGACGCCGGATCGATTCTTCTCACCCATGAGAAACACTCCCTCTGGGCGGTCGCTTCACGCGCGACGCTGCGCATTGTAGCGCGACAGCGCCGCGTGCAAAGCGCCGCGGGATCTTCGGCCACACACGACCGGCCGGATCTTCTGCTTCAGTCTCCGGATTCGACGAGGTGGCGCGGAACGACGACGGACCAGCGCCCGGCCCCTGCTTGCTTGTGAGCGCGCGTTCCGAGGGCGAGCTCGGCGACCAGGCCGTCGCCCTCACGGCGAGCCTTGCGCTCGATCTCGCGCCGTACCGCGTCTGGGCACCGTCCGACCATGCGTGCGTACTCACGCACGCTGTACGCGATGCGCGGCGGCAGTTTGCCTGTCTCGTGGGGCGCGAGCCGAGCGAGCGAGACGACGGTTGCTTCGTTGTTGTTCTTCATGGCTTGCGCTCCGAGCGGCTTGTTGATCGTGCGTGGGACAAATTCCGGGCAAGCAACGTGGTGATTGGCCAGGTTGCGGTGCCCGTGGAGGTTCGCGCTCCGTTCGGTCTTCCCCCTCTTGCGTACGCGACTGCATCGGTGCAACCCGCGGTCTCGGTGCTGCAGAACGGTTGCCCCCCGGGAGCTGTCCCCTTGAAGTGCCCCCCCG
>CALKVG010000701.1 GCA_937998045.1 uncultured Myxococcales bacterium
TCGGGGCGGGTGAAACCGCCACCTCAACTTTCAACAGCGACCGGGACGAAGCCTTCCGCGAGCGGTTCGCATGATTGGGCTGCCATCGCACGAGCCGTGCCGAGACCGCCACGTCGCGCACTTCTGGCGCCTCGCAGCCGATAGCGCGCGCTTTATCAAGGCCGCCCGGCCGCGCGGCCGACGCAAGGTTTGCGTCTGCGCGCACGAGCCGCGCCGCTCCCCATCGAGGCAATCGCGATCGACGGGCTTCCTCGAGTTTTCGCGTGCGGCACGGCCCGTGCGACGACGGAAGCCGTGGGTCCCCACGCCGTCGCGCACTCCCTGTCGTTCGACCACGCCCCGCTACGTGTCTACTGGGAGGTCACGCGCGCGTGCGGCCTCGCGTGCCGTCATTGCCGCGCGTCGGCGATGCCGGACGCACACCCCGGCGAGCTGTCGACCGAAGAGGGCTACGCGCTCCTCGCGCAGCTCGCCGCGTTCGGCCCCACGAAGCCCCACGTCGTCCTGACCGGCGGCGACCCGCTGGAACGGCGCGACCTCTTCGATCTCATCGAGCGCTGCCGCTCGCTCGGCTTGCCAATCTCGGTCTCGCCGAGCGCCACCCCCAAGTTGACCTACGAGGTCGTGCGCCGCTTCTCGCGCGCCGGCGTCGAAGCCATCTCCGTCAGCCTCGACGGCTCGACAACGCGGCGCCATGACACGCTGCGGGGAGTGCCCGGCTGCTTCGCGCGCACGATCGACGCGCTCCGCAGCGCACGCGAAGTCTCCCTCCCGGTTCAGATCAACACGCTTGTCTGCGCGGACACCCTCGGCGACCTCCTGGCCATTCACGGCCTCGCGACCGACGCGCGCGCCGCTCGCTGGGGTCTCTTCTTCCTCGTGCAGATCGGGCGCGGCTCGGTTCTCCGCCCGATCGACACAGCGGCCGCCCAGCGAACCCTCGAGTGGCTCGCCGATCTGCCGAGTGCACGCGGACCGGTCGTCACGACGACCGAGGCGCCGCACTTCCGCCGCGTTCTGCTCGAGCGGCGGCGCCTCCCGATGGCAGGGGGCCCGCGCGCGGGGTTCGGGGTGCGCGACGGCAACGGGGTCCTGTTCGTCTCGCACATCGGCGACGTGTCGCCGTCGGGCTTCCTCGACATCGTCGCCGGCAACGTGCGGTCGGTGAGCCCAATCGACATCTACAGGAGCGCGCCCCTCTTCCAGGCGCTGCGCGACGTCGATCACTTCGCCGGTCGGTGCGGCGTGTGCCGGTTTCGTGCGATCTGCGGCGGGTCGCGGGCCCGCGCATGGGCCGCTACCGGCAACCCGCTGGCGGAGGACCCACTGTGCGCGCTCCAAGTGCCCGTGGAGAAATCGTCGTGATCTCGCCGCGGTGGCAGACCGTTGCCAGGGCAACGATTCTTCTAGGGACGCTCCTCGTGACGGGCGCCAGCGCCTGCAGCGGAAGCACCCCGGGACGCGCGGCCCCCCTTTTCCCTCGCGCTTCCGTCGCCGATGCCGCGCCCTCCCCGATCTCCTCGTCGTCCGCGCAGCCTGCGGCCACCCCGGTCATGAGCCCCGCAGGCCTCGCGGGCCCGGCGCTCACCTGGTCCCAGCTCTTCGCCGCCTACATGGCCCCTGGCACCGAAGGGGGGTGTGGACGAATGGGCGCGTGTCATTCGAGGCAGATGAGCGACGCTGCGTCGGCCTACGCGTGGCTGAAGCAACGCGGCTACATCACGGGCACGGAGTCGGCGCTCGCGAGCAACGCCAATTCCTGCCTCCGCTGGTTCGGCGGCAACATGCCCCCGGGAGGACACGGCAACCTCCGAGCGGCAGCGGACGTCGCGGCCTGGGTCGCCATCGGCGCTCCCGAGAACTAGAAGCGTAGCCGTTGAGCGCAGGACGGGGATTCTGCGTGACGACGCATTGGCTGCACCGCTTGATGGGGTGAAGAACCGAGCACGCTTGTCTGTCGGGGCAAGGGCCGATACGGTCGCCGCCATGCTGCGAATATCGTGGACTTATGCGTCAGGCGTAGCCCTTCTGGCGATGGCGGTGAGCGCGTGCAATCCAACCGAGAGCTCACCAAATGACGCAGGCCAAGACGGTCCAACGTACGACGCCGGCCAAGAGGACAGCACGACCCCAGAGTCTTCTACGAGCGGCGACGCCACGGCCGCCGACGGCGGGGAACCCGAAGCCGCCGCTGACGCGGGCAAGGACGCGCTCGACGACGGGACGGTGCCGAGCGACTCGCAGGCGGACTCCCCGACCGGCAGCGCCGACGCCACGAGCGCGGACGCGCCGTCCACGTCTGCCGATGGTTCATCGACGAGCGACGGCGCGCCCGCTGACGCCGCGCTCGACGCGTCCTCCGACGCCGCGCTCGACGCGGGGATCCCCGACGGGGCGTGCAACGCGCTGACCCTCGTAGGCGTTCCGTCGGGAAACCTCGTGGCGTCGACAGCCGCGATGCCCGCGCCGGTCGGCGGGGTGATCACCGACGGGACGTACTACGGAACGAAGACAGTCCTATACGAGCAAGAGGCCGGCGCGATGGAACAAGGCGGCTCGGCTGTCTGGGTCATCACCGGCGGCGGAACGCATATCGAGGCGGACATCGGCGGCATGAGCGGCTTCAGCGCGAACTACGACCTCTTCCCGCTCCTCGACGCAGGTTCGACTTCTGTCGGAGTCACGGTGACCTGCGGCAACGGTATGCCCGTCTCGATGACGAGCACGTGGCCCTATTCGGTCGTCACGGCGGACGGCGGCATCGAACTGTCGATCGTCCCCAACTCGCAAGCACTCGAATGGGTGACCTTCCGCAAACAGTAGCGACTGCTGACGGCTTCCCCACGAGCCGATCGGAACACGTGTTCGGCACACAGAAACGTATCGAGTGACGTTCGCGCGGTCGCAAGTCGCAGCGAAGATCCCGTAGCGGCGTACGAATCGACGCCGGATGGACAAGCGGTCCCATTACGATGGGGAAACTGCCCGGACCGCAGGCGAGGCACGTTCGTCGCTGTGCGTCCGGCACCGTGAAGAGGAGAACTCCGGACATGAGCCCGCGCCTTCGCAAGCGACACCTGCTTCTGGTGGCCCTGGGGACGCTCGCCGTTGCCGCCGGCGCGACCGGGTGCGGCGATGCGAGCAACACCGGGAATGGGCCCTCTTCGGGGAGCGGATCGACCGGGGGATCTTCCTCGGGCGCTTCGTCATCGGGCAGCGGAAGCTCCAGCGGCGGACCGACGAGCGGCTCCTCGGGCGGCTCGACCAGCGGGTCTACGAGCGGCGGGTCGACCTCGGGCAGCACGTCGTCGGCTAGCGGCTCCTCGGGCAATGGCTCCGCCAGCGGGTCGTCCGGCGGCTCCTCGAGCGGCTCTTCCGCCGACGGCGGCGCGTCGAGCGGCAGCTCGCCGGACGCCGGCCCGCCGATGGGCCTGAACGGCAGTAGCACCTGCACGTACACCGACGACGCGTCGTTCTGCGCGTGCCTCGGCGCCAACTGCGGCGGCAACACCGTCAAGGACGCAACGGGCTCGTGGCACGCCGTCTACTGCGGCCACTGCGACGCGCCGTCGTACTGCGCCGCGTACGGATCGATCTACGGCGGGGCGCTCGGGTCCTGCAGCAACGGGGGAGGTCTGACCCCGGTGCAGAAGCAGCTCTCGGAGTGGATGACGAGCATCGGCGAGACGAGCGGCGTCACGATCGCCTACAGCGACTCGTACAACCTCGGCGACAACCGCGGGTACACGAACGGCCGCGCCGGTTTCTGCACGGGAACCGGCGACGCCATCATCGTCGTCGAGTGCTACAACCTCGCCAACCCGAACAGCCCCTTCCTCCCGCTGATGCCGGCGCTCAACGTGATAAACGACGCCTTCGCCGACTCGGGTGGGATGACCCCGCAGGGATCCACGGCGGGGCTCACGAACTGGACGTCGATCTGGCAGATGTCGGCGATGGATCCCGTCTTCGACAAGTGCCAGGACTACGCACAGGACGCCATCTACTACGGCGTCGGCGTTCGCCACGCCGTGGAAAAGGGGTTCACGACGGCGCTCACGAAGGCGTCGTTCTACGACGCCGAGATCGAACAAGGCGAGGCGGATCCGCGCTTCAGCGTCGCGGCGTATCTCATCCCGCAGGCGGATCAGATGACGGGACCGCTCTCGAACCCGCCCACCCTCGCCGACGAGGCCAAGTGGGAAGCCAACTTCCTGCAGGCTCGTTACAACATCATGAAGAGCACGATGTGGCCGGAGACGCGGGTCTGGAACGGCAACACCGGCCGCGTCGTGACCTTCCAGAACATGCTCATGGCGGGCAACTACGACCTGAGCCAGTGCATCGACGACCAGGGATACGCGCTCGAGACCGTAAACGGCATGGCCCAGGCGGTGAAGGGCGGCTCCTGTCCGTAAGGCCCTGACTTGGGTCAGCGATCGAGCGCGGCTTCGAGGCCCAGACTTCCGATCCAGCGCGGTCTACCCCACGTCGCCACCTCACGCCCGGCAAACCGAACGGATGCCCCCGGCTCGCTAACGCCGACCGAAACACCCGCCCCCCGTCCGAGAGTGGGCGTGAGGGCAAAGCGCACCCCCTCGTCGAGGTGGGGAAACACGCTCACGAACTCGGCGGGAGTGTTGACGTAAGGAGCTGCGGCCTGTCGGGCGAGGCTCATCAACCCCAGCCATGCCCCGGCGCTCGAGCGAACCCGAACGAGGGCCGCCGGTTGCCGGGGGAGAATCCCAACGACACGCCCGCGAGGTACCAGGCGATGCTCGCTTGACCCTCAGGTCCCCGCAAGTGGTTCTCGTCGGCGTCAGGGCGCCCGTCCACGGCGCGCGGTTGGCGCGCCGTGCGTGTCACCGAACGCAGTGATCGACTCACGGACCTCGCGCCAATAGGAGCGAGGAGAAGGTGCGAACGTTTATGCACATGAACACACCACGTCTCCGGCGACGCCGGTCACGCCCCCGTCTGCATGCCGGGGCCTCTTGGCCGCGGCCATCCTGGCAGGGTGCAGCGACGACACCAGCGCTTCGTCCCCCCAGCAGCTCCGGAACGATCCCACTGTCCACGGCGCCGGGGAAAGATCAATTCGCCCCATCGGACATTCATCGGCTCACTCTGGGCGAGTCGTTGCGCACAGTGAGTGTGGCCGGAAAGACCGCGCGACCCTCGATGGTTCGCACCTCGCGAAAACGCGGCTGTGCGGCGACAGAAGTCGATTCGGCATGGTTAGTGCCACTTGAAATGCGAGTTGGGAGGACCGCGCGCTCGTTAGAGCCCGCGTCGAGCTGACGCCGCCCACGCGCCGTCACGTTCTGATCGAACGGGGTTAGTACGCCCACCCACTGTACACGGTTACCCAACGGAAGAGAGAGGAGCAGGAGATCCGATGGCCATCCCTCGCGCACCCGCCGTCTTTTTTGTGGCGCTCGGCCTCGCCGCGACGGCCGGGAGCATGAACGCCTGCGTCGGAGTCATCGGCGACGGCGGGCCGGGAGGGACATCCAGCGGAGGAGCGCCGGGAGGGGCATCCAGCGGAGGAGGAAGCGGTACGCCCCCTCCAGTCGGTACCGGCACCTCGCCGGTTCCGACGAGCACGGGTGGAGTGCAGCTACGCCTGCTCACGCAAGCCGAGTATCTCGGCTCGATCCAGTCGCTCTTCGGCACGATCACGACCCAGCTGGCGCTGCCGGGTGACCTCTCGGTCGGCGGCTATGTCTCCGTGGGAGCGTCCCTGAATGCGGTGAGCGATCCGGCGGCGACGGCATACGAAGCCGCGAGCCTCGCAGTGGTTGCCGAGGTCTTTGGCAATACGCAGCGGTGGCAGACGCTCGTCGGTTGCCAGCCGAAGGCGGATCTCAGCGACGCGTGCGTCACCACGTACATCAAGACCTTCGGGCGGAGCGCCTTCCGACGCGATCTCACCGCCGACGAAGTGACGCAGTGGCTGGGCGTGGCAACGAACGCCGCGATGCTCGCTGGCACGGCGGCAGAGGGGCTGGCGACCGCGACATCCGGATTCCTTCAATCGCCGTACTTTCTCTACCGGGTCGAGACGAACAAGCTCGACCCCAGCACGGGTCGCCTCAAGTACGACGGGTTGTCCATGGCCACGCGGCTCTCTTACTTGCTGACCGGCGGGCCACCCAGCTCGGCCCTGCTCGACGCGGCGGCCGCGGGTCAGCTCGATACCGCCGACGGCGTTCGCACCGCCGCGGCTCCGTTGCTCATGGATCCCCGTGTCGTTGACCGCATGACTGCGTTCTTCAGCGAGTACGCGCAAGCTCAGCAAGTGTTGATCGTGAGCAAGAGCGCTCAGCTCTTTCCGAGTTTCAATGCAGCGCTCCAAAGCTCCATGCTGCAGGGCACCCAACTTTTCCTCAAGAACATCGTGCTGGGACCCACGGCCGATGTGCGGTTGTTCTACAACAGCAACCAGACGTTCGCTGACGCCAACCTCGCTCCCATCTACGGCGTTCCGGCGCCCGCCGCGTCGGGCTTTTCCCAAGTTCAGCTCCCGTCGAGCAGCGGGCGCGCGGGTATCTTGAGCGAAGCGAGCGTGATCGCGGCGCAGTCTCAACCCGACCGCACCTCCCCAACTCGCCGAGGTGTCTTCATTTTGGAGAGCCTCCTCTGCCAAACTCCGTCTCCGCCTCCGGCGGGCGTCAACACTAACCTTCCTACCGATACGACCACCACGACGCGACAAAAGATGGAAGCTCATCGCAAGAGTCCGGTCTGCGCCGGGTGCCACGCGTTGTTCGATCCCCTCGGCTTCGGGCTCGAGCACTTGGATCCCATCGGACAGTATCGGCCAACCGAAAACGGGCTGCCCATCGATGCCACCGGAACCCTCGATGGCACGGCGTTCGACGGAGAAGCGCAGTTCGGCTCCGCGTTGGCGCAGGACCCGCGCGTAATTAACTGCTTGATGCGCAATTTTTATCGCGACGTGAACGGCACCACGCACGATACCGCCGACGCGACGCAGATCACCAGCTTGGTTCAGTCCCTCGCGGCGCGCACCTACGTCTGGCGCAACCTCCTCGGCGACTTCGTCGTAAGCGACGCCTTCCGTTCCGCCCCCGCACTGCCCATTGGGAGCATGTGAAACATGGCAATCCTCGATGAACTCAAGGTTTCTCGACGAAACGTTCTGCGGGGCGCGCTTTCGGGCGTCGGTGTGGCCCTGTGGCTGCCGGTGCTGGACGTCATGCTCAACGACAGCGGCACCGCGTTCGCGCAAGGAGCACCGTTGCCCACGACGTTCGGCATCTTCTGCTGGGGCAACGGTGTCCACCCGGGGGCGCTTTGGACGCCAACCACGACGGGCGACGGCAACGCCTGGCAGCTGCCGACGAACCTGATGGCCTTCGCCGACCTGAAAGACTCGATGACTCTCGTGACCGGGCTCGACATGCTCAGCGCCGAGTTCAAAGGACACGGCTGGGGCTGCGTCTACGTGCTGGCTGGCGGCGACGGCTTCCCTTGCACCGTCATGTCCGACATCTTCAAGTCACCGTACGGAGGACTCCCCGAAACCTCCCAAGGGACGCAGTGGCAGCCCACGATCGATCAGATCATCGCCGACGCCATTCACACCACCGAGCCCTACAAGTCTCTGGAAACGGGCGTGCTGGAGTACACCGGCCAGAACATGGGAACGGCGAGCCTGAATCTCGCGCACCGCGGCCCGTACATGCCGTTGCCGCCTGAGCGTGATCCCGCGACGCTGTTCAACAAATTGTTCAGCACGGGCGCGCCGACGCCCGAAGGCGGGGTGCCCCTGGATATCTCCAACAAGCTCCGCCGCAGCGTACTAGACGCGGTGCTCAGTGACGCGAAGCGCTTGCAAATGAGCTTGGGTAAGACCGACTCGCAGCGCATCGACGCTCACATGGCGAGCATACGTTCCCTCGAGGCGCGCATTCCCACGTCGGCCGACGGCGGGGCTCCCGGTGGCTCAACGTGCCAGACTCCGACGGCTCCGACGGCGCCGGCCGCGAACCTGGACTTGACGAAGGTCACCGCCGCGAGCCAAGCGTTGAATCAACTGATTGCGGCGGCGCTTGCCTGCAACATGACCCGGGTCTACACGCACTTGTGGTCGGGTGCGCGCGACGACAACCACTATCCGGTTGTCAACCTCGATACCGAGCACCACGAGCTGACGCACGGCAACGCCATGCAAAACCAGGAAGTTGCGACGTCCATCGAGCCGTACATCATGACCCAGTACGCTGACCTCGCAAGGAAGCTGAAAAACACCACGATGGGTGCCAGTACGCTGCTCGATAACACAATTATCTACGGCATCAGCGAGCTTGCGGAGCCGGCGGGCCACCTCATGACCAACTATCACATCGTGCTGATGGGTCATGCCGGCGGCAAGATTCCGGGCAACCGCCACTACCGCGCGCCGGGGACGGGTAACCCCTCGGCGGACCGCAAAGTCACAGAGCTCATGCTCACGCTCCAGCAAGTCATGGGCTTGAACGTCACCACCTTCGGCAGCTGGGACAAGACCAGCAAGAACATGCCCGAGATCCTCTAAAGGTGCGGCCGGGTCGCCGGGATCTCTGGGTCGGTCTCGGACGGTAGCTAGAGTCCGCGGCGCGGCGCCGGGCCCCTCACGGGACCTCGAGGCCGTGCGGCGTCTGCGTTACGGTGAGGCGCGCGCCCTCCACGTCCATGCGCGAGCCCTTGCCGGTGCGAGTGGCCTTGTAGCGGCTCCACTCCCAGCTGGCGTGCCCCTCGATCTGAAAGGTCTTGGGGACGCGCTCGAGCAACGAAGGGACGCCGAGGGCGAAGATGGTCTGCCCGCTCTTGCGCTCGATGCCCGCGTTGTCGAGGACGGTGCCGTTGCTGACCACGTCGCATGTGAGCACCACCTGCTCGGCGACGCCGGCGAGCGAGGTCAGGTGATCCTGCTGCAGCCGCAACTCCAGGTCGGTGAAGTGCCGGGCCCAGCGCAGCTTGAGCGGGTCGGGCACCGCAGAGAAGCGGCGCTCGTAGACACGCTTGGCGTAGACACGCTGGGGCCACGCCACCTGGCTCAGGACGCAGCTAGATACCAGCAGGTCCGCGTGCTCGCTCGGCGGCAGCAGGCGCGGCGGCTCCGCCAATCGGTAAGTCCAGCAGAGCGCCTCCAGTCGATCCAGCGCCTCGGCCGCGTTCGCCGCCGACGCCACAGCCTCGTCGACGCGTTGTACGAGCTGTCCGTTGATGCCCGTCAAATCGAGGAAGCGCAGTTCCGTGCGCGCGCGCAGCCCCGGATCCTTCAGCACGCCGGCGACGGTCGCGTTCAGGGCCTCGGCGTCGATGTCGACGAGGACCAGCTTCTCGAAGGACCTGGCCAGCTCGACGAGCGGCAAGTCGAAAGCATGCCCGGCCCCGAGAATGACGGCGAGCCCGCGTCCCTTCGTCTTGCCGACGACGTCCTCGATGAAGGCGCGGTTCTTCTGGGCGTGCGACCACCAGCCGTCGCGGTTCTCGCGCCGGGTCTTGCCGATCCCCACCGAGGTTTCGCGGAATTGCAGCTTGGCGAAGGCATCGGCGTCGATGCGAGCGTCGAAGGTCCAGCGGGCCTCGCCCGACTGGGGAACCAGAGAAAGGGCGGTCAGCGTGTCACCCAGGTTGACCTGCGGCGTACCGGGATCTAGCTGACCGATGCGGTACATCGTCCGAGCGAAATTCACGAGGATCTCGAAGTGTTCGTTGGCGCGCGGGCGCGTACCAGCCAACACCTCGCCCAGGTACTCGGCCTGCGCCAGTGAGACCGGGGGCTGGTTCGCGAGCGGGACCTCGCGGATGTACCAGGCGAGGGCTCGGTCGACGGCGAGGACGGCGGGAGCGAAGCGGGGATGGGGCAACGACAACCACGACATCTTACTCTGGACGCCATCGATCCAAAAAGGACGCCTCGCATCACGTGAATCCGTTTCGATTCCCGTCACGCTCCACGCATGCGGGCGGCCGAAGTCGCCGAGCACGGACGGGGTAAGCAGCTCACTCCCTCGCAGGATCGCTCGCGAGATGCTCATTCTCGCTCCAAACTGCCGTTTATCACCAGGCTGCGGGTATAAGGTTTTTTGCCAACTTTGTCGTATCGACTTTTGCGAGTGAAATCCGATGTGTTCGGTTCTTCGACAAGGCGCCGGCCAGCACACGAGCGAGAGGTGGTACGTTTTCGCCCATGGCTATCGTCGATGACCTCAGGGCGCGCATGACCGAGGTGATGCGCGGCAAGGACGACGTCGCGAAGAACATCTATCGCCTCGCGTACAGCGAGATGCAGCTCGCCTCGGCGCGGTCGGGCAAAGACGTGAAGGACGACGAGGCGATCGCGATCCTGAAGAAGCTCGTCAAGTCGAACGAGGAGACGCTCGCCGTCGCCACGGACGCGGCCCAGAAGGAGGCTCTTGCGCGCGAGATCGCGCTACTCTCCGCGATGCTTCCGAAGACGCTCGGTGTCCCGGAGGTCGTTGCTGCGCTCGCGCCGGTGGCCGAGGCGATCCGGGGCGCGGCCAACGATGGACAGGCGACGGGCGTTGCGATGAAGCACCTGAAGTCGACCGGAGCGTCAGTCGACGGCAAGACCGTTGCCGCGGCGGTGAAGCAAGTCAGGAGCTAGGCACCGCCCGCAGCCACGGCTCAAGTACCTCGTGCGATAGAGAGGGCCTCGCCGACGGCCCGCGCCGGCTCAGAAGCGAACCATGTACCTTGCGGCGAGCGTGCGCGGGGCGCCGAGGTTCCAGTAGGTGTAGTCGCTGCCCCCGACATCGGTCACCCCCTTGCCGAGCGACGACGCGTACGTCGCGTCGAAGACGTTGGTCAGACTGAGCGCGATCCTGTGGTGCTTGGCGCCGTCGAGGAAGACGCGCGCCGAGAGATCCATCACGAAGTGCCCGGGGATCTTCTCGCGATCGGTCGCCCCGAAGGTCTGGTACGCGTCGCCCGCGTACCGGCCGACGACCATGGCGCCGAGCGGAAGGTCCGCGGGGTGCCAGTCGACCCAGGCCTTCGCGAGGTGGCGTGGGACGCGGTCGATCTGCAGGTCCCCCGTCTGCTCGGCCGACGCGTACGTGTAGCTCGCGCTGCCCGACCAGGCCGGGACGGTCTGCCCCTCCACGACGACGGTCCCGCCGAGGACGTGCACCGTGCCGGGGATGTTCTCGAAGAGCGACTGCATCGTGGTCGAATCGAAGCCGGAGGCGGAGATGAGGTCCGTGACGTCGCGGAGAAATCCGATGGTCTCCCACTTCAAGCCAGGCATCCCCAGCGGACCGGCGTTGCCGCCGACGGAGAGGTTGACGTTGAAGCTCTGCTCGGGCTTGAGGTTCGCGTCGCCCCGCTCGTCCATCGGGTCGTTCGAAAAGAGCTCCTCGGCCGTGGGCAGCCGGAACGCCGTGCCGACCATCCCGCGCGCGAAGAGGAAATCGGTGACGTTCGCCTGGCCGGTGACGTTCCACACCGCGGCGGCCGGCCCCTCGCTCGGCACGCTGTAGCGCGCTCCCGCCGAGAGCCGGACCGCCTGCAGGTTCTCCGGAGTCCGCACCTCGCCGAAGAGGGCGTTCACGACCTCGGACTTGCGGGTGATGACGAGAACGGCGTCGTTGCCGGCGTAGCTCTGCAAGTCGTACCCGACGAAGGAGTCGAACCAGGGCGCGCTCAGCCTGGCGATGGCGTTCGCGCCCACGTCGTGAAAGCCCCAGAAGTCGCCGTTGTCGACCACCTTCAGGGGGCCGCTCACGTCACCGCCGGCCGAGAGGGTGTTCTGGAAGTCCGTGTAGCCCGAGTTCCACAGGTGGTAGTAGCCCTTCGCGAAGAGCTGTATGGCGCGGCTTGGCGAGTACTCCACCTTCCCGGTGACGATCTCCTCCTCGCGCGCGTTGTAGGCCGTCGCGACGAGAAACGGCTTGGCGTAGTCGAGGCGGGCGTCGGTGTGCTGGTAGAGCGCCGTGAAGCGCAGGTCCGGGCTGAAGTCGTAGGAGTATTTCGCGCCGAGGGTCAGCACCTCGTAGCCGCGTTTGCGATCGGTCGCGCTCGGCTGGTAGTCCTGCGAACGAAAGGCCTGGTACCCGTCCGACTCGTCGCCGGAGGCGTACGCGACGAACCGATGCGCGCCGAGCGCCGTCCGGTAATAGCCGTCGAGGTGGCGCCCTCCGAGGGTGTCCGCGCCCATCGAGAGCGCGCCGTCGGGGACGCTCGAGAAGCCGCGGGTCTGGATGTTCACGGCGCCGGCGATGGCCTGAGTACCGTAGAAGAGCGCCTCCGGTCCCTCGACGATCTGCAGCTTCTCGACGATGGACGACGGGAACGTGTCGAGCGGGGTCGTGCCGCCGTAGAGCCGGTTGTTCAGTCTTACGCCGTCGAGCAGCCAGAGAATGTCCTCGGTGCGCGAGCCCTGCAGGGAGACGTCGATGTAGTCGAACGGCCCGTTCTTCGGGCTGACGTAGAGCCCGGGGGCGAGCAGCTCGAGGCTTCGCGCGACATCGGGCTGCCCGGCGTTGCGGACTTGTTCGCCGGTGATCGTGTCGATGCGCGTGCCGTATCGACCGAGCTCGCTTGGGAGCGTTTCCTCCAGCTTTTCACCGACGACCTGCACGGTCACGGGCTGCTGCGACGCGGCGGCAGGAGGGGAGACGCCGGCGTCAGGCACGGCGGCGC
>CALKVG010000702.1 GCA_937998045.1 uncultured Myxococcales bacterium
CGGCATCGACGAGCACACGATAACGATACCGCTTGCCGCGCGCCGATAGGCGAGGCGAAAATCCACTGGGGACCGGGCGCGCAGAACGGACAGCGAGGTCTTCGGGCAGGTGTTGATTCAGCCCAAGGGTCCAGCCACGGGCCGGGATGTCGAGCTCGGTGTCGTAAGCGGCAAGCTGACCGCTCGCATGAACGCCCGCGTCGGTGCGGCTCGCCCCCCGCAGCGTGCCCGCGCGAGGATCGATCGCGAGGACCGCCCCCTGCAGCGTCTCCTGGACGGTGCGCGCGTTGCGCTGCGCCGCCCAGCCATGGAACTCCGTGCCGTCGTAGGCCACTTCCAGAAGAACGCCGTGGGTCGCCGTCACTGCCGCCCCGTTGTCGCCGCCCGACGTGCCGTACGGCAAGCGCGGCGAGCATTGCGCGATCTTATTCGGTCGCCCCGTCCTGCGCCCCGTCCTGCGCAGCGCTGTCCCCGCCCGCGGCACGCACGACTTCGCCGCCTTCCGCGCGGCTGGCGACACGCGGGCGACGACCATCCGCACGCTTGCGCGCGTCGACGTCGAGCGCGACGCTGATCCACGCCTGCTCTCGGTCGTCGTCGAGGGGGACGCCTTCCTCTACAACATGGTCCGCATTCTCGTCGGAACGATGGCAGACGTGGCGCGCGGCCGGCTCGCGCGCGGCGCGGTCGATCGCGCGCTCGCCGCGCGCGATCGCCGTGCCGCGGGCACCACGGCACCGGCGCACGGTCTCGTGCTCGAGTGGGTCGACGTGGCTCTGCCGGAGAGCGCGGGGGAACGATGGCCGCGATGACGCGACCGGCGCGGGTCGTCGTGCGCGCCGCGCTGCCAGGCGAGGGGGCCGCGATCGCCTCGCTCTGGCGCGAGCTCTGGGATGCCCACGAGACCTGGGGTGGGTACCCCGGATCGCGCGACGCGCGCGTCTACGCCCAGCTCGCGCAGCGCCTCGACGAGGACGCGCGCGTCCGCGCAGGGCACCCCATCCTGGGCCGCCATATCCATCTCATCGCCGATCTCGGCGGAACCCCGTGCGGCCAGGTCGAGGGATGGTTCGAGCGCCACGGGATCGACCAGCACACGCCGTTCACGTGCGAGGTGCGCTCGCTCATCGTGCGGCAAGCGGCGCGACGCCTCGGCGCCGGCCGAGCGCTGCTCGAGGGCCTCGCGTCGGCGGCCCGCGCGCTTTCGCGCGGCGCGCCGTGCGTCCTCGCCGCCGAGGTCCTGGAGCCGAACCCGGCGCAAACTTTCTACACGCGCCTCGGGTACGCTCCGGTCACGTGGAACGCGCGCGTACCCGCGGACGTCGGGGCGGCCGCGGCTCCGGCGAAACCCTTCGTCGCCCGCGTGGCCGGCCCGCACGACGCGCACGCCGTCGCCCGCCTCGAATCGATGCTGGCGGCGCGTCGCCGCACCAGCGGTGACGTCCGCTTCGATCGGCCGCGGGCGGTCGACGCGAGCTTCGTCGGCGCGATCGCCGCGCACCTTGCGTCCACGACGACCGACCCCTCGGGCTCGATGCGCGAGCCGACGAGCCTCGTCGTCGTCGATCCCGCGGGGGACGTGCGCGGCGTCGCGAGCTTCACGGTCCACACGCTCGAGCCGCCGTTCGTCCCCCTGCGCCGCGCGCTGGTCGGGCGCTTCGGGCTCGATCCCGCGTCCCCTGCCAAGCCGCTCGCCACGGCGCTCATGGCGCTCGGCTGCAGGCTCGCGTTCGGCCAATGCGCCCCCCATGTCGAGCTGACGGACCTGTCCTCTCCCGGGAGCGAGCTCCACGACGCCGCCATCGCCGTCGGTGGCGAGGCCTGGTCGCGTGTGGTCCTGAAGACGCTGTGAGCGCACGGACTTACGACGCCGATTGCTTGCTACCCGTGTCCACGCGATTACGCTTCGACTTTGCGTCCCGTCGAAAGGGCCGCCGACACCCATCGGAACGAACGGTGCATGGTTATTGCCCTCGCATTCGGAGGCTTCTTGCGATGAATCTCCCCCGCTGCCTCGCCCTATTGGCCGTCCCCCTTGTCGGTGCCGTCGCGTCCCCCGCCCTCGCGGCGCCGCCGGCGAACGCGCCAGCTCCGGCGGTCGCCGTCCCGTCGGCCGCGCAGGTCCAGGCCTCCACGGCTGAAGCCAGGCGCCTCTCCGAGGGCTTCGTCGCCGTCGCCGAGCGTGCGAGCCCGAGCGTCGTGCAGATCGACGTCACGGCACGCTACGAAAAGGCCGAGGTGGTCGCCCGGTTCTTCGGCCGAGGGGGAGACGAGCCGGTGGCGCGCGGGATGGGCTCGGGCGTCGTCTTCACCCCCGACGGCGCCGTCCTCACCAACAACCACGTCGTCGAGGAGGCGCTCACGATCAACGTGCGCCTGCGCGACGGTCGCTACCTGCCGGCTCGCCTGCTCGGCCGCGATCCCGCGACGGACCTCGCCGTCATCAAGGTCGACGCGACCGGACTCACCCCTGCGCACTTCGCCGACTCCGACGCGGCCCGTGTGGGCGAGTGGGTCGTCGCCATCGGATCGCCGTTCGGCCTCGGATACACCGTCACCGCGGGCGTGCTGTCGGCCAAGAGCCGCGCCGGTCTCGGAATGAACGCGATCGAGGATTACCTGCAGACGGACGCGAGCATCAACCCGGGAAATTCCGGCGGGCCCCTCTGCAGCCTGGCGGGCGAGGTGCTCGGGATCAACACGATGATCGTCGGCAGGGGGCAGGGGATCGGCTTCGCGGTGCCGAGCAACATGGCCCAGCGCGTCGCCAACCAGATCCTCAAGACGGGGAAGGTCTCGCGGGCGTGGCTCGGCGTGGGGGTGCAGGACCTCACGCCGGAGCTCGCCACGGCGCTGAAAGCGACGCCGGGCTCCGGGACCGTCGTCAACAACGTGGCTTCCGACGGCCCTGCGTTCCGCGCGAACGTTCGTCCCGGCGACATCATCGCCTCTCTCGGGGGTCATGCCGTGCACGACGGTCGCGAGCTCATTCGCGAGACCCTCAACCACGACGTCGGGCAGACGGTCCAGCTCGAGATCGTCCGCAACGGCCAGCACTACGGCGCCCAGGTCGCCCTCTCCGAACGGCCCGAGGCGGCCGTCGAGCCCGCCCCCGTGCAGCAGCAGACCCTACCCCACAACGGCCTCGGACTCATCGTGCGGGACCTCGCGCCCCAGCAGGCGGCGCAAATGGGGCTCGTCGCCCGTCCGCTGCCGATCGTGACGCAGGTCGCGCCGGGGTCCCCCGCGGACCGCGAAGGCCTGCGCGTCGGCGACGTCATCGTCGAGGCCAACGGCACGGCGGATCCCACGTCCGCGCAGGTCGCGGATCTGGCGAAAACGGGGACGCTCGTCGTGCGCCTGAAGCGGCAGGATGCGTATTTCTACGCGGCGCTGAAGAAGTAACCAGCGCGAAGCGTGCACCTCCCCGTTTCTCCTCCGCTCGCTCCGATGCTCGCCAAGCGCCTCGGCGCGCTTCCCGAAGGGGAGGGGTGGCTGTTCGAGCCGAAGTGGGACGGTTTTCGAGTGCTCGTCTTCCGCGACGGGGACGAGCTACTCATCCAGAGCCGCGACGAGAAGCCGCTCGACCGCTACTTCCCCGAGCTCGTCGATCCGCTCAAGGCGCAGCTCCCCGAGCGGTGCGTCCTCGACGGCGAAATCGTCGTCGCCCGCGGGGACGCCCTCGACTTCGAGGCCCTTCAGATGCGCATCCACCCCGCGGCTTCGCGCGTGAAGCTCCTCGCCAGGGAGCTCCCCGCGTCGCTCGTCTTCTGGGATCTGCTCGCGCTGGGCGACCGCAGCCTCATGACGGCGCCCTTCCACGAGCGCCGCGCAGAGCTCGAGGCGGCGCTCG
>CALKVG010000703.1 GCA_937998045.1 uncultured Myxococcales bacterium
AACCGCTCCCGAACCCGAGTCGGGCGGATCGACGCTGGGCCAGGAACCTTCCTGCGGAGAGTCGGCGCAGCCCGACGCCAGCACGCAAGCCCCCACCCACAACGACACGATCCGCAGATGCATCACCACCTCCTGGCGCCGCCGTCTGCGAGCGCCGGGCCAGCAGACAGATCCTTTCGATCCGCAGGAAATACTGCACGCAATCGCCATGTCGGAGCAACGCGCCCTGATCGCGGCGATCAGTCCGACGATCTTCAGGATCGGGGAAACACCCCCAGCGCCGGGGGCGTGAGACCCTCAGATCGACTTTGCCTCCACGGCGATCACGGCTCCTTCGAGTCCCGCGATCTCGGCGATCGCCTCCGGACTGGGTGTCTTCGAGAGGCGAATGGACGCAACCGCTGTCTTTGCTCCCTGGAAAATTGTGTTCGTCATCTCCTCGACGTTCGCGCCGTACGTGCGCAGCACCCCGAGCACCGACGCGAGCACGCCGACCTTGTCGTAGTGCCGGACGACGATCTGGCACTCGGCGGGGGCGTGCTCCTCGATGTTGACCGCGTTCGGAACGCCACCGGTCCGAAGAAACGTGCTGCAGATGCGAACGGTCTCTTCGGCGATGGCGGTCTGCGCCTGTTCGGTGCTGGCTCCGACGTGCGGGGTCCCGGCGAACGTACCGGCGCTCGCGATCGCGGGGGCGAACGCGGCAACGCTCTCCGCGGGCTCCGGATCGAAGACGTCGAGTCCAACGCGCAGGCCCTTCTCGCGCACCGCCGACGCGAGCGCCGTCTCGTCGACGATCCCGCCGCGGCTCGTGTTGACGAAGATCGCCCTCGGCTTCATCCGCGCGATGACATCGGCGTTGATGAGGCGACGTGTCTCGGTCGCCTGCGGCAGGTGCACGCTCACGACGTCCGACTCGCTCGCGAGGTCGTGAAGCGTTGCGCAGCGCTCGACGCCGAGCGCAGCGGCGCGCTCCGCGCGGAACGGGACCGACCATGCGACGACGCGCATCTCGAAGGCGCGCGCGCGCCTGGCTACCTCGCTTCCGATGCGACCCAGCCCCACGATACCCAGCGTCTTGCCTTTCAGCCCGTCGGCCTTGCTGTACTCCTTCTTGTTCCAGCGGCCGGCCCGCAGATCGGCGGTCGCGTCGGCAATCCGCCTGTCGAGCGCCACGATGAGCCCCATCGCGAGCTCGGCGACGGCGACGCTGTTCTTTCCCGGGCAGTTGCTGACGAAGATTCCGCGTTCGCTCGCGGCCCCCACGTCGATCGTGTCGAACCCGGCGCCGGCGCGCACGACGAGGGCGAGGCGAGGAGCGCGCTCGATCGCCGCGCGCGTGACCCGCGTGCTCCGGACGACGAGAATGCTCGCGGCCGAGAGACGAGACGGCAGATCCTCGGCGCCACACTTCGGGTCGTATTCGACCGCCAGCCCGAGGTCGCGGAGCTTGGCGAGCTGCTCTTGGGGGAACTCGTCAGCGACGAGAACAGCCGGTGCCATGGGTGCCAGAGGGTGCGGCGCCCCTTGAGCGGCTGTCAATGCAGACGCGAGACGACGACGCCCCGCGCGCGGCGCCAACCCTCAGGAGTCTCGCTCGGGTGCGAAGTAGACGAGGATCGCCATGAGGAAGCAGACGCCGAACACAGCCGCAGCCACGAAGCGTTTGCCGGGTACATCGTCAGGTACTGAATCGAGCGCGCGCACGGCGTCGTCCATCGATCAACCCCCGTCTTCCCGGGCTCCCCCCGAGGAGGAGCCTCGTGCCGGGGGTACGGCAAGCAACGAACACGCCTTAAGGCATCTCGTCATGCCGGTCCCTTCGGGCTGCGGCCCCTGCCCCCTCCGACATCGAGCCCCCGAGGTTGTGGATGTAGGCCCGGCACTTCCTCTGGACAACTTGTGACCGGACTGTGGATTGACGGCCTCCACAGTTCTGTTCCCATGAGCAACCGTGGGGTCGGATACGCACGCCTTGAGGAGAACGCCGACAATCAACGTCGCGCCCACGATCGCGGCCCCTCTGACGAGGCCCGCGCCGGAGCAGGATCCGTCGCGGGCGGCGCCGGGTACGTTGGAGCGGACGCGCACGCTGGCGAGCGAGGAAGCGGCGTCTGCCCAGATGCGCTTTCGTCGGGCGCTGACGGTCGGGTACGCCATCTGGGCTGCGTTCGCGCTGGTCGACTGGGCGGTGGTACGCAACCTGGAGGCAGGCCGGCTGGGCTATTTCCTGACGCTCCGCGCTGTCGTGAGCGCCATCGTTATTCCCACGCTCTGGCGGCTGTACCGCAGTCCTGCGCCCTCGGCGCGCGTCCTCACGTTGCTGGACCTCGCCGGATACGTTCCGGCGGCCGCGTCGCTGGCCCTCATGTGCATCGAGTTCCGCGGCCTGGCGAGCCCGTACGCGGGTGGCCTCTGCCTCGTGCTCCTCGCGCGCACCGTCACCGCGCAGGACCCGTGGAGGCGTGGGGCCATCATGAGCGGCATCCCCGTCCTCACGTACTACGCGGTGCTCCTCGGGGCCGCGCTGACGTCGAGCACGATCGCCGCGCAGCTGCGGGACTCAGCGACCGTCACGATGCTCCTGCTCAACTCGGGGTACATCCTGGGCACGTACCTGTTCCTCGTGATCGGCGGGCACGTCGTCTGGACGCTCCGCCGGCAGGTCTTCCAGGCGCGGAGCCTCGGTCGCTACCGGCTCAAGCGGCGGCTGGCCTCGGGCGGGATGGGCGACGTCTGGGTGGCGTACCATCCCGCGCTCAAGAGGGACGTCGCCGTCAAGGTGCTCCGCGCGGACGCCCAGGAGCGGAGCGCGGGCGCAGTGAGCCGATTCGAGCGCGAGGTCTGCGCGACCGCCGACCTCCAGCACCCGAATACGGTGCGCGTCTTCGACTACGGCACGACGGAGGACGGCCTCTGCTACTACGTCATGGAGCTCCTCGAGGGCGAGACGCTGCGAGCCCACGTGGACAGGATCGGACCGCTGCCCCCGGCCCGTGCCATTCACATCGTCGGGCAGGCCTCCCGCGCCCTCGGCGAGGCGCACGACCGCGGCATCGTTCACCGCGACATCAAGCCCGAGAATCTGTTCTTGACGTCGCTCGGCGGCGAGCACGATTTCGTGAAGCTGCTGGACTTCGGGATCGCCAAGGTCATCGACCACGACGCGACGATGACGCGAACCGGCTGGGTCATCGGCACTCCGGAGTACATGTCCCCGGAGGTCGCGGTCGGCAAACCGGCCGACGAGCGGTCCGACGTCTACGCGCTCGGTGCGGTGCTCTACTTCCTCTTGTGCGGGCGCCCGCCGTTCGTCGGCGAGAACGCAGGTCGGCTGTTCTTCGCCCACGCGACCGAGGTGCCTCGCCCGCCCTCGGACTACACGAAAAATCCGATTCCCGGCGATCTGGAGGCTCTCGTCATGCGCGCGCTCGAGAAAGACCCCGCCGCCCGCTACGCGTCGGCGTCGGAGTTCGCGCTGGCGCTCGCGACGTGTACGCTCGCAGGCAAGTGGACGTACGGCCACGCGACGCACGTGGCCAGGACAAGCAGTCGTCCGCCGCCCGTCGAGAGCGCGAAAAAAGTGATCGCGCCGCCGCCGCCGCGCTTGCCGTCGCTGTTCGACGAGCACGCCGCGCCGCCCGGCAAGAAGCTCAGCTCGGCGTAGGCGCTACGCTCCCTTCGTCACGTCGAGGAAAATGCAGTGTCCGGTGGCGTCGCGGGTGGTACCGACGCGACAGGGCCGCGGAGACAGATTGGTCGCGAGGTCCATCATCGACTGGGGCGTGCGGTAGCGGAGCGTCCAGTCCAGGACGTAGTCCATGAGCCACGTCGTATCGGGCGCCTCGATGAGATTGCCCATCAGCATTCGGCCCCCCTCGCGAAGGCGCGAATACAGCACGCCGGTGAGGCGGGCGGCGACGGGATCGGGCAGGTAGTCGTAAAGGCCGGCCGAGTAGACGAGGTCCAGGTCGGCGATCGCCTCCTCGATCACCTCGCGCTCCTCGCTCGACTGCGGCTTCAGGAGCTGGCGCACCGAGAAGTGAAGGCAGGTCACCGTGACCGGCAGCGCCCCACCGTGGCGCTCGACGAGCAGGCGGGAGAGGCGCCGGTGGGCCGTTTCGAGGGCGCTCGGGTCTTGATCAAGCAGCACGAACTCCACCGGCCGCGACAGCGGCGGATCCCCCTCGAGGAAGCGGCGCAGCTCGACCGCAGGCCCCGACGCGACCGAGAGGATGCGCGCCGGACGCGCCGCGTCCTGCGCGGCCACCCGCATGACCGCCTCCCTCATCACGACCTCGCGCGCGATGACGCTCCGCCCGAGGCTGTAGCCTTGCGCTATCGAATGCAGGAACCGGCCGAAGAGACCCTCCCCCGTACGTTCGTGCGCGAAGTAGAGCTCCATCATGCGATAGTCGCCGGCGTAGCCGAGCGGCTTCTCGTATACGCGCCGGTGGAGGGGGCATGCGTAGAGAAGCGGGATGAGCGCGGACTCGGCGTAGCTTCGCCCGAGGGCACGTGCTCGCTCGTCGAGCGACTTGCTCTGCTCGTGCAGGGCCGCGAGCGCGCCGTAGTATTCGGCTCCCCATCGCGCGCGTAGGCGGTCGAACAACTCCGCCTCCGCATCGGCTCGCCGGAGCGGGTCCTCGTAGCCGGCGCGCTCGAACGCGTCGACTTCGAACCGCGCGTCCTCGAGGAGCTGGCGCACGTCCGACACCGCCGCACGCCACGGCGCCGGAAGCGTCGCGCGCTGCTCGCGCAGCGCGCCGAGCCTCCCTTCGAGCGTCGCCTCCAGGTGCAGTTGCCGCAGATCGAGCACCCCCGCGTCGAATCGCGCGCCGACACGCCCCGGGCTGCCGTGCACGACGGTGGCCGTCCCCGACCACACGACGCGGTCGCCGAGCACCAGATCGACGCCCTCGAGCACCGTACCGGGCGGCAGCGCGAGATCCGTCGGCGCGGAGACCGCGAAGCCGGTGCTCCCGAGGTCGAGCAACGCGAGCGGACCGAAGGACGCGCCGTCGCAGTCGAAGCGGCAGACGAGATCCACGGGCAAGTCGGCGGAGGACAAGCGCGCCGGCCGAAACCGTACGCCCGTCCCGAGACCGCCCGTGAACTCCACCGGCTTCGCGGGGGGTCGACTCGAGAATCGAGAAGGCGGGCTGGACGACGGGCGCGGCGGATTCGAAGAGGGCCGCGGCGCGCTGCTGGGACGGCTGGACTCGAGACTCATGGAAGCAGGCCTCCAATCGAGCTCCGCATAACGGCCGCATTCGAGAAAGAAAAAAGGGGAATCTGCGGTTTGTCGCTCGGTTCCATTTTTCCCGTGGCAAAGGACGGGAATACGACAGGTCCGTGTCCGGTCGGAGTCCGTTCCGAGTCAGCGTGGCTTCCGCTTCGCCCTTCTTGCGCCGGGGATCTTCGCCATGCGCCCCGATTCGTAGAGCTTGCGGAGCTCGCGCTCCATCGCCCGCCCGAAGATGACGCGGACCGCCTCGGTGCCAAGAGGACGCAACGTCTCGAAGAGCTTTCCCATGTCGCGCGGGGCGAGCTCGTTCTCGTCCGCGTTCCTGACGAAGAGCTCGACGAGACCGGCGGCCGCGCGCGAGACGTACTTCCGGACCAGGGCCGACGCGCGCGCCGCGGTCTCGAGATCGACCCCGGCCGCCTCGAGCTTCATCGCGATCGAAAGAAGGGCCGGGCTCTTTACGAGATAGACGTCCCCGTGCCGAGCGACCAGCTTGGTGCGAGTCAGATCGGCGATGAGGCCGGGGCGACGCGAACCTGCCAGCGCGTAGAGATCTTCCTCCGTGAGCGTGCGGGCTCGATCGTTGGCCCACGGCGCCTGGACTTGCTCCTCGACGCCCAGCCACTCGGCCAGATCGAGCTCGCCTCGATCGATGCTGCCCAGCACGTCGCGTATGGCGTCGATGCGCAGCCCCCGGTCCTGCAGCTGAGCGATGAGCTTTAGACGCTCCAGATGGCCCGGGCCGTAGTACGCGACCCGGCCGCGGATCTCGGGAGGCATCAGCGCGCCGCGCGATTGGTAGAAGCGAATCGTGCGGCTCGGAAGGCGAGCCGCGCTCGCCAGCTCGTCGATCGTGAACTCGCCCCGCGCCCCCTCGACCGTTGTCGCCATGCCTTACGCCATATAGCGCACCAGCTCCCCCACGATGCGGCCGCCGCTGGCGCGGCTCAGCGTGGAGATCCAGGAGAGCGCCTTGAAGAGCGTGCCGCCCCAGGTGTCGGTCGAGTACCGGACGCCGTGGCTCTCGCAAATCGCGCGCACCTCGGGCGCAATCTCGCGAAGCCGGCGCGGCGGGAGCGTCGGGAAGAGGTGGTGCTCGATCTGCCGCTCGAGCCCTCCGCACAGGATGGACACGGGAAGGCTCACCTCGAAGTCGTTGGCCGCCTCGACCTGCATCGCGTACCACTGGCCGCGCCCGTGAGCCTTGGAGCCCGCCGGGTAGCTGGCCACCTCGGGGCCGACGTGCCCGCAAAAGATCGTCGCGGCCGAGTAGACGCCTCGCAGCGTCTCGGCGAGCCAGTTGCCGAGGAGCACCTTCCAGAACATCGGCCCGGCCAGCGCGGGAAAGAGGGCGTAGTTGTAAAGGTAGTACGGCACGAACTTGCGCAACCCCTTCTTCCAGGCGCCTCGCACGCTCTCCGGAGATCGATCCGGCAAGAGGCAGAACCTCTCGGGGCGACCGTTGTCGAGGATGGCGTCGTTGATTCCGCACACGTGCGAGCCGATGAAGAAGAGGAAGTTCGGAAAGAGGATCCCGAGCGAGACGGCGAGCTGGAAGCGGTGCCGGACGCTCCAGGGCGTCTGCTCCGTCAGTCGGACGGTGCCGAAATGGATGTCGGGGTCCTTGTCCGCGATGTTCGTGTTCCCGTGGTGCCGCACGTTGTGCGCGTATCGCCACGACTCCTCGTCGATCGGCGCGTCCCAGCGGAACGTCCGGGACGCGAACGCCTCACCGCCGGGGAGCCGATCGTAGGCGCCGTGCAGCGCCGTGTGCCCGATCTCGGTCGCCTGGAGCTGCTTGTGCACCCAGAGCGCGACGACGCCGAGTCCAAAGGTCATCGGCTCCGGGCTGAAGTGAATCAATACGCGGCCGACGATCTCCATCGTGCGGGAGAACCGATTGAGGTTGCGGACGTAAGCGACGTCGGCCTCCCCCATGCGGGCAAGCGTCCGCTCCTTGAGAGCATCGAGCTCCTCGCCAAAAGCGCGAAAGCGTTCCCTCTCGCGCAGGGTCTCGGGATCCGTCGCGCTCGCGGGTGCGATGGCGCAGGACGATTGTTCGGGCATGGAAAGCCTCCTTGAGACGACGCCACCCGCACCGCGCGCCAGGTGCACGGGCGCGTCGGCGTCTGCAGCATTGATAACTGTGACAGTTGCAACTGTCAACGTTAGCGCGCGCCGGGACCGAGGGGCGCATCGCCGTAGACGCGTTAGACCCGCGCGCACGAGCCACCGAGGCGCGGCCTATCGACTCGACCGAGGCAACATGGCCCACCCGGCGGGCGGTTGGCCTGCACTCCCATGCCTCGCATGACCTTGCAGCAGCATCGGGCGCATCTAACCCACTCTTGCGGCGAGGAAATCCAGTGCAATCCCTCCACGGACCCAGAAGACACCCCGCGCGCGCCTCGCGAGGTCACGCGGACAGGCCGGCCAAACCATCGATACGGGCCCGACGTTCGCGCCGGGGCGGTCACATCACCGAGCGCGTCGACGTTCTGATCGGGGTGCTCGAGGCTGTGCGCGACGGCGACTTTTCCATCCGGGCGCCGAGCGACAGCAACGACGCGCTCGGCGTCCTCGCCGCGACGATCAACGAGATCATCGGGCGCGACGAGGCGGTGTCGCGCGAGGAGCTGCGTGTCCTGAGCGCGATCCTGCACGCGGACTGCACCCAGCACATATCGGCGTACCTCGACGGGCGCAGGCTGCAGGGCGAACCCGCGCACGTCGTCGCCGCCCTGAACGCGGTCGTCGACGTGATGACCGAACGCACCAAGCAGATGCGCGAGATCGCGGACGTGACCAACGCCGTGGCCAACGGCGACCTGTCGCAGAAGATCACCGTCGACGCGCGCGGCGAGGTCTTCGAGCTGAAACAGACGATCAACGCGATGGTCGAGCAGCTGCGGACGTTCGCCTCCGAAGTGACGAGCGTCGCGCGCGAGGTCGGGAGCGAGGGCAGGCTGGGCGGGCAGGCCAAGGTGCCCGGGGCCTCGGGTACGTGGCGCGATCTCGTCGACAACGTCAACCGCCTCGCCGGCAACCTCACGGCGCAGGTGCGCGCGATCTCCAACGTCGCGACCGCCGTCACCAAGGGAGACCTGACGCGAACGATCGACGTCGGCGCCGCGGGCGAGGTCCTCTCGCTCAAGGACACGATAAACCAGATGATCGCGAACCTGCGCGATACGACGCAGGCGAACAAGGAGCAAGACTGGCTCAAGACGAACCTCGCGAAGTTCACCGGCATGATGCAGGGGCAGCGCACCCTGGATTCGTTTGCCCGGTTCTTGATGAACGAGCTGACGCCCACGGTGTCGAGCCAGCTCGGGACGTTCTTCGTCGTCGACGAACCCGACGCGCAAGACGAGCGACCCACACTCCGTCTTCTCAGCTCCTACGGGTACAAGCACCGCAAGACCGTCGCGACCACGTTCGCGTTCGGCGAGGGACTCGTCGGGCAGGCGGCGCTCGAGAAGAAGTCCATCGTCGTGACGGAATTGCCCGAAGACTACATCCACATCGCTTCCAGCCTGGGAGAGGCGCCGCCGCGGACGATCGTCGTCCTACCCATCCTCTTCGAGGGCGAGGTCAAGGGAGTCATCGAGCTCGGATCCTTCCAGGACTTCAGCCCGGTTCACCTGACCTTCCTCGAGCAGCTGATGCTGAGCGTCGGCGTCGTCTTCAACATGATCGGCGCCGGCCGTCGCACGGAGGAGTTGCTGCAGGCGCTAAAGCGGTCGAACGCGGAGCTCGGGAATCGATCGCGTGAGCTCGAGGACAAGGCGTCGCTCCTCGAGGTGAAGAACACGGAGATCGCCGAGGCCAGCGCGTCGCTCGAGGAGAAGGCGAAGCAGCTCGCGCTCGTATCCCGGTACAAGTCCGAGTTTCTCGCCAACATGTCGCACGAGCTTCGGACTCCCCTGAACAGCATGCTCATCCTCTCGAACCTGCTCGTGGAGAACGAGGAGAAGAACCTGTCACCCAAGCAGCTCGAGTACGCGCGAACCATCGCCGCCGCCGGAAAGGAGCTCCTGACGCTCATCAGCCAGATCCTCGATTTGTCGAAGATCGAGGCCGGCAAGATGCAGATCGAGAAGCGCCGTTTTCCGCTCGAGGAGCTGCGCCAGTACGTCGAACGCCATTTCCGTCCTATCGCGCAGCAAAAGGGGCTCGACTTCAGCGTGCACCTTGCCGAAGACGTCCCGACCACGATCACGACCGACTCGCAGCGGCTCGATCAGATCCTCAAGAACCTGCTCTCCAACGCGTTCAAGTTCACCGACGAGGGACGGGTCGCGCTCGACGTGAGCGTTGCCCGCACGGTCCGGCGCTTCCAGAACCCGGCGTTGCGGAACGCCTGCGGTGCGATCGCGTTCACCGTGACCGACACGGGGATCGGCATTCCGCCCGAGAAGCAGCACATCATCTTCGATGCCTTCCAGCAGGCGGACGCCTCGACGAACCGGACATACGGCGGCACCGGACTGGGCCTGACGATCAGCCGTGAGCTGGCCCGCTTGCTCGGCGGGGAAATCGCGCTCGAGAGCAAGGTGGGCGTCGGGAGCTCGTTCACGCTCTTCCTGCCCATGACCGACGACCAGGTCGTGCTCGGAGCGGGAAACGACCCCGCCGAGGCCGCTGCCGAGCCGTCCGTCGCGAAGTGGTCCGCGCCGGCGCGCGTCCAACCGCTGGCCATGCCGCCCGCGCACGCGCCACGGGAGAACGGGGGAGACGGGCCGAAGCACGACCTTTCGGGCCGCAGGGTGCTCGTCGTCGACGACGACGTCCGCAACCTCTTCGCGATCACGAGCTTGCTCGAGGCGCACGGCGCAGAGCCGCTGTCGGCGACGGGGGCGAAGGCGGCGCTGGATCTGCTGGAGCAACACCGCGACATCGATCTCGTCCTGATGGACATCATGATGCCGGAGATCGACGGCTACCAGGCGACGCGACGCATCCGCTCGACGCCGCAGTTCGCGCGGCTGCCGATCGTCGCGCTCACCGCCAAGGCGATGCCCGGCGATCGCGACAAGTGTCTGGAGGCCGGCTGCGACGACTTCGTCTCGAAGCCGGTCGACAGCGAGCGCCTCGTCGAGACCATCCGCCGAGCGCTCGTGATGAAGGACGCGCAATCGTGAACGCACGCGAGCCCGGTGGAAAGGAGGAGCGCGTCTCCGTCTTGCTGGTCGACGACCAACCCGGCAACCTGATCTCGCTCAAGGCGGTCCTCGACGGTCAGGGCTACGACCTCGTGCTGGCTCACGACGGGGAGGAGGCGCTCTCGCACATCTTGCGCGAGGAGTTCGCCGTCATTCTCCTCGACGTCGCGATGCCGAAGATGGACGGCTTCGAGGTGGCGAGCACGCTCAAGCAGCGCATCTCGTTTCGCTCGATCCCGATCATCTTCGTGACCGCCTCGGTCCAGCATATCGAGTGGATCTTCAAGGCGTACAACGTCGGCGCGGTCGACTTTCTCCAGAAGCCGCTCGACCCGCACCAGGTGCGCGCGAAGGTCGCCGTCTTCGCCGAGTTGTTCCGCCAGAAGCGCCAGATCGAGCGACAGGCGGCGCAGCTGCGCGAGCAGGAACGACGCGAGCAGGCGCGCGAGCTCGAGCGCGTTCGCCTCCGGCACGAGCAGCGCTTCCGCGACCTGGCGACCGCGCTTCCCCACGTCGTGTGGGTCGCCGACGGCGAGGGCCGGTTCGAGTATGTCAATCCTCGCTGGAGCATCGTGACGGGCCGCTCCGAGGACGAGGCGCTCGGCTTCGCGTGGATGGGCGCCGTCCAC
>CALKVG010000704.1 GCA_937998045.1 uncultured Myxococcales bacterium
GAGATTTCTGCCTGTCTCGTGGGCTCGGAGATGTGTATAAGAGACAGGCTCATGGGATCCTCGCAGAGCCAGACGGCCGCCGCCGACGCATCGACGGGAAAGGGCCCTGCCGGCACGCTGCACGCGCAGCGGCCTTGCGAGTAGTCGCAGATGGCGCCGTACGGAGAGCACGAGGTCATGCGCGGCACCGCCGCGAACGACGACGGACACACGCCGCCCGGCGTTCCCGGCCGGCAATCCCCGGGGGTGTGTCCGCGAAGCTGCCACCCCCCGTTGGTGCACGTCGCCTCGTCGTTGCAGCTCGGGTCGACGCTCGTTCCCCATTCGCACGTGAGACACGTGGGGGTGGTGGACGGGTCGCACGAGGGGGCGCACGCGGCGCCCTGCGCGGGAGGCGACGACGGGCACGGCGATCGGCCGGAGCCGCTGCCGCTGGTGGACCCTCCGTTGCTAGACCCTCCGCTGGTGGATCCTCCGTTGCTGGACCCTCCGCTGCTGGAGCCTCCGCTGGTGGACCCTCCGCTGCTGGACCCTCCGCTGCTGCCCGAGCTCCCGCCGCCGCCGGAGCTCGACGTGCCCCCGTCGTCGGACCCGCTGCTGACGGCCCCACCGCATGCGAGCGCTCCCAGCGCGAGAACCGTCACCGCCGCTCTTTTCATGACCGCTCCTCGCAAGCAAACTCCCGCAGGAATCCTGGAGGGATTCTCGCACATGCGGGCGGGCCCGGCTGCGGCGTTCGTTGAGAGAACGTTCCTTGACACACGAGGTGAAACACGTTTCATTCCAAGGGACGATGAAGGGGCGTAGGGACAAGATTCTCGACGTCGCCGTCGCGCTCGCGGAAGAGGGGGGTTACGACAACGTCCGGCAACGCGACGTCGCGGCCCTGGCCGGCGTCGCCCTGGGTACGCTGTACAAGAGCTTCCGCAGCAAGGAGGACATCCTCTCCGCGGCGCTCGAACGGGAGGCGGAGCTGCTCGAGCGCCGCATGGAGGCGAAACCCGCCGCGGGGTCGACGAGCGTCGAGCGGATCGAGAGCTTCTTCGGCATCGTCACGCGCGGGCTGTGCCGCAAGCCGAAGTACGCGCGCGCGGTGCTGCGCGCGATGGCCTCCGGAGAGCCCGAGGTCGCCGGGAAGGTCGCGGCGTACCAGGAGCGGATCACGGGCCTCGTCATCGCGGCGATGCGCGGCGTGGGGCGCCTCCGGTATGCGGACGCGAAGCCGGCGCCGCCCACGAGGAAAGAGGCGACCCTGGCGTTCGCGCTGCAGCGGTTCTGGTTCGCCTCGCTCGTCGGCTGGTCGGCGGGCCTCATCAGCGTCAACGACGTCGTCGACGAGGTCGCGAAGATGGGGGCCATCCTCGATCGCGGAATCGAGGAGGAGCGCGCCTCCAGGCACGCGTCCGAGCGGTCGCGATAGCCGGTCGATCCGTGTGCCAACCTGCGCCCGCGACTGGGCGACGATGCATGTGCGTCCGCGCCTACACTCGCGCAAACCGCGGGAATCGCGTCGGTTCACCGCCCTCTTCCGGGCGCAAATGCGGTGGCGTGCGGCGTGCACTTCGTAGCGCCCCGGGTGCGGTCTCGGTTTCCGCGGGGGCGCCCCGGAGGAGCACGTCATGAATCGAGCTGCACTCGCGATGGGGATTTGGGCCGCTGCAGCGTCGTTCGCCGTCATGCGAGAGCGGCAGGCCGCGGCGTGCGGCGGCTGCTTCCGCCCGCCGACGGAGACCGCCTCGGACATCACCGACGAGCGCATGCTGCTCTCGGTCTCGACGCAGCAGACGACCCTGTACGACCCGATCCAGTACACGGGGAACCCCTCCTCGTTCGCGTGGGTCATCCCGATCCACGGGACCGTCGACGTCGGGCTCAGCGCGGACGTCCTCTTCGACTCGGTCGACGCCCTCACGCAGACGACGATCCAAGCGCCGCCGCTCAACTGCCCGTTTCCGTCGGGGTGCGCCCAGAATGCGGGGCCTCAGGCGCCCGGCGCGTTCGGGGCCGCCTCGAGCGGCAGCGGCAGCAGCTCCGGCAGCGGCGTCACGGTCGTCAAGGCGCAGAACGTGGGACCGTACGCGACCGTGCAGCTCGCCACCACCGACCCGATGGCGCTCAACACCTGGCTGCTGCAGAACGGCTTCGAGATCCCGACGGCCGTGCAGCCGACGCTCGATGCGTACGTGGGCGAGGGGTTCAACTTCCTCGCGATGAAGCTCCTCCCCGGGCAGGGCGTGCAGTCGATGCGACCGGTGCGCATCACGTTCACGGGGGCGCTCCTCTCCCTCCCCTTGCGCATGGCCGCGATCGGGACGGGCGCCACCGTCGGGATCACGATCTGGGTCGTCGCCGACGGGCGCTACGAGCCGCAGAACTTCCCGTTCTTCCACATCGAGGACTCTCAGCTCGTCTGGGACTTCAGTACGAGCTCGAGCAACTACACGACGCTCCGCCAGCAGAACGAGCAGGCGCTCGGCGGCAAGGGGTGGGAGATGGAGAGCTCGATCACGCTGCAGGAGCAGAGCATCGCGAACGTCATCCTGAGCGGCGGCGTCGTGTACGGCTACGGCTACGGCGGGGGCTCCGGCGGCGGCACTCCTGCGGACGCGAGCCAGGACTACCTCCCGATCACGAACCCGGACGGAAGCGTCGCCGAGACCGCCGACCAGGTGCGAGACGACGACCTGAAGACGCTCTTCGCCGGCATCCAGGGCCCCAGCGTGCACGTCACGCGGATCCGGAGCGACATATCGCACGCGGCGATGACGACGGACTTCGTGCTGCACGCCTCGCAGGAGCAGTCGGACCTGAGCAACGTGCGGGACGTGACCCAGAGCATCAACGAGCAATGCCCGATCTACAACAACAACTGCGCGGTCGTCGGTACGGGGACGCCTGCCCAGGCCGCCGCCAGCGGCCCGCACGCCGCGAGCGGTTGCTCCGCGAGCACGCGGGGCTCGAGCGACCTGCCGGTCGGCCTCGCCGCCGTCGCGGGATTCGCCGGCTTCGCCTTCGTGCGCTCGCGCCGCCGTCAGCGCCGCGGTGACGCGCGTCGCTAGAGCCCGAGACGGGGCCGGCTAAGACGGTCCCAGCGCGACCCAGCCTCCCAGCGTGAACATCACGCCGTACTGAGTGGCCTTGTCCGCCGAGGACGGGGACGTGAGCACGACGGCGTCGAACGTCGGGCCGAGGCCGACGAAGAAGTGCGCCACCGGGTGAAAAAGGACGGGCGCGAAGGCGCCGATCGCGAGGCCGTCGGCGGAGGTCTCGCTGGCGCCCACGTCGCTGCCGTTCGATACGGGCTCGATGGTCAGGAGCGACGAGTGGCGGTAGTCGACGTTGACCTTGGGCCAGAACGAGAAGAAGTCCCCGAGGCGAAACGCATAGCCGACGCGCACGCCGGCGTTGATGCTGTCGGTGCTGGGGAGGTCGGTGACCGCGACGTGGTTCCAGAGCGCGTGCGCTCCGATCGAGAGCGAACGCCAGACGAAGTAGTCCAACGCGGGGCCCACGATGAGGGTGGTCACGGTCGCCGCGTCGCTCGTCTGGACCTGCACGCTGGCGGTCGCGTCGCTCGAGACGACGAGCTGCCCAGGGCTCGCGAACGGCGTTGCCGGCGTCTGCGCGGCGGCGGGCAATGAAAGAAAGAGGCACGACGCCACGGCGAACGTGGCCTGGACGCGGCGGTGCCGGCCGAGCATCCGCTCAGCCCTCGACGAGCGTCAGCGCGCTCCTCGGGCACCGGCCCACCGCGGTCTTCGCGCTCTCGATCCGGTCGGGCGAGGGGCGCTCGACGAGGATCTGGAGCTTGTCGCGCTCGTCGATGACGAAGAGGTCCGGCGCGACGTTCACGCAGACTCCGTTGCTCTCGCACAGCTCCCGATTGACGACGATGCGCATCTTGCCACCCTTTGGACTTGCGGTCGAGCCTCACGCCCCGAACACGAAGAGCGCGACGGTCGAGATGATGAAGTTGAGGACGATGACCGCCAGCGACGAGTTGACGACGGCGCGCGTCGTCGCCCAGCCCACGCCCTCGGATCCCCCGAACGCGCTGAGGCCACAGTACGCGCTGACGACCGGGATCGCGGCGCCGTACGCGATGCACTTGGTGATCCCGGTGATGACCTCGCCCGCGTGAACGTACGTGAGGTTGAAGAACGTGCCCGGGAGGACGCCGAAGGCGACGTACGCGGTCGCCGCGCCCGTCCAGTACATGACGAACGCCGCCCAGACGATGAGCGCGCCGGTCATGATCAGGCTCGCGAGAAATCGCGGCACAATGAGGTACTCGATGGGGTCCGCGGCGCACATCCGCAGCGCGTCGACCTGCTCGGTCACCACCATCGAGCCGATCTCCGCGGCGATGCCCGCGCCGACGCGCGTGGCGAGCATGAGCGCGCCGAGAGACGCGGCGATGTCGCGGACGATGAGCTCGAGGTACACCGCGCCGAGCATCGTGTAGTCGGGGACGATGCGCGCCTGCTGGATGCCGATCTGGTAGGTGATGATCATCCCGAGCGCGCCGAGCGTGATCGAGAGGAACGCGAGGGAGCGGTTGCCCACCTCGAACATCTGCCGCAGGACGGCGCCGCGTTCCCGCTTGCCTCGCGCCGCGTAGTACAGCGTGCGCACGAACACCGAATAGAGCTCGCGCCCACCGGCCATGAGCTCCATCGCCGCCGCGCCGAGGTCGGCCACCGCGCCGGGACGGGCGGGCGCGCGGCCTTCGCTCTCGACCCCGGCGAGCGTCATCGGGGCGCATATTACCATGGCGTAGCCCCTTGACGGGCCGAGGCCGAGTGCAGATTCTCGCAACGCGCAGGCGCACGTCGTCATGAACTCCCCCGTCGAACGTCACCCCTTTCAGGCAGAGGTCCGGCAGCTCCTGGACCTCATGGTTCACTCGCTCTACTCGAACAAGGACATCTTCCTGCGAGAGCTCGTCTCCAACGCGTCCGACGCCCTCGACAAGCTGCGCTTCGAGCGCCTGACGAACCCCGAGCTCGGCGCGGGCGGCGGCGAGCCGCAGATCCGCCTCGACGTGGACAAGCAGGCGCGAACGCTCTCGATCGTCGACGACGGCGTCGGGATGACGCGCGAGGAGGTCATCGCCAACATCGGCACGATCGCCAAGAGCGGGACGAAGGAGTTCCTCTCGGCGCTCAAGGACGCCCAGCAGAAGGAGGTCCCGCCGGAGCTCATCGGGCAGTTCGGCGTCGGCTTCTACTCGGCGTTCATGGTGGCCGACCGCGTCGTCCTCGTGACCAGGCGCGCCGGACAAGACAGGGCGACGCGATGGGAATCGGCAGGCGACGGTTCGTATTCGATCGCCGAAGACCGGCGCGACCAGAGCGGCACCACCGTGACCCTTCACCTGAAGCCCGCAGAAGAGGAGCGCGGCCTCCGGGACTACACGGACGAATCGGTGCTCGCCGACATCGTCAAACGGTATTCGGATTTCGTCGCCTACCCGATTCGAATGAAGCGCTGGAAGCCGAGCGCGGAGGGTTCGTCCGAGGTCAAGGTCTTCGAGGACGAGACCCTCAATTCGCTGAAGGCGATCTGGGACCGGCCGAAGGCCGAGGTCTCGGAGGAAGAATACCGCGAGTTCTATCGTCACATTTCGCACGACTGGACCGACCCCCTGCGCACGATCCCCATCCGCATCGAAGGGACGTTCGAGGCGCACGCGCTCCTCTATTTGCCGTCGCGCGCGCCGGTCGACCTGTACAGCCCGGAGATGAAGCGCGGCGTTCAGCTGTACGTGCGGCGCGTCTTCGTCATGGACGAGTGCCGCGATCTCTTGCCGGCTTACCTCCGCTTCGTGAAGGGCGTGGTCGACGCGCACGACTTGCCGCTGAACGTGTCGCGGGAGATCTTGCAAAAGGACCGGCAGCTCCAGGTCATTCGCAAGCAGCTGATCAAGAAGGTGCTCGGCACGCTGGAGGAGGCGAAGCGGGACCAGCGCGCGGAGTACGGTTCCTTCTGGGGCGAGTTCGGGCCGGTATTGAAGGAGGGGCTGGTGGGGTACGACACCCCGGACAAGGACAAGCTCCTCGAGCTTCTCCTCGCGCCCTCGACCGCCGGCAGCTCGGAGCTCACGTCGCTCGACGAGTACGTCGGCCGGATGAAAGAGGGGCAGGAGGCCATCTACGTTCTCACCGGCCCCAAGGAGAGCGTCGCGAAGTCGCCGCTCCTCGAGGGCTTCGTCGCGAAGGGATACGAGGTCCTCCTCTTCTCCGACCCGATCGACGAGCTGTGGCTCGAGCGCGCGCAGCGCTTCAAGGACAAACCGCTGCAGTCGATCGCGCGGGGCGACGTGAAGCTCGGCTCCGAAGACGAACGCAAGAAGGCGACCGAGACGCTCGAGGCCAAGCAGAGGGACTACGGCGACCTGCTGGCCCTTCTGAGGGTGTATCTTCAGGACGAGATCAAGGAGGTGCGGCTCTCGAGCCGGCTCACTTCGTCGCCCGTTTGCCTGGTGGGCGATACGCACGACCTGAGCCCGCGGATGCAGAAGCTCCTCGAGCAGATGGGACAGAAGCCGCAGAGAGAAAAGCGGATCCTCGAAGTGAATCCCGATCACCCGCTCGTCGGGAAGCTGCAGGCGATCTTCGCAGAGAACAAGGACGACCCCCGGCTGAAGCTCTACGCCGACCTCCTCCTCGGACAAGCGCACCTCGCCGAGTCGGGCGAGCTGCCGGATCCCTCGGCGTTCGGCAAGATGCTCACGGACGTCATGCTCCGGGGCGTATAGGGCCGGTCGAACTTGGCGTATGGTGGACCCGCCATGGGAACCCCGCTCGACGACGCCCGCTACGTGAACCTCCTCAGCTTCAAGCGCGACGGCAACGGGGTCGAGACGCCCGTCTGGGCTGCGCCCCTCGACGGGAAGATCGTCATCTACACCGGCGCGGATTCGTACAAAGTGAAGCGCATCCGGCGCAACCCGAAGGTGCGCGTCGCCCGCTGCAACGCACGCGGCAAGTTGCTCGGGCCGTGGCTCGATGGCAGCTGCGTGATCGTGGAGGACGGCGCGCATCGAGCGCGCATCATGGACGCGCTCACCCGCAAGTACGGCTGGCAGGTTCGCGTCCTCAACTTCTTCGCCGGCATCGCCGGCCGGAGAGAGAAGCGCGCGTACCTCGAGGTCACGATCGCGGCGGCGTGAGCGTCAGTTCGAGCCGATCGAAGACGCCGGCGAATCGACCGCGGGGGCGAGCGGGATGAAGAGGCGAACGGTCGTGCCCAGGCCCTGCTCGGACTCGAGGACGATCTCGCCTCCGGCCCGGCGCACGCGGTCGGCGACCAACGACAGACCCATGCCGGTGGCGCCCTCGCGCGTCGTGAAGAAGGGGTCGAGCGCGCGCGAGCGCACGGCCGGGCTCATACCGACGCCGTTGTCGATGACCTCGACGAGCGCGACGTCTTCGCGAGCCCAGAGGCGCAGCGTGATCGTTCCGCGCTGGCCGCGTTCGCGCACCGCCTGGAGAGAGTTGCTGAGCAGCGCCGAGATCGCCTGCACGATCTGCGAGCGCGGCATCGCCCCGCGGCAGGACTCGGGCGGAAGGTCGATGCGAAGCTCGGCCACGCGCTCGACGACCGCCCCGACGAGCTTGGCCACCTCCGAGACGACCACGCAAAGATCGCAGACATCGTCGAACTCGTCGGGGGCGACCAGAGAGTAGACCTGGGAGACGGCGGTCGACGCTTCTTGCAGAGCTCGCGCGAGGTCGTCCATCGTCGCGTGCAGCTCGGCGCTCGGCGGCGCCGAGGCGCGGAGCGCGACGACCCGCCGGGCTTCGGAGTCGCGCAGCTGCTCGCGCGCCGCCGTATCGCGGACGTAGGCGTCGGCGAGGCCGGTCATCGCGCCCATCGCGGTGCGCAGGACCTCGACGTTGAGCGACGCGACGGCGAGCGGGTTGGCCAGGCGGTAGCCGACGGACGCGGCGAGGAGCTCCATCGCCTTTGCGTCCTCGTCGATGGTCGACGGTGGATGCGGCCGGGCGTCTCGCCCGATCGCCCGCAGCCGAGCGCTCTCGGCTGCGGCGGTCAGGGCTTCGTGGGTGGCGGCGTTCGCGCGAAGGACCTCGTCCACCCCGAGGGCGAGCGCGCGATGCGCGTCGCGATCGTTGCTGACGATGGCGATGACCGGCCCGCGGGCCAGGGCCGCCGGAACGGCCCTGCCCAGCGTGTCGGGCGCGGCGAGCATGACGCGAACCCCGGGCGGCGCGTGCGAGACCCAAACGCACGTGTCCGGACTGACTTCGGCCGCCCACAGAACGATGACGTCGCCCACCGCACGCATTCCGTCCGAACAGCTTACGGTAGGTTCGGCCTTTGGGTAAGCCTTCAGCGCGGTTCATGTGCCGGTTTTTGCAAATGCGCGGATTGTCGCGGCGCGCGACTCCGCGGTGAACGATTCGCTGGCGTCGATTCGGATGTCCAGCACAACCGGCCGCGAGAGCCGCGCCTCGCCGCCCGCACTCGAGGGCGCCGTAAGTCGCCGCAATCGCTCGGGGTCCAGATCCGACGGTCGCCGGATCGTGACACCGACGGCGCCGAAGCCGGTGGCTACGGTGGCGAGATCCGCGAACCGGGAGGGCAGCGCCGGCGGCAATCGCCCGTAAACGCTACGGAATCCGTGGTGAATCATGTTCCAGCGCCCGTCGTTCATGACCGCGAAGATGACGCCGATGCCGCTCTCCGCGCACGTGAGCATCTCCCCTGCGTGCATCGCCATGCCGCCGTCTCCGCAGACGGCGACGACCGTCGAGTCGGGCTTCGCGAGCTTCATTCCGATGGCCGAGCCGATTCCGCTCCCCATCGACCCGAACCCGACCATGGCATGGAACCGAGAGGGATCGTCCACGCGTAGGTAGTGGAGAGCCATCGCCAGGTGCTCGCCGATGTCCGAGCACCAGATGGCCTCGGGAAACGCTTCGCTGAGCGACGCGAGAACGCGCTGAGGCTTGAGCGGAATGCTGTTCGAGAACGCGAGCTCCGACCGTGCCGACCGGCAGGACGGGACGTTGCGCGCCGGCGGGACGACGTCGGACGGCAGGGAGGAAACCATTTCCTGGAGCGCGTGGCGGGCGTCGGCGACGATGCCCAGCGTCACGGGGAAATTGCTGCCGAGCAGGAGCGGATCGCGATCGATCTGGATGGTCTCCGCCGTACCTTCGAGCGGCGCCTTCCATCCGTTGGTGGCGACATCTCCGAGCCGCGACCCGACCACGCAGACGACGTCCGGGCGTTCGGTCAGGTACTCGGTGACGGTTGGATGCTGGCCGACACCGAGGATGCCGACGTAAAGCGGATGGCTCTCGGGGAACACGCCCTTCGCGTGGCCGGTGACGACGACGGGGAGGCTCAAGCGCTCGGCGAGAGCTCGCGCCTCGGGCGCGGCGCCGCGCGCGCCGTTTCCGAGGAGCAAGAGCGGACGGCGCGCGCCGCGCAAGCGATGCGCCGCGCGCCGGCACGCGAGCGCGTCCGGAAGCAACGGACCGCCCTCGCCGAGGACGAGCCCGTGCGGCGCCGACGCGAGACCGCCGACGTCGAGAGGAACGCCGATGTATACGGGGCCGGGCCGGGGCCCGGTCGCGATCTGCCAGGCCCGCTCGGCGGTCGCGCGCGCTTGCGCCGGAGACGTGAGCGTCGTCGCCCATCGCGCCATCGAACGCACCATCGCGAGCGAGTCGAGACCCGCGGGCGATCCGTCCTGAAGCGCGCCGCGCCCCGCCGCGTGCGACGCGACCTCACCGGCGATGAAGATGACCGGCAGCTCCTCGAGCGCCGCGGCCGCCATCCCGGTGATGGCGTTGGTCAGCCCGGGACCCGAGGTCGTCAGCACGAGCGCCGGCTTGCCGGTCGCGCGCGCGTGTCCGCTCGCGGCGAACCCGGCGATGGCCTCGTGCCGCGTGGCGGTGAAGGCGATCTCGGGCACTTCGAGCAAGCCATCGAAGATAGGACTCGCAGCCCCGCCGGGTATGCCGAACGCCGCGCGAACTCCGTGCGCGGCGAAAGCCTGCAGGAGCACGGTCGCGGCCGTCGGTGGGGCAGGCGCATGCAGCAACGGCGCGAACTGCTCGTTCTGTTCGGACGGAAGGAGAGCTAATTCTTTCACGGCGAGACTCCGCGGCCCCGCAACCTCGCGCGACGCACCGCGCGCCGTGAGAGCAGCGGCGACCAGCGGGCTGAAGGCTACTAAGGTTCAGCGCGGTTGCCAGCAGGCACGGGAGACGGTTTGCCGGAGGGTCCCGCGGACAGCCCCTTCCAGTGCCTTGGTCCGCAGAACGGATGCGTACGCTTGGTTTTCCCGACACGGAAAAAGATCAGCGAGTTTGCCAACGAATGTGACTGCGACCGTTGAACGGCGAGTCGACATCGACCTCGACGCTGCCCGTGACGGAGCATGCATCGAGGACACCCTCGCACCCGCCGCGGTGTGCGGCATCTATCCAGACATATTCGTCAAAGTAGTGCAGCACGAGGTAGTTCTCTTCTCGGCGCTCGAGCCTCCAGCCCCCATAGCGATAGAACATGTCGCGCTGCCCTTCGATCCAACGGAAGACGTCCCTGGGGCTGGCGCTCAGGAGCGAGAGGAACCGCTGCGCATTGAACATCGGTGCGTAGTTGGGCATCGTGCGCCAGATCCTGCGGATCACCGATTTCGGATCCGCGGGATTGACGGCGGTCGCGCCCGCCGCCGCGTCCTCGAGGTAGTCCCGGAGCGAATACATGCGGAAGAACCAGGTGGACCGAACCGGCGTAAGGCGGCGGTACGTCGCAACGGCGGCGGGGCCGTGCCGAGCCACTTCGTCTGCCGTCATCTTAAAGATGAACCCTCGGATCTGCGCGCTGGACGGGACCTGCGTGAGACGACGGTCCAGATCCAGGAGCTCGCGCGCCCGACCGACGTCCACTCGGTGATCCATCTGAGGAGCCAAGTTCACGATGGAGAAACGATAACCCAGCCCCCCAGCCCGCTGCAGTCTTTTTGCGCCGAGCGGCACGACCCTGCAGCGAAAGGACGGGACTTGGACGTGGCGCGCAGGCCGCCGCGCATTCGATGCGCTCGAGGCCCCGTCCGTTTCCACTTTCGATCGTGTGTGGTAGTCGAGGCGGAGTGACGCGTCCGCCGGGGCCCATCGAGCAGTACGCTTGGCCCGAGGAGCTGGATGGCCACGTGGTAACGCCGGGGCCCTCCCCGCGTCTTCACGGATACGACGTCGAAGGCGACCTCGCAATCCACTACCGTTTCGCAGATGTTGCGCTTCTGGTGCTCATCGGTGAGGTCCCCTCGGACGAACAGGCCGCGGCTTTCGATGTGGCGATGACGTTCCTCGCGCCTCTTTCGATCGCGGAGGCGCCCGCGCATGCGGCCGCGCTCTCGAACCTCTGCGGAGCGCCGTCGACCGGAGTGTTCGGCGTCGCCGCGGTTGCGGCTGCCGAGCGTGCTCGGGCGCTCCTTGGAGAGTCGCCAGCATTGTTGGACTTGCTCGGTTCGCCGAGCGAGACCGTCGACGCGTCGCTGACGGCCTCCTCCGACGAAGAGCATCAGTCGGTACAACGTCTGCGCGAAGCGCTGGCGCGGCGCGGCGTACGCGTACCTGCGCTGGACCGCCCCTTGTCGCGCCGGGCCGCGCTCGTCGCGACGCTCTTCTTTGCCGGGCTCACGCGACCCGCACAACTCGAAGCTGCGCTGGTCCTCGCTTCCCTGCCCGCCGTGATCGCAGAAGCGCACCACCATACGCCAGGGGCTTTCGCCGGATACCCGATGCAGCTGCCCCCTTTCGAGTACGAGGATCCGTGAACCAGGCGCCGGTAGAACCGATTCGCACGCACGTTGCCCACGCGGAATGGGGCGTAAACCGCTACTTCGGTTTTGCCGTACCCGATCTCTTGCGGCGTGAAGAGTCTCTGGCGGGGCTACTGGCACTCGCGGTACGCGGACGCCCGCTCTCCCTGGATGAACAACGTGTCGTCGATGACATTGCGGTCGCGATGACCCTTGCCGATCCCCGCGTTTGGCCACTCAAGCTAGCCCGGCTCGTTTCCAGCTACGGAAGGTGCCTGCCCGGACTCGCGGCCGGCCTTCTCTGCCTCGAAGAGGCCCGCATCGGCCCGTGGACTTTCGGCGCCGCCGCGGACCTCTTGCAGTCGTTGAGCGAAGAAGCAGGAGAGCCGACGGTTGCCGCCATGCTGGCGCCGGTGCAACGCTTGTTGGGCGGAAGACGGCACCTACCGGGGTTCCTGGTTCCGTTCCGGCCGCGCTGCGAGCGCCTGCAGCTCCTTCGGGAAGCCGTGATCGCACGCAGACGTCACGAGCTGCCGTGGTGGGCCGCGATG
>CALKVG010000705.1 GCA_937998045.1 uncultured Myxococcales bacterium
TCTGCGAACTTCACGACGGCGGCGCCCGCAGCGATCCCCGTCATCGATGACGGGGCCCCGTTGAAGCATCGCCGCGGCCGCGTTTAGTTCGGCGTCGTCGGTCGCGATCCCCGTCATCGATGACGGGGCCCCGTTGAAGCAACAACGTTCCGACCCCCGCCGCACCGAATGCGGCTTCGATCCCCGTCATCGATGACGGGGCCCCGTTGAAGCACCGCGCTCTCCCAGCGCGGCGGCGCTTCTTTGCACCCGCGATCCCCGTCATCGATGACGGGGCCCCGTTGAAGCGCTCTTCCCAACGGCCGTATAGCTCGTCTTTGACGTACCGATCCCCGTCATCGATGACGGGGCCCCGTTGAAGCGCCAATCTACCACGCTGGGCCCGTCGAGTGTGCGCATTCCGGCCGACTCGGACAGGGTTCCAGGCACTCGGACAACGTTCCGGCAGCACCCGGACACGTCGGAGCGAAGCGACGCTCTCCCCGTCGGACGGCGCGTAGCGCCGGACGCGGTTGTCGGGGTCGGAGCGCAGCGACGCGGGTGGTCACGGTTGGTGGGCCTCCGTGGTCTTGGTGGTGTCGGTGGTCATCGCGTTCTTCTTTCGTCCGGACTCTCCCTTCAACGATAGGACGTGTGCGTTATGCACGAGTCGATCACAGATGGCATCGGCGACGAGCGGTTCGCGGAGCGTATCGTGCCATGCCTTCGTGGCCAGCTGCGTGGTGATGACCGTCGAGCTGCGCCCATACCGATCGTCGAGGACCTCGAGCAGGTCGCGGCACTCGGTGTCTTTCATGGGTGCGATCAGAAAATCGTCGATCACCAGAACGTGCGTCCGCGCGAGCTGGTCGAGAAGTTTGGCGTAGGAGCCGTCGGCGCGCGCTACGGCGAGTTGGTGCAGGAGCCGCGGCGCGCGGATGCACAGGGCCCGGAAGCCCTGACGACACGCCGCGTGCGCGAGCGCTGCACCGAGATAGCTCTTGCCCACCCCCGTCTTGCCGACGGCGATGATGTTTTGGAAGGCGCGCACCCACTGGCAGGTGGCGAACGAACGGACGACGGATTTGTCGATGCCGCGCGCCGGGTCGCACCAGACGTCTTCGACGCTGGCGGGCATGGGCAGGCGCGCGTCGCGCAGCCGTCGGGCGATCAGTCGATTGCGACGCTCGGTGACCTCGCGATCGACGAGCATGCCGAGGCGCTCCTCGAACGTGGTGTCCGCCGGTGGCGGTGTCGTGAGCCACTGCCGCAGCATGGCCACCATGGCCATGAGCTTGAGCTCGATGAGCTTCTGAATCGTCTCTTCGATGATCATTCGGTCTCCTCCTTGTCGAAGTAGTGGCCTCCGCGGACGTTGTCGTGGGTGAGATCAGAACGGGGCGCTTCGCGTGTCGTCGCCACGGCGGACGCGGAGAGCGCGTCGGGCAGCGGCGCATTTTCGAGCCGGCGCTTGAGCATTTCGGCGACGGTGCGGTAGCTCGCCGCGCCGAGCGCCAGCGCACGGGCGCACGCGGCGTCCAGGCGCACGGGCCCGTGGGTCTTGCCCAGCCGAAGTACGCCCAGGCAAGCGCGGTAGCGAAGCTCGGGGTGGGGCTCGGCTCGCAGCATCGTGGTGACCAGCGTGCCGACGTGGGGACCGATGGACTCCGCCCATCGCATCAGCCGGTCGGGCGGCCAGTCGCCGTATTCGCGGTGCGATCGTGGCCGATGCTCCGGAGCGATCGTTGGGCGCCCCTTGGGTCCGTACGAACGCAGGTGCGAGGCGACGCGCTGGTTGTGGTGCAGGATCTCGATCGTCGACGCCGTCGCACGCACGTCGACACGGTGCTGCACGAGCGCGCACGGGACGCTGTAGCGTCGGTCGTCGAAGACGACGCAGTAGTCGAGCCCGACGCCGACGTCGAACTTCCACTCGGCCATCTCGTAGCGAGTGGGCGGCAGAGGCTTCATCGCCGGACGGTCGATGGTCTCGAACGCGCTGCGCCGGCATCCATCCAGGCCCTTGGCGAAGGGGCGGGCGTTGAGCTTTTCGAGCAGCTCGGCGATCGCGGCGTTGAGCTCGTCGAGGCTGAAGAAGGTGCGATTGCGCAGGCACGCCAGGATCCAGCGTTGGGCGATTTGCACGCCGACCTCGACCTTTGCCTTGTCGCGCGGCTTGCGCGGGCGCGCCGGGATGATCGCGCAGCCGTAGTGTCGGCCGAGATCTGCGAACGTGGCGTTGATCTCGGGCTCGTAGCGACACGGCACCTTGACGGCGCTGCGGAGCTGATCGCTGACGATCACGGAGGTGACGGCGCCGAAGTACTCGAACGCGCGCACCGTGGCGCCGACGAAGTCCGCGAGCTGCTGCGTACGCGTCGCCTCTGCGTACGAGTAGTTGGAGGCGCCGAGCACCGCGACGTACAGCTCGACTTCGTCGGATCTCCCCGGTCTTCGGATCGACCAGATGCGGCCTCTTGCCCGAGAAGTCGACGAACATCTTGTCGCCGGCGCGATGCACCTGGCGCATCGTGGGCGTCTGCGCGCGACGGTAGCGTGCGTAGGCCTCGCAGAATTGGCTGTACTGGTATGGACGCAGAGTGTCGCTGCGCGCGCGGGCTGCGGCCGCGTACTCCTGCCAGAGCAGGTACATGGTCACGCCAACTCGACGCATCTCGCGGTGGACCCAGGCCAGATCGATCGGCGCTCGTCGGGCGGGCTCATTCCGATCGAGCTGACGAAAGAGCCGCTGCTCGATCTCGCGGTCGCCGAGATCCTTGACCTGATCCCGCAGACCGGCCTGCTCGGCGCGAGCGATGTAGTCGCTGACCGTCGTCTTGCTCAGCCCGACCGCCGACGCGATCTCGCGCGCGGACCGGCCGTGCTCGAAACGCATCCGCAGAACCTCTTTGATCTGTCTCATCGATGCTCGCTCCGTCATCGGCCCTCGATCGCACGCTGGGGTGCATCGAGGGGCCGCTCGTCGCGACCATCCACGCCGCTGCTGCTCGACCGACACGTCGTCGGTGCCCCCCGGGAGGGGGCGGTAGGACGTGACCTACGCCATCAAGCAGCGCCGCTCGCTACCGCCTGTCCGGGTGCTCCCGGAACGGTGTCCGGGTCGTCCCGGAACGCTGTCCGGGTGCTTCCGGAACCGTGTCCGGGTGACCGGAACGCTGTCCGGGTGCTCACCGGAATCGTGTCCGGGTCCCTTCGGAACGGTGTCCGAGTGCGGCCGGAAAACGCTGGAAGCAGGGCGCGCTGCCGAGTGAAACGAGGGGCCCGCGCACCTGGCGCACGCGCCCCGACCCGTTTGCATCTGTCTGGGAGTCCGAGGTCGTGCCGTTGCTCGTCGCCGACACCACCGGCGTGCTCGAGGGGACGACGGTGATCGCCGAGCTGCAGCGGCGCCACGGCGACAGCTACGGGCCCGGCCAGCTCCGGACACTGCAGCGCCGCATGCACGAGTGGCGCGCGCTTCACGGTCCGGGCAAGGAGGTGATGTTCGAGCAGGAGCACCTGCCCGGGCGCGAGGGAGCGTTCGACTTCACCGAGGCGACCGAGCTCGGAGTGACTGTCGCCGGCCAGGTGTTCATGCACCTGCTGTTTCAGTTCGTCCTCAGCTTCAGCAAGTGGCGGTGGGTCGGCCTGGCTTTCTCGGAGACGTTCGAGGCGCTCGTACACGGTCTGCAGGACGCGCTCGCCGCCATCGGCGGCGCTCCTCTCGTCTGGCGCAGCGACAACCTGTCGGCGGCCACGCACCAGATCCCCGGCGGCGGACGTGAGCTCAATCGACGCTTCGCTGCGGTGCTCGAGCACTACGGCGCGTCGTCGACGCGGATCGAGCCGCGCCAGTCGCATCAAAACGGCGTCGTCGAAAAAGCCCACGACGTGCTCAAGTCCGCGCTCCAGCAAGCGCTCGTCATTCGCGGCAACCGCGACTTCTCGTCGGTAGATGCGTACTCGGACTTCGTCGCCGGCGTCCGCGACCGGCTCAATCATGGCAAGGGACGCCTGAGCCCAAGGAGGAACGGTCGGTGCTCCTTGGACTTTCGCCCGGCAGGTTGACGGCAGGGGGCGCACATGGGATACTGTCTCGGAATCATTGAAGGAAACACGGCCATGGCCAAACCCATCACGACCACCCTGCCCGACGACCTCGTGCGCTTTGCCGAGGCGCAGGTGGCGGCTGGCCGCTTCGCCCGCGTGGAGGACGTGATCGAAGCCGGGGTCGAAGCGCTGCGCAAGCGCCAGGAGCGCTGCGACGCCAAGGCGCAGGCGCTCGCCGCCGCCCTCGAGGAGGGCGAGCGCAGCGGCGTTGCCGAAGATGGCGTGTTCGACCGGGTGCGCGCCCGGCACGGTCTCTCGCCGGCGCGCTAGCCCGTGGCGCGAGTCAGGTATCAGCGCCGCGCCGAAGACGACCTCGATTCCATCGCCGAGTATTCCCTTGAGCGCTGGGGCCAGGCCCGGGCCGAGCGCTACGTGAACGGGCTGCAGCAGCTCTGCGAGCACCTGGACGAGCTTCCGATCCTGAATCGGCCCCACAATGGCACCTATCTGCGCCGCGCTTACGAGTCGCACGTCGTGTTCTTTCGGCGCGAGGATGACGGAGGCATTCTGATCGTCCGCATTCTCCACGGGGCCATGCTGCCCGAGCTTCACACCTTCGACGACGAAGATGACGACGAATAGGTGATCCTCCCGCCCGTCCTCGCGTCTAGCGGCGCTTGCGGCCGGCCGGCTACTCGTAGGACTGAGGCGATGGCGATGATCTGGACCAAAAAGCTACCGTGTCCGACGGTGACCCTCTAGCGCCCGCCGATCTAACTGAGATTAGCGTAATCTGGGTCGGATAGGGCGAGGCGACTGAAGGGAAGCTCTAGGTCGATGATTGTAGAATCGCTGGCCGCAGTCGCGACAACCTCCCCATTGCTTGCGAGAATACGAAGGCAAGGATTGATGCCCGAGGGAAAGCTCTCATTGAGCTTTGCCGCATACAGCCGCGCCTCGTCGAGGGCATCATCAAGAGATTCTCCCGGGGCCTTGGCCTCCACGACCATCGCGGGGAAGCCCGCCAAGAGGACGATATAGTCCGGGTAGTAGAGACGCTTCTTCGAGCCCTTGTCGATCTCGTAGCGCCGAATATCATGCTTCGTTGCGATCTCCGCGGGCTCGTAGCCCATACCGACCGGATTAGGGCGCGTCAGCAGCGGCCACACGAGCTTCTGTTCGACGTCGCTCTCGCTGTGGAGAGCTTCCCGCGCGCAAAACATACGTCCCCTGCCGGCGCCTTACGCTGCGCCGTAAGCGGTCGCCGGCGTCACCTCGGCGCGATGAATTGTTCCGAGGTCCTGATGCTGGGAGGTATCGGTAAGTCGCGTCTCTTCGGCGCGGACGGCTTCCGAGCGGATGCCGGTCTTCTCGCGTATGTCGGCCCCAAGCTCATCGAGCGAGCCGCCCCGCCTTGTGGGCCAGACCTCGGGTCCTAGATTCTCGGTACGTGAGGAGCGGCGCGCCGACATCGTCCCTCGATGGTCGAGTGCCGCGGGGCACTTCGGCAAGGGCGCTGTCAGCACCGCCCCATCTACCCCAGCGTGGGCGAGCGGTCGCAGTATTAGGTGGATCATGCGCGAACACGTCCAGGAGCCCGCTCCTCCGCAATGGAAGGCTGGCGACCGAGGCGCAGGACGACGCCCCGGGACGCACTGGAAGCTCTCCCAGGTCGGCGACGTTTGGGCAATGAGCGGGCAACGGCGGCTCAGCTCCTCCCGCAAGGCGTTGCGTACCAACGACTCTCGGGCCATGTGGAGCGGGAGAACGGTTCCGAGACCGGCATCACCGCAAGGCGGCCGATCACGCGCCCTTGCCGCAAATTCCGCCGGTCTCGCGGACCACGACCCGGGTGCGTGTGCTTGCCCGAGCCGGCAGGTGGCATGTACCCGCGGCCGCCGCACTTGCGTCGGAAGCTAGGCCCGAATCGGCGGCGTACGCACCGTCGGGCAGCGACCCGTCGGCAACGGCCGCTGAGTTCTGCGGCGGAAACGTCGGTCCGTCCGCCACAGGCCGCGGCCGACGCACATGCGCAAAGGATCGCCAGGGTCCGTGAGAGTCGTCGAGCCGTCCCGATACGCGGCATGTTCATGCCCCTCATGGTGGTGGCGGATTCCCGAGCAAAGTGGTGGCGGATTCCCGAGCAAAGGATCAGTCGGCCTCCGCGCGCGTGGCGCGTACGTCTTCGGCGGCGACTCACGCCACGACGCCGAAGCCCGCAGCGGACTGTCGTGCGGGCGCTAATACGCGATGCAGCTCTCGACGCGCACCGGCAGCAGTCGCTCGCGCCCGTTCAGGAACCCGAGCTCGACGACGAAGGCGTACCCGATGACGTAGCCGCCCTGGCGGTTCACGAGCTCGGCGGCGGCGCGCGCGGTGCCGCCCGTGGCGAGGACGTCGTCGACGACGACGACGCGGGCCTCCTCGCGCAGGCTGCCGCGGTGCATCTCGAGCGCGTCGCGGCTGTACTCCGTCGTGATCTCGACGCGGTCGACCGCCGCCGGCAGCTTGCCCGGCTTGCGCACCGGGACGAAGCTCGCGTTCAAGCGGGCGGCGAGTGCGCCGCCGAAGATGAAGCCGCGCGCCTCGATGCCGACGATCGCGTCGATGTGCTCGCCGATGAAGCGCTCGGCGATGCCGTCGAGCACGATGTGCAGCGCGCGCGGGCTCGCCAGGAGCGGCGTGATGTCCTTGAAGACGATGCCGGGGCGCGGGAAGTCGGGCACGTCGCGGATGAGCGAGCGGCAGAAGTCGAAGCTCGCCACGGGGCGCGTGATCGTCAGCGTCGGCGGGGCGACCGGTTTTGCCCTGCGCGTTGGCGCCGGGGCGACCGGCTTCGCCCTGCGCGTCGTGGGTCGCCGCGCCGCCGGCTTGGTCGCCTCGCGCTTGCCCGAACGTCGTTTGCTGGTCGCCATGGTCGCCGTTCCTTTCTGGCCGTTCCGAGGACGGTTCTACACCACCCGCTTCGCCACCGACTCGGCCAGGTCGTGGTCTCCTGCGCTGCTCAGGTCGAGGAGGAGGGGGGTGATCGAGGCGACGCCGTCGTCGTAGGCGTCGGTGTCCGAGCCCTCGTCGCGCTCGTGACGGACGCCGGGGCCGCCGACCCAGAGGTACTCGCGCCCGCGCGGATCGCGCCGGAAGTCGACGACCTCCTCGTAGATGCGCGCGCCCAGGCGAGTGGCGCGCACCTGTCCGTTCCATCGCGGGGGCACGTTCAGGTTGAGGAGCGCGCCGCGCTTGCCGCGCGCCGCCAGGAGCTCGAGCGCGATGCGCGTCGTCAGCTGCGCGACCGCCGCCAGGTCGGCGGCGGGGTGCGCGCTCGAGGCCACCGCCGGGATGCGGCGCAGCGCGCCCTCGCGCGCGGCGGCGACGGTGCCGGAGTAAAAGGCGTCTTGCCCCAGGTTCAGCCCGTGGTTGATGCCGGAGACGACGAGGTCGGGACGGCGCGGCAGGAGGCGCGTGCCGGCGTGGAGCGCGACGTAGACGCAGTCGGCCGGCGTGCCGTCGAGCGCGAAGACGTGCGGCTCCACCGCGCGCAATCGAAGCGGCCGGTGCAGGCTGAGCGCGTGGCTGGAGGCGCTCTGCTCGGCCTCGGGCGCCAGCACGACCACGTCCCCGACGACCGAGAGCGCCTGACGCATCGCCTGGATGCCCGCGCTCGCGTACCCGTCGTCGTTCGAGAGGAGGACGAGGGGCCGCATCGCTCGGCCCCCCACATAGCGCAAAACGAGGACCCTAGTCACGGCCCCTCGGCCAGGGGTTGCGCGCGCACGCGCGCGGCGCTCTCTTCTCTTCCCATCCCGGGCGGTTCTTGTGATCCTCCGGCTACTTGAAGACGCGAATCGACAACGTGACCGAGGTTTTGCACGGGGTCGCCGTCGTCGACCCCTACCGCTGGCTCGAGGACGGCGAATCGCAAGAGGTCCGCGCATGGGACGAGGCGCAGAGCGCGGAGACGCAGGCATGGCTCGAGCGCCTGCCCGGGCGGGAAGCCCTCCGGGCGCGCATCCGCGAGCTCCTCTCGGTGGGGCACGTGAGCGCGCCCGCGGCGAGGACGACGCGCGACGGGCTGCGCCGGTACTTCCACGTGCGGCGCCAGGCCGAGCAGGAGCAGTCGGTGCTCTACGTTCGCGACGGCGTAGGCGCCGCCGATCGCGTCCTCATCGATCCCGCGCCGCTCTCCGCCGACCGGACGACGGCCATCGATTGGTGGGCGCCCTCTCGCGACGGCGCGCGCGTCGCCTGGGGCCTGAGCGAGGGCGGCAGCGAGCAGAGCACGCTGCGCATCCGCGACGTCGCCACCGGCGAGGACCTGCCCGACCGCATCCCGCACACACGCCACGCGAGCGTCGCCTGGCTGCCCGACGGCGAGACCTTCTATTACACGCGCTATCCGGAGCCGGGCTCGGTGCCGCCGGGCGACGAGAAGTACCACTGCCGCGTCTTCCGCCATCGCATCGGCGACGACCCGGCGCGCGACCCGCTCGTCTTCGGCGAGGGGAGAGACAAGCTGGACGTGCCTGCGGTCGTCGGGTCCCCCGACGGTCGTTGGCTCGTCGTGCGCGTGCACATGGGCTGGCACAAGAGCGAGCTTTGGCTGTGCGACCTGGCCTCCGCGGACCGTCCCTGGGTCCCGCTCGCGAAGGACGTGGACGCCCTCTACGAGCCGACGCCGCTCGACGACGTCCTCTTCGTGCACACGAACGACGGTGCGTCGCGCTACCGCCTCTTCGCGGTCGACTACGCTGCGCCCGAGCGCTCTCGATGGCGCGAGGTCCTGCCCGAGCGCGCGGACGTGCTCACCGACGTCGCCGTCGCCGGCGGCTCTCGCGGCGAACGCACGCTGCTCGCGGCGTATCTGCACGAGGCGAGCGCGCGCATCGAGCGCTTCGACGCGAACGGCGCTGCGCTCGGCGCGGTCGCGCTGCCCGCGCTCGGCTCCGCGGGGGTGGCCGCGGCGCACGACGCGGCCGACGCTTTCGTCGACTTCACGTCGTACGCGATGCCGGGGCGCGTGCTCCGCGTGGACCTCGCCGGCGGCGCGGTCACGACGTGGGACGGCGTCGGCGGCAACGTGCGGCTGCCGGACGTCCGCGTCTCGATGCTCTACGCGACGAGCAAGGACGGGACGCGCGTGCCGATGTTCGTCGTGGAGCCGGCGGGCGCGCGGCGCGACGGCACCGGTCCGGCCGTCCTCTACGGGTACGGCGGCTTCAACATCGCGCAGACGCCCGCGTTCAGCGTGCGGACGCTGCTCACCGTCGAACGCGGTGGGACCTGGGTCGTCGCGCTCCTGCGCGGGGGCGGGGAGTTCGGCGAGGACTGGCACCGCGCGGGAATGCTCGAGCGCAAGCAGAACGTCTTCGACGACCTGTACGCGTGCGCCGGGGAGGTCGTGCGCGCGGGGATCGCGCGCGCGGACCGGCTCGGCGTCGCCGGCGGCTCCAACGGCGGCCTGCTCGTCGCGGCGGCGGTCACGCAGCGCCCGGAGCTCTTCCGCGCGGCGCTCTGCCTCGTCCCGCTCACCGACATGCTGCGGTACCACCGCTTCCGCATCGGCGGGCTATGGATCGCCGAGTACGGCGACCCCGACAAGGCGGACGACTTCCGCTGGATCTACCCGTACTCGCCGTACCACCACGTGCGCGAAGGCGCGCGCTATCCGTCGGTCCTCTTCGCGACCGCCGACAGCGACTCGCGCGTCGATCCGATGCACGCGCGAAAGATGGCGGCGCGCCTCCAGGCAGCGCAGGCGGACGCCTCGCGTCCGGTGCTCCTGCGCGTCGAGGCGCGCGCCGGGCACGGCGCGGGCAAGCCCGTGGCCAAGCTGGTCGACGAGGTCTCGGACGAGATGGCCTTCCTTTTTCGCGAGCTCGGCATGGGCTCGGCCGGCGCGCGGTAACGTGTGACCGTGGACGCGAAGGCCACCTACGAGAAAGGGCGCGAGACGCGCGCGCGGGAGATCGAGCGCCTCGAGGCTCGGTCGCGCGGGATCGCGACCGCGCGCCTGGCGTTCGCGGCGGCGTTCCTCGGGGTGCTCGCGGGCGTCGTCTGGGGGAAGCTAGGGATGCCGGGCTGGGCGGCGCTCGGCGCGACCGTCGTCGCGTTCGTCGCGCTCGTCGTCGTGCACGCGCGCGTCCACGACGAGCACGAGCGCGCGCTCGCGGCGCGGCGGTTCCACGAGCGTGGGCTCGCGCGGCTCGCGCACGCGTGGGACCAGCTGCCCAAGGCGAGCGCCCGCTTCCGAGCGCCCGATCATCCCTTCGCGGGCGACCTCGACATCTTCGGGCAAGCGTCGCTGATGCAGCTGGTGAGCGCCGCCGAGACGGCCCTCGGCGAGGAGCGGCTCGCGCGACTGCTCTCTCAGGCCGGCGTCGAGTCCTGGCCCGAGGAGATCGTCGCCCGCCAGCGCGCCGCGCGCGACCTGGCGGGGCGCACCGCCTTTCGCGAGGCGCTCGCGACGGCGGGCGGCGTCGTCGGGGAGGAGAAGCCGGACGCGACGTCGCTGCTCGCCTGGGCCGAGAAGGACGAGCGCCCCGCAGCGGGACTCGTCGCCCTGGCGTGGGTGCTGCCGGCGCTGGCGGTGGGGTTCCTCGTCGTCGCGCCGTTCGTCCACCTGCGCAGCGGTGCGGTGACGCTCGGCGTCCTGGCGGAGGTCGTCCTCGGGATCCTCGCGAGCGCGCCCCTGGGTCGCGCGCTCTCGGCCGTGTCGGCGCGCGAGTCGTCTGCGACGCGGTGGCGCGAGATGCTCGCCGCGATCGAGCGCGAGCCCTTCGAGGCTCCGCTGCTCGTCGGGTTGAGCAATCGCCTGACGTCCGGCGGGCGGCGCGCGAGCGAGGAGATCGCCGCGCTGGCGCGTATCGTCGGCTTCGTCGACGCGCGCCGCAACGAGGTCTTTCGCTTCGTCATCGGGCCGTTCCTCTTCTGGGACGTGCACTCGGCTCGGGCGCTGGCGCGCTGGCGCGCGCGCGCCGGGCGGCATGCCCGCGAATGGCTGGAGGTGCTCGCCGAGGTCGAGGCGCTCGCGAGCCTGGGCGCCTTCGCGTTCGAGAACGCGGAGTTCGCCTGGCCCGAGCTCGCGCCGGAGCCGCTGTTCGAGGCGCGCGCGCTGGCGCATCCGATGCTTCCGGCGGCGACGCGCGTCGGCAACGACGTGGCGCTGCCGTCGGCGGGGCGCGCGCTCGTCGTGACGGGCTCGAACATGTCGGGCAAGAGCACGCTCCTGCGCGCGCTCGGCGTCAACGCCGTCCTCGCGTTCGCGGGGGCCCCGGTGTGCGCGCGGTCGCTGCGCATCGGGCCGGCGCGCGTCGTCACGAGCATGCGCATCGAGGACTCGCTCGAGCAGGGCGTCTCGCACTTCTACGCCGAGCTGCGCCGCCTGAAGCGCGTGCTCGACCTGGCGGCTGCGGAAGACGGGACAAGCGCACGCGCAGCGCCGCGGGCGGCCGTGCTCTTCTTGCTCGACGAGATCCTGCACGGCACGAACTCGCGCGAGCGCGTCATCGGCGCGTGCGCGATCGTCCGCGAGCTCCTCGAGCGAGGCGCGCTCGGCGCCGTCTCCACGCACGATCTGGGCATCACGGCGCTCGAGCGCGAGCTCGGCGGTCGAGTCGAGAACGTGCACTTCGAGGAACAGGTGGCCGGCGAGACGATGACCTTCGACTTCATCCTCCGCCCCGGCATCGTCCAGAGCTCGAACGCCCTGCGCCTGATGCGCGCAGTCGGCATCGACGTCGCGCGCGAGGCGTGATGAAATCAAGGCAATGACCGAACGGCAAGCTTCTCCGCCGCGCGTCCTCGTCGCCGTCGCGAGCCACGGGCGCAGCAAGACGCTCGAGGAGACCGCGAAGAACGTCGCCGACATCCTGCGGGCGTCCGGTGCGGTCGTCGTGCGCAACGTCGTCGCTCAGGCAGAGGCGACCTACATCAACCAGCTCGTGTCGAACGTGTCGAACGACAACGAGGCCGACGCCATCGTGATGATCGGCGGCACGGGCTTCGGGCCGCGCGACAACACGTGCGAGGCGCTGAACGCGTTCGTCGACCGGCGCATCGAGGGGTTCGCCGACGCGTACCGCCGCCTCCTGCAGGAGCAAGCCGGGATGGAGATCCGGGCGATGCTCACGCGCGCGACGGCGGGCGTCTACAACCGCTGCGTCGTCTTCGCGCTCACCGGGCGCCCCGCCGACGTGACGCGCGCCATCGAGCATCTCATCGTTCCCGCCCTGGCCGACGCCGTCGCGCTCGCGACCGGGCACGCCCGCGCCTACGACGCGAGCGTCGCCCCGAGTCGCGGTCCGGCGTAGCCCCTCGACGT